>JBAYUZ010000035.1:0-21154 GCA_041674885.1 Dehalococcoidia bacterium
GCCGCGCCACACCGACTGCGGCGTGTCCTGGCCGTTCTTGTGGGCGGTACCGATGTAGCCCCACATCGACTCGCGCTTCGCGTTGTACTTCGCAAGGTAGCGCTGGTAGGTGACCGCCTGGCCCGCGCCGCCGACGCCGTGGCCATACGGAGTCGAGAACGCGGCGCCACCGGGGGCGCGGTTCGTCGAGATCTGGCGGTAGCGCACGCCTGCCGGGTGGTGACCCGTGCGGATGACGAGCGCGTAGTTCACAGCACCGGCACCGAGCGCCAGCGCGGCGCAGTGGATGCCGGAGCAGCTACCGGCCGCAACGGCCTCGGGCTGCAGCCAGAACTTGATGTTCTCCCACGGCATGACCTGCATCATCTGCGCGATGTCCAGCCAGACCATCGGGCCCTGGACGTTGCCCCAGTTCGGGTTCGCCCAGATGAAGATGCCGTCGATGTCGGACACCTGCAGGCCCGCGTCCGCGATCGCCATCGTCGCGGCTTCCTTGGCGTTGCTCGCCTTGGTGCGCGGCATGTAGCGACGAATCATCGTCCAACCGGCGCCCACGAAGACGGGGCGCTTCCCCTCCGGCCACTGGATCGGCATGTCTCAGGTCCTCTCTCGACTCCACTGCACGCGTCTGCGACGTCGCGTGTGACTCCCCCGTGTCGAGGTGGTGCGAACCGCCTCGAGCCTGCCGACGCAGGGCCGGCGGCGACACTCTACCCAGTCCCGCGAAGGCTGTGAAGCCCCTGCGCGAAGCGCCTCGACCGCCCGCTTAGACGACGCCGTCGGTACGCAGCCGCACCAGCGTCGCGGCGTCCACGCCAACCTCGGCAAGCACGGCGGCGCTGTCCTCGCCCACCAGTGGCGCGCGGCGGTAGATGCGCCACGGCGACCGCGGGTAGAGCGAGGCGGGGCCGGGGTACGTGAACGTCTGCCCGAGCTCCGGGTGCTCCACGGATGGAAAGAACCCGCGCGAGGCGAAGTGATCGTCCTCCAGCAGGTCGTCGGGGGCGCGAACGGCGCCCCACGGCATGCCGGCCCGCTCCTGGGCGCCCGTCATCGCCTCGTCGGCGGTCAGGGTGCTCACGAACTCCTTCACCTTGTCGGCGATGCGCTGCTGGTTCTCGGTGAAGACGGCGGGTTCGAGGTACTTCGGGTCGGCGAAGTCCTCGGCCATGCCCTTCTCCTCCATCCATTGCACGAACGGCTTCCAGCGGTTCGCCTGGAGCTGCCCGGCGCCGCCGTTCACGTAGCGGCCGTCGGCGGTGGGAAGCTGAGTGAGGGGCGTGGGCCGCGTACCGGCGTGACGCCCGGTCTGCCGCTGCACGACCTGCTGCGTGTAGATCCACGTTGGGACGTGCATCTCGGTGGTGAGCGCCGCGGCCTCGTGCGCGGAGACGTCCAGGTGCTGACCCTCGCCGGTCATGCGCGCGTGGAAGAGCGCGGCGGTGATGGCGATGTAGGCGTAGTGGCTGCCCATGTGCCAGCCGTTGCCACCGCCCGGGGCGATCGGGCGCTGGTCGGGGTCATCGACGGCATCGTAGCCGCACGCGGCCATCTGACCGCCACCCGCGAGGTGCACCATGTCGGTGCCCAGCCAGTCGCGCCACGGCCCGTCCTGCCCGAACGAGGTGAGCGAGCACATCACGAGCTGGGTGTTGTCGGCGGAGAGCACGTCGTAGGTGAGACCCAGGCGCTCCATCGTGCCGGGGCGCGTCGTCTCCAGCAGCACGTCCGCGCTCGCGACCAGGCGGCGGAACAGCTCGCGGCCGGCTTCCTGCTCCAGGTCGAGCGTCACGGAGCGCTTGCTGGTGTTGTAGTGCCAGAAGTAGAGCGAGCGGTCGGGGTGCTCGATGTCCTGGTAGAAGGGGCCGACCCGCCGCTCGGCGACCCCACCGGGCGGCTCGACCTTCACCACGTCCGCACCGAAGTCCGCCATGAGCTTTCCGCACCACTGGCCGGTGCGGTCGGCGAGCTCGATGACGCGGAGGCCGTTGAACGGCCCGGGCAGGCTCTGGTCGGTGGTCATGGCCCTCTCCTCCTCGCCTGCCCGCGCGGGGCTCGGCGGTGATTGCGCCTGTAATCGCGGACGTTGTACCACGCGACGCCAGCCCTGTGGGAGTGCCGATGCGCGCCGCCCGGACGTGCGCGGAACGAACGAGGGCCCGGCGTTGCCGCCGGGCCCTCGTGTGCAGTCGGCCGAAGCCTCGGCGATCAGCCGGAGCCGCGGAGGCGGGGGTCGAGGATGTCGCGCATGGCGTCGCCGAACATGTTCACGCCGAAGACGACGACGCTCAGCGCGATCGCGGGCGCAATGAACATGTGTGGAGCGACGTACATGTAGCGGCGGCCGTCGCTGGCCAGCATGCCGCCCCACGACGGAGCGGGAGGAGGCACGCCGTAGCCGAGGAAGCTCAGCGACGACTCGGCGAGGATGTACCCGCCGAAGCCGAGCGACACCACGATGATGATGGGCGCCATGATGTTCGGGAGGATGTAGCGCGTGATGATGCGCGCGTCCGTCGCCCCCAGCGACCGTGCCGCCAGGACGTAGTCACGCCCCGTCACCTGCATCGATGCTGCGCGCTGGAGGCGCGAGCCGGTAATCGACGCCGGGATAGCCAGCGCCAGGATGACGTTGTAGAGCCCCGACCCGAGGATCGAGACGATCGTGATCAAAAGGATCAGGCCCGGGATCGCCTGGAAGGCGTCCACGACGCGCTGGAAGATCAGGTCAAACGGGCCTCGGAAGTAGGCGCACATCATGCCGAAGGTCGTGGCGGGGATGATCGCGAGGACCGTCGCGCCAATCGAGACCTGTAGCGAGATCTGTGAGCCATAGACGATGCGCGTGAACACGTCACGGCCGAACTGATCGGTGCCCGCCAGGTGATCCGCGCTGGGCGGCGCGAGCGCGGGGCCCGTACCCTGCTGGAGCGGGCCGTACGGCGTGATGATCGGTGCCAATGCCGCCATTCCGACGAGCACGAGCAGCACAACCGCCCCGAAGGCGCCCAGCGGCTTCTTACGGATGAACTTCGAAACCTCATAGACGATGCGGGCACCGAGCGGGCGCTCGCCGCGCCGTCCCGTCCGTACCGCCTGCCCAATCCCTGCTTCAGCGGACATTGATGTCCTCCCCCCGGCCAACCGATGTGATGAGCGAGCGCCGCATTACGCCGGACGCGCCCGCGGGTCGAGGTAGCCATACGACACGTCGACGGCCAGGTTCATGAGCATGACGAACACCGCCGTCATGACCACGATGCCCTGGACGACCGGGTAGTCGCGGGCGGTGATGGAGGAGACCATCAGGCGTCCGAGCCCCGGGATGGCGAAGATCGTCTCGCTGATGACTGAGCCGCCGATGAGGTTGGTGATCTGGATGCCCAGCACCGTCACGACGGGGATCAGGGCGTTCTTGAGCGCATGCTTCACGATGACCTTGGTCTCACGGAGACCCTTCGCACGCGCGGTGCGGATGTAGTCCTCCTGCAGCACCTCCAGCATCATCGTGCGCGTCAGGCGCGCGACGGATGCGGAGAGCTGTACGCCCAGGACGACCGCCGGCGGGATGATCAGCTTCAGGTGCTGAATCGGATCCTCGGCGAAGGTGACGTACTTGAAGGAGACCGTCACACCCCACCAGAGCGTGGGGAAGATGACGATGGCGGTACCGATCGCGAAGCCGGGCACGCTGATCCCGAGGATCGAGATCGAACGCAGCAGGTAATCGACCGGTGTGTCACGCCGTACGGCGGACATCACACCGACCGGGATCGATACCGCGACCGAGGTGACGATCGCCACCAGCGCGACCTGCGCAGTCACGGGGACGCGCTGCGCGATGAGCGTGGTCACCGGCTGATTGTCCCAGAGTGACTCGCCCAGATCCCCCTGCGCGACGCCCACGACGTACTTCGCATACTGGACATACACCGGGTCGGACAGGCCCAGGCGCTTCTCGATCGCTGCCCGGTCAATGCCTTCCTGGTACGAACCACCGCCGCCCTGTTCCTGAAGGAGCAGGTCGACCACGCTGCCCGGGATGAGGCGAACCATGAACACCACCATGAACATGATGATGAGCCAGGTCGGCACCATACCGATCAGACGACGAATGACGTACTTCGCCATATGAACCCCCCCCGCGCTAGATACGCCGGCGGCCAGCATCTTGGATGCTGGCCGCCGGCATTGTGCGCGAAACGCGCCTACTTGTCCACGTAGAACCAGCGGCACGCCTTCGTCGTCGCGGAGTAGCCGTACCAGGTGCCCGCGGTGGTGTCGAAGCCCGCCACGTTGCCCTGAACCATGACGCGAGCCGGCTGCGCACCGAGGACGTACATCGGCACCCAGTCGTTCACGAACTTGGTCTGGAACTCCTCCAGCAGGGCAGTTCGAGCGTCAGTCTTGAGCTCGGCCTGCGCCTTGTCGATGAGAGCGTCCAGGCCCTTGTCGGAGAAGTGTCCGTAGTTCCGACTGCCACCGGTGTAGTACTGCGACTGCATGTCGATGACAGCGTCCGGCGCCGCCGTGATGACGTACGACACCATCTGGAAGTCGCCCTTGGCCTGCGGCACGGAGAACGAGGCGTTGTCCGCGTACGGCTTCAGGGAGACCTTCATCTCCGGGAACACCTGCGACATCTGCGCCTGGAAGCGCTGGCTGTTCTCCGGGTACGCCGCACCCGAGGTGTTCTGGAAGATGATCTGGAAGTCGATGCCCTTGCCGTTGGGGTACCCAGCGGCAGCCAGGAGCTTCTGCGCCTCGGCGCGGTCAGCTGCCTTCGTGTCCGGGTTGTAGCCGGGCAGGGTCTTCACCTTGTCCGGCTTCCAGCCCTCCGGGAAGCCCGGGTTCAGCGCGGCCTGGTAGCCCCAGCCAGAGCCGAAGAAGCCGTCCATGATCTGGGCGTAGTCGATCGCCAGCAGAAGCGCCTTGCGAACCCGCAGGTCCTTGAAGGGCGCGTACTCCACACTCGGGCGGAAGTGGTGCCAGTTGGAGTCGACCCACTGGTACAGGTTCGCGTCCTGCTTGGCCTTCTTGATCTGGTCGATCTCGAGCTGGTTCACACTGGAGATCATCTGGGTCTGACCGCTGATGAAGGCGGCCACTGCGGACGCGCGGTCCGGGATGATCGTCCAGTTGAAGTTGTCGAAGTGCGGCTCCCCGGGACGGAAGTAGGCCGCGTGCTTCTTGTAGTTCATCTTCTGGTCTTTGACCCACTCGGAGATCTGGAACGGCCCAATGCCGCCCATCTTCATGGGGTCAGTCCAGCCGATCTCGTCCATCTCCTTCGGCGCGAAGGGGACACGAGTGTCCATCAGGCCGTTGAAGAACGAGGAGTTGGGCTTGGACAGCGTGACCTTGACCGTGGTCGGGTCGACGGCCTGCGCCTTGGTCAGGTTCGCCACCATCGTGGCGCGCTGGAACGAGGCAGCCGGGATCTTCAGGCGCTCAGCGTACAGGCCGCCGATGCGCTCCAGGTTCCAGGCGACGTCCTCGGCCGTGAACTCGCGGCCGTTCCACGGGGCCATGTTGTGGGTCTTGATGCCCGGCTTGATCTTGAAGACCAGCGTGGTGCCGCTCGGGTCGGCGACCTCCCAGGAGGTCATGACGTGCGGGCGGATCGCACCGGTCTGCGGGTCGGGCTCCAGGCCCTTCTCACCGATGACGTGCCAGATGTTGGTCGCCAGTGCGGTGCCCGGGTCGTGCTGGCTGTAGGTGCTGGTCGTGTGCTCGGTGAACGTGCCACCGGGCTTCTCCTTGCCCTGGACGACCGGGGCCGTCAGGGGAAGGCCAGTGCCCTTTGGCTGGTTGGACGCGGCACCACCGGCGGCGCCACCGGCGCTGCCGCCAGCCTCGCCACCGGCCTGGCCACCACCGCCACACCCAATGAGTGCGGCACCCGCCAGGCCCAGCGCCCCGACCCCGATCCCTTCGAGGACGGACCGCCGGCTCACCCGGCTCTCAAACGTACGGCTAGTCACTCACGATCCTCTCTCTGTACGGCTTGTACGGCTCGCTAAAGGGGTGACTGAGACCCTCTAGTCGGTTGAATCAGCGCGCGAGTCTGCCCCGCGCGGGCGAAGGCGTCCGGCGCCGCCGGTCTTGACCAGGCGCTCCAGGAACTTCGCTCGTTCCAGATTCTTCTGCGGCTGGATGGCGCTCATGCCACGCGCCGCAGCTTCCATCTCATGTTCCACATCGACATCGATCTGATGGTCGAAGCGCTCCACCTCTTCGTTGGTGGGCGCGGTGACCGGAGCATCCTTGTGGATGTCCGGGTGCTCCCAGGCGCGCGCCGCCTCGTTCACCGGGCGGCCGACCTCCTGGCCCAGGTGCCAGTAGGTGCCACGGTCGGGGATGCGCCGAGGCAGCCCGTCGCGCACGGTAAAGGCGGCAAAGTCAGTGGTCATCAGCCGTTGCGCGTCCTGATCGCATTCCGGGCACGGCTGAGGCGTGCCGGACTGGCTGGCCGGGCGCAGCAGCTCGAACACCCCGTTGCAGTCGCGGCAGTAATACTCGTACAGCGGCATGACGGCCCCCTGACCGGCCCGGCCCACCGCACGCTGTCAACGACGCGGCGGTTCGGGTGCACAGATGGTACGAGGCCGCTCGATCAGGCGGATCGCGGCCATTACAGGCGATTATGCACGGACGTAGTGCATCCTGCGCACCAGTACCCGCAGACGAGCAGAGCGCCGGCGATGCCGGCGCTCTGCGTGGTGTCCGAGATCGTCCGGACAGTAGCGCGATTAGATCGCGCCGCTGCCCGCCAGCGCGACGAGTTGCATGGCATCCAGCCCCAGCTCGCCGTGGTAGACCTCGTAGTTGTGCTCACCGAGCATCGGCGCGCGCCGGGTGATGGCGTGCGGCGTCTCGCTGAACTGGTACGGGGCGACCGGCATCTTCACCTTCTTGTCGAAGCCGGTGACTTCGACCTCGCTGAAGAAGCCGCGGGCGTTCCAGTGCGGGTCGTCCAGGTTCTGCTCCGGCCGGCGGATGACCGCCCACGGGAGGTGCAGGCCCTGGCCGCGGCGGTAGATCTCCTCCGCGGGACGGCTGGTGACGAACTTGCCGATGACCTCTGCGATGTGCGCGCGCTCTTCAGTGGCGACCATCGGGTCGGAGTGCACCGCAGCCTCGTACCGCTCCTCGCGGAGGTTGTCGGCGGCGTTGAACTCGTCCAGCCAGTCCATCAGCTCCTTCCAGTTGCCGCGCGTGCGGGGGATGCCGCCACCCATGAGGTTGACGTAGTTCCCATCCGCAGCGAGGAACTGCCACGGCGCGGTGCGCGCGGGCGAGGAGTGACGGCCGGTCTGCCGCTGCACCAGGCGCTGGGCGTACTCCCAGTTCGGGAACGCGCCTTCGACCGTGCAGGAGACGGACTCGTGGATGGAGCAGTCGACCATCTGGCCCAGGCCGGAGTTCTCACGCTCGTAGAGCGCCGCGATGATGCCGATGGCACCGAACTCGCCGCCCATCCAGAGGGAGTGCTCGCCGTCCGGGCGGATCGGCGCAATCTCGTGGTCGTCGTACCCGGTGCTCATCATCGGGCCGCCCAGGGCGATCTGGATGAGGTCGTTGACCTCCCAGTCCTTCCACGGGCCGGTGAGGCCGAACGGGGTGATGCACGCCCAGATGAGCTTCCCGTCCTCCCACAGGGGGCGGAAGCTCTCGTACCCGGCGCCGAACTCGTCGAGCGCGCCGGGGCCCGTCGAGTCGATAACGACGTCGGCGCGCTCCAGCAGGCGGCGCCACAGCGTGATGCCGTCCGCCGTCGAGGGGTCGAGCGTGATGCCACGCTTGTTGACGTTGAAGTAGGCGTGGTGGAGCGAGCGCTCCGGGCCGGGGTTGTCCCCGACGAAGGGGCCCTGGCTGCGGCCGGTCGAGCCGAAGCCGGGCATCTCCACGCGGATGACATCGGCGCCGGCCGCGGCCAGCAGCAGACCGGCGGCCTCGCCGCGGTCGCCGATCTCCAGGATGCGAACGCCGTTCAGGGGGCCGCTCATACTGCGATCTCCGCCTTCAGCTGTGCGAACTCGTCGGCCGTGTAGCCCAGGAGCTCCGTCATGATCTGTTCGGTGTGCTCGCCGAAGCCCGGCGCGCCGCCGCGCAGCTCCCAGTCGGTGGCCGACAGGTGCAGCGGCAGGCCCTCGAAGCGGCGGACGCCGAGGTACGGGTGGTCGGCAGTGGCGTAGAAGTCGCGCGCGCGCAGCTGCGCGTCGTGCTCCATCTTGTCTTCCGAGGTCTGCGCGGTACCGGCGGGTACGCCGGCGGCCTGCAGGACGTACATCAGCTCCCGGGTGTCCCAGGTGCGCGTGTACTTCTCGATCGCCGCGTCCAGCTGGTCCTGCGCCTGCACGCGCGACAGGTTGGTCTGGAAGAGCGGGTCGGAGGCGAGGTCGTCAGCGTTCAGCACCTCGCAGAGGGCCTCCCACTGCTCGTCGGTCTCGCAGGCAATGGCGATCCAGCGGTCGTCGCCGGAGCAGCGGTAGACGCTGTGCGGGGCGGTGGCCGGCCAGCGCATGTGGTTGCCCTGGCGGACGTACTCGCGACCGTTGACCTGGTAGTCCAGCATCGCCACGCCGCCCATCATCATCCCCGTCTCGCACTGCGCGACGTCGATGTACTGGCCCTGGCCGGTGCGCTTGCGGTGGTACAGACCCTCCAGGAGGGCGATGGCGCCGTAGTACCCCGCGGTGTGATCGAGGTACGAGTAGCCCCAGCCCGCGGGGGGCATGTCGGCGAAGCCCGACATGACGGTGGCGCCGGAGACGGCCTGCGCCGTCGGGCCCCACGTGATGTACGTGGTGTCGATGCCGGCGTGGCCGAAGCCGGAGATCGAGATGTAGATGATGTTGGGGTTGAGCTCGCGCAGGTGGTCCATGCCGAAGCCCATGCGCTCGAAGGCGCCGGCGGAGAAGTTCTCCAGCACGGCGTCGGCGGTCTTGATCAGCCGCTCCACCATCTCGCGCCCGCCGGGGTGCCAGATGTTGGCGGTGACGCCGCGCTTGTTCCGGCTCATGTTGTTGAACATGCCGGAGCCGTTGAGCGACGGCCGGTCAGGGTAGACCTGCATGCCGTTGCGCATTGAGTCGAGGTACGACTCGTTCTCCACGCGGATCACGTCGGCGCCCAGATCGGCCATGATCCGGGTGCACTGCGGCCCAGCCACGATCCAGGAGAAGTCCACAACGCGGACGCCCTCCAGTGGACGTGGACCGCGATTGGCGGATGTCTCTGCCACTGCGTCCCCCCTCATCCCGTGCCGACCCGATGACGGCCGGGGCCGGCCTCTCCAAGAGTGGGCGCATTGTAGCGGCTGAACCCGGATAGTGGGACTCCGCCCAGGGGTGGCGTGGCGGGCGTTTAGCCCACCGCGGTGGGCTGGCGGGTCGGCAGCGTGACGTACGCCGTGGTTCCGGTGCGGCCGTCGCTTTCCAGCCAGATCCGCCCGCCGTGGAGCTCCACGATCATCCTCGCGATCGGCAGGCCCAGGCCGGTGCCCTGCGCGTTGCGGGGCGCCGAGGGCGACCGGTAGAAGCGGTCGAAGACCCTCAACAGCTCCCCGCCGGGGATGCCGGGGCCGTGATCCGAGACAGCGATGCGCACCGCAGCACCCTCGCCAACGACCGAGACGGCGACGGTGGTGTCCGGCGGGCTGAACTTCACGGCGTTCTGGATGAGGTTCTCCAGCACCTGGCGAATCCGCGCCTCGTCCACCCAGGCGACGACGTCGCCGCGTGCCTCCACACGCAGCGTGACCCCGGCGGTGATCGCCGTGGGGCGCAGATCCTCGACCACCCGCTGAGCGAGCACGCCCATATCCATGCGGTCGCGGTCAAGGCGGACGCTGGAGCCCTCCAACGCGGAGAGTGTGAGCAGATCGTCCAGGATGTGCCGGAGCCGCGCGACGTTCCGGGAGAGCAGCGAGATGAGGTTGGTCTGCACCTCGTTCCGGGGGCCGCTGTCGGAGCCGTCCAGCATCTCCACGGTCGCCTGGATGGCGGTGAGGGGGGTGCGCAACTCGTGGCTGACAGTGGAGATGACGTCGCGGCGGAGCCGCTCGACATCCAGCACCTCGGTCACGTCGCGGAGGACGACAACGGTGTGGCGACCGACGTGGGGGGGCGCGCCGCGGTCGCGGCTCACGGCCAGTGTGCGGCCGTCGACCTCGATGAGTTGAGGGCCGCTGGGATGGAGCGGGGCGGCCTGGACGCCGGGGAGCAGCTCCGTGACGTGGCGCCCGCGCGCCCGCGACTCGGTGGTGCGGAGGAGGCGAGCGGCGGCCGGGTTGCAGACGGTGCAGAACCCCTGCAGGTCGAAGGCGAGCAGCCCCTCCGTCATCGCCTCGAAGGCGGAGGCGGCCAGGTCGCGCTGCTCGCGGATCGCGCCCTGCAGCCGCTCCTGCTCCTCCCCGGCAGCGGCGAGGCGGTCGAGCATGCGGTTCACGTCGCGGGCCATCTCCGAGACCTCGTCGGTGCCGATCACGGAGACACGCGCCTCGGTCGGACCACCATCGATGCTCGCCATTTCGCGCTGCAAGCGATGCATGGGCCGCAGGAGCGTGACCTGCAACGCGAGCAGCAGCGCCCCCACGGTGGCGACGCCGAGCGCGATCAACGCGGCCACCAGCGTGAACGTGGTGCGCTCTGCAAGGTCGGCGACGGGACGCTCCTGCGTGGTGCGGATCACGATCGCGGGCTGCCCCGCTATGTCACGCACGACGCCGTAGCCCACCAGATTGCCGCCGTCGCGCAGCGCGAGCACCGCATCGTCATCGGCGCTCCTGCCGACCACGCCAGGCGGGGCATCCAGCGGTGCGCGGAACTCGATAGGCGTGCCGAGCACCTCGGTGTAGGACGCGACGCGCTCGGCATCGAGCCAGCGGGCGAAGATCAGCATGCCGCGCGCCGGGCCCGTGCCGTCGCTCCGCACGATCGGTCGCGCGACCACCATGAGCGGCGGGCCAAGCTCAGTCCGCACTACTCCACCCGGGTGCTCCGGCGTGCCGATGAGGCGCAGGATGTCGGGGAGACGTGTCATCCCCGCGCCGGTGCCGAGCTCCGGGATCGGGCCGGAGGAGCCGTCCGGGTGGGCGACCCGTGCCTCCACGATGTTCCCGTCGAGGTCGATGAACACCATCGCCGCCAGGTCGAGGTCGCTGAGGATGTTGGGCGAGAGGTTGCTGTTCACGAACGCGCGCGAGCGTGTGCGCATGAACTCGTAGGAGTCGTCCCACTGCGCCCAGTCGCTGATCAGGACGTCGACGCGCTTGCACTCGGCGTCGATCGCGCGGATCACGCGACTCACGTCGCTCCGCACCTCGCTGTCCTCGAACTCCTGGAAGCCGGAGACGAGCACGAGGCGGTCGAAGGCGAGCAGCACTCCCAGCGCCAGCGTGGTCACGATCGCGACGACGAGCGCGGTGCGGCGACGGACGGTCAGCCTCACCGCGGATCCTCGGTGCCGGGTGGGGCGGCGCGGAAGGCGCCGGGGATCGGGCCGTCGCCCCACCACTCGATCTCCGGGAGCAGCCAGACGCCGAACTGATCGGAGACGCGCCGCTGCACCTCTGCCATGAGCGCCGCGACGTCGCGCGCGGTGCCGGTACCGTCGTGGACGATGAAGTTGGCGTGCAGCTCGCTCACCTGCGCGCCGCCGATGGTCAGCCCCTTACAGCCGGCGGCCTCGATGAGGCGGCCGGCGAAATCGCCGGGGGGGTTGCGGAAGATCGAGCCGGCGTTCGGCTGCGCGGTTGGCTGCGACTTCGCGCGCGCCTCCAGCAGCCGTCGCATCTCCGCCTCGATGTCGCCGGCGGGACGAGGTGCCAGATTGAGCGTGGCACCCACGACCATCACCCCGGCGCCACGCAGGCTGGAGCGGCGATAGTCGAAGCGCAACTCCGCGCGCGGTAGGGTCATGAAGCCGCGACCGCCAAACACCTCGACGGACTCCACGAGGTTGCCGATGCAGCGACCGTCGCCGATGCCGGCGTTGCTCTGCAGCGCACCACCGACCGAGCCGGGGATGCCGACCGCGAACTCGAGGCCGCTCAGGCCGCGCTCCGCGGCGGCGCGCGCGAGTGCGGGCAGCATGACGGCCGCGCCCGCGGTGACGGTGTTGCCCTCGAACGTCACGCCGCCGCAGGCGCTGCGCAGCGAGACGACTACGGCGTTCACGCCCGCGTCGGAGACGAGCACGTTCGAGCCGCCGCCCAGGATGCGGAGCGGCAGGTGGTGACGCGCTGCCCACAGCAGCAGCCCTTCGAGCTGCGCGAGGTTGGCGGGCACGGCGTAGTAGCGTGCGGGCCCGCCGATGCGCATGTAGGTATGCCGCGCGAGCGGCACCTGCTCGTGCACCTCGATGCCCGGTGGGAGCGGGATGGGCGGGACGTCCATCATCGAATCCTAAGTCGAGCGAAGGTCGGGTGCATGGGCCGTTGGTCGGCCATCGCGACGCCTACGAATCACGCGGGCACTGGCCGAGGAGCGCCGTGCCCGCGGGGATGCCGAACGGGAACTGCGCGCTCCAGCCCGCGTTCACCATCGCGACGGAGGCGCCCGGGACGAACGCGACGAACTGCCCGGATGGCGTCGATGCCCACACGCGCAGCGCCGCTCGGCTGCATTCGGTCGCGGTGATCAGCTCATCCTCGGTGCCGCCGCCGAAGACGAAGGCGCCCGCGCTCGTGCCCGGACGGTCGCCCGAGGTGATCGCGCCGTAGCCGGCGACCGTACGCGCGGGACGGCTGGCGAAGACGGAGAGCCGGTAGGCGCCCGCTCCACCCCCGCCGAGCAGTGCCAATTGGTCGGCGACGATGACGTTGTAACGGCGTGTGCCGGCGGCGGTGAATGTCAGCACCGCATCGTTGCCCAGCAGGCCGCGCTCGACCGGCACGGTGGTGCTGTCCAGGACGGGGCCGGGCGCGTCGGCGCGGGTGACAGCGATCACAGCGTCGGCGAGCGTGCTCTCCACGGTGATCGCGACGGTCTGCCCTTCACGCAGGTCCAGGCTATAGGTGTCCTTGTCGCCGGAGTGATCGAAGCTGCCGTAGGCGACGGCGCCGAGGGCGAGCGGCCGACGGTCGTCGGGATCGGGAATGCGCAGCATCGGATAGTCCGAGGTGACCTCGTAGCCGACGCTGCCCGTGCCGCTCGCAACCAGCACGTACGGCAGTCGGGGCACGGTACGCACGGTAACGCTCGGTGCCTCCTCGGTGACCCCGGAGAGGTCGACGACCTCGCCCGTCGCGTCGTAGAGGAGGAGGCGGGCGGAGGGGCTGCTGGCGCGGATCGTCACCTCCACGGACGTCGGCGTACGCAGCAGGTACGCCTGCTGGTCGTAGCGGGTGCCGAGCTGCACGTGGTCGCCGCCGAGCATCGGCGTGGTGATCGCGCCGTAGCGACGCGGGCCGAGCTCGCCCGGCGCACCTGCGAGCTGCGCGCGCATGCGCTCGACGGCCTGCGCGCCACCGAGGGCGAGCGTGAAGGTCGTCGAGGGGTAGCGGAGCTGGACGATGCCGATCACCTCGCCTGCCTCGGACAGCATCGCGCCGCCGCTGCCGCCGGGCGCGCTGAGCGCGTCGGTCTGCACGAAGGGCAGGTCGAGCGGACCGCCGATGCGCACGCGCGAGAGCAGCCCGCGCGAGAAGGTGGGCGTGGGGTTGGGCTGGCGCTCGGCGGGGTAGCCGATGAGGTAGACCTCGGAACCGACCCCGACGCGGGTCGGGTCGCCGAAGGTGAGCGGCTGCACCCCGGGCACCTCGCCCACGCGCAGCAGCGCGAGGTCGGCGAGCAGGTCGAGCGCGACGACGGGCACATCGCGCAGCACGCGACCGTCGGGGAAGCGCACGCGGTCTGCGGCGTCGAACGGCCAGACGACGTGCGCGTCGGTGAGCAGGTACCCGCCATCGATGAGGATGCCGCTCCCGGCAGCGGTCAGCGTCTCGATGTGGGCGATGGCGGGGGCGCTGCGCGCGTAGAGCGTCTCCGCACCGCGCGCCGGGGCGGCCTCGGCGTCACCACCGAGTGCGAGCGTCACGACGGCGCACGCGAGCAGCAGCACGGCACGGAAACTCATCGGACGCCCCACCCCAGCACGCGACGGCGCGACGCCGCGATGCCCTCGCACGGTACGGCGCGCGCGCTCGCGAGGCCAGCGCGCGACTAGCGGAGCGCCTCAACCGCGAGCGCGTTGATCGTGCGACTGCGCTCGCGCTGCCGCTCCGCGTTCACGAAGCCGTTCGTGACGAACCCGACCGAGAGGCCGCTCTCCGGGTCGCCCCATGCGAGCTGCCCCCCTGCGCCGCCGTGCCCGAACGCCCGGGGCGATGACGTCGCGCCGAAGCCACGCTCGACCGGGCGGTCGCCCGCGACGACGACGCTCAGGCCGCGATTCGCGGGGAGCCCGCTGCCCTCGTCGACCTGGTCGGGGCGCGTGCGCACCGTCGTCGCCATCGCCACGGTCTCCGGGCGTAGCGGCGTGAAGCCCTGCGAGTCCGCGGGGGAGACGAGGCGCTGGTAGAACAGCGCCAGCTCGCCTGCACCGGAGAAGCCGCCGGCGCCGGGCGCGCCCGCGCGGCGCTGCGACGGCAGGTTGAAGTGCAGCACGGTGTCGACGTTCGCCTCGCTGGTGCCCTCGTTGCTCGGCGGGTCAACGTAGACGACGTCGGCGGCGCGGTGGTGCTGCTCATCGGGGAGGCCGACGAAGAGATCGGGCACGCCCATCGGGTGCAGGATGCGCTGGCGCAGATACTCCCGGAAGTCGAGGCCGGTGCAGCGGTAGATGACCTCCATCAGCACCCAGTGCGCGGGGGTCGCGTGGTACTGGTAGCGCGAGCCCGGCTCCCAGTTGAGCCGCCAGCCGCGCATCCGCTCCAGCCGCGCCTCACGATCCTCCCAGAGGCGGGGGTGCATCGGCGCGAGCGGGAAGCCGGAGGTGAACGTCAGCACCTGCTCCAGCGTGATCACGTCCTTCCCGAGGTCGCCGAACTCCGGAATGATCTCGCAGACGCGCTGGTCCAGGCGGACCTTGCCCTCCTCCAGCAGCGCCCAGACGCCGGTCGCCGCCACCGCCTTCGTCGCGGAGTAGAGGCAGAAGACGTGCTCGGGTCCCGTCGGCTGCTCACGGCCGCCGGCGACGACCGAGCCGAACGAGCGCACCGCCGCGACCTGGCCGTGGCGGCCGATCGCGACCTGCGCGCCGGGCAGCCCCCCGTCGACCTGGCGCTGGACGAACGCGTAGATGCGGTCGAGCGTGCCGGCATCGAGGCCGATCGCGGCGGGCGACGAGGCGATGAACTGCTGGTCGAGCATGGCGGAACCCCCTTCTGGCGCGCCCACGGTACGCCTTTGGCACAGGCGCTGCTGACCTGCCTCGGGTGTCACGCGGGACGTGGTGCCCTACGATGCACGCTCACCCTCGCGTGCACGGAGGCATCGATGCCGAGCCTGTTCCCCCGCGTCTACTACGGCTGGGTCATGGTCGGCACGGCGCTGGCGATCAACGTCGCGGTCTCCCCGCTCAATGCGGTCGTCTTCTCCTTCCTGATCGGCCCGATCGCGGACGACCTGGGCGTGCCGAAGAGCGCGCTGGCGTGGTCACTGACGCTACGCCTGTTCGCGGCGGGCTTCACCGGACCGTGGATGGGGCCGCGCATCGACCGCTACGGCGCACGGTGGCTCGGTGCCGCGTGCGGTGTGATCGGCGGAACCTCGCTGCTGTTCCTGAGCCAGGCGCATTCGCTGTGGGTGGTGCTGGCGCTGTTCACCTACTCGGGCATCGCCGGCTTCGGCGGGCCCGCGGGGCAGCTGCTCACGCAGGTGCCGCTGGCGAAGTGGTTCATCGCGCAGCGCGGCCGCGCGATGGCGATCGCGACGACGGGCATGGCGCTGGGCACGGTGTTCGCGATCCCGATCACGCAGTGGCTCGTCGTGAGCCTGGGCTGGCGACTGACGACGATCATCTTCGGCATCGTCGTCGCGGGCATCGTCGTGCCGGTGAGCATCCTGTTCGTGCGGCGTGCCCCGGAGGACCTCGGCCTGCACCCCGATGGCGCGCTGACCCCACCCACCGCTGCCGAGGCGGGCGCGATGCGCGGCGCGCGTCACACCACGATGGAGAACTGGACGGTCGCGCAGGCGATGCGCACGCCGGCGATGTGGCTGCTGCTGGTCTCGACCGCGCTGGCGGGGGCAGCACTCACGGGCACGCTGGTCTACCGGGTCGCGTTCTGGCAGGGCCTGGGCATGGCACCCACGCTGGTGGGGCTCGGGACGGCGCTCGACCCGCTGTGCGTCGTGTTCTCGGCGCTCGGGTTCGGGCTGTTCGCGGATCGCGTGGCCGTGCGCTACCTCGGCTTCGTGGGGCTGATCGGCTTCGGCGCCTCGGTGCTGCCGATGATCGTGTCGAACGGCGAGCCGTGGACGATCCTCGCGCACGGCGCGCTGTGGGGGATCGCGGCGGGCGGGTACATCACCCTCAACAACATGGTCTGGCCGAACTACTACGGCCGCGAGTTCATCGGCGCGATCCGCGGGATCGTGCTGCCGGTCTCGGTCGTCGCGTCCGGCGCAGGCGCACCGATCATCGGCTACCTGCTGGAGGCGTTCCCCGCGCAGACCGTGTGGGGCATCTCCACCGGCATGTTCTGGGTGTCCGCCGTGCTGGTGCTGATGGCGAAGCCACCGCGCATGCACCCCAGCGAGACCCGCGCGGCCACGCTGGGCGCATCCACCGAGGCCGCGCGCTAGCCCTGCGTCTCGACCGGCTGAGCGGCGCCCTCCAGCGGCAGCGTCAGCACGAACACGCTGCTGGCGGCATCGGAGCGTTCGAGCCAGAGCCGCCCACCATGCGCCGCCGCGATCTGCCGCGAGATCGCCAGGCCGAGGCCCGTGCCACGGCTCGTCTGGCGGCTGTGTGCGCCTCGATAGAACTTCTCGAAGATGCGCGCCTGGTCGGCGGGCGCGATCGGGTGGCCGGTGTTGATCACCTCCACGCGCACCTCGCTCGCCGAGGCGATGACACGCAGCCATACCTGCGCGCCGTCGTCGGAGTACTTCACGGCGTTGCCCAGCAGGTTCGCCAGCACCTGCCGCACGCGGCGCCGATCGGCGTGCACCCAGAGCGGCTGGGGCGGCACCTCGACCCACAGCGCCATGCGCTTCGCGTCGGCCTGCGGGCGGTGCAACTCCGCCATCTCGCGCGCGAGCATGCCGAGGTCGAGCGTGTCGAAGTCGAACTGCATCTGTCCGGCATCGAGCGCGGCGGAGTCGAGCAGGTCACCGATCAGGTCCTGCATCCGCTCCACGTTGCGATCCATCATCTCCAGCATCCGGGCATCCTCCGGTGACGCAGCGGAGGCGCGGGTGCCGCGCAGCAACTCGATCGTCGAGGCGATGACGGTCAGCGGCGTTCGGAGGTCGTGGCTGACGATCGACACCAGGTCGCGGCGCAACCCTTCCGCCTCGACGATCGCGGTGATGTCGCGGATACGGATGAGCAGGCCGGGCGCCTCGCGGTCGCGCGTGAACTCCTCCGCCGTCAACGAGAGCACACGGCCGTCGCGCTCGATCTCGACGGGACGCGGCCGCGCCGACTGACCGGAGGCGAGCACCGCGAGCTGTCCCAGCACCTCGTCGCCAAGCTCGCGCTGCATGGCCGTACGGTCGCCGACCACCTCACGCGCCTCGACGCCGAGCGCGGCAGCGGCGGCGGCGTTGCAGACGGCGCAGACGCCGTCGGTGCGCAGCAGCACCACGCCCTCGCCCATCCCGCGCACGATCGCCTCGCCGAAGCGCTCGCCCGCGGTCGCCTCGCGCGCGGCCTGCACCTGCAGCCGTGAGTCCTCCTGCATCTTGCCCAGCACCTGCGCGAGCGCGCCGCCGAGGTCGCCGATCGCGTCCTCACCGGCGTCGCCGAGGCGGTCGAGGGGCGCCTCCACATCGTTGTCCATCGCGAGCACGTCGGCGCGCATCCGCTGCACACGGCGCACCCAGACGATGAACAGCAGCCACGCCCCGCCCGAGGACGCGACCGAGACGACGGCGACCGTGATCAGCATCGCGTTCCGCGCGAGCTCGGCGGCGACGCGCTCATCGGCGGCATCGGGCTCCACGCGCAGCATCGCCGAGGGGCGTCCTGCCTCGTCACGCAGGCTCGAGTAGCCGGCGACGGCGTCCCAGCCGTCGATGCGCACGGTGCCATCCGTGGCGTTGTCCGACTGCGCGGCCGAAAGGGGCAGGAACGTCAGCCGCCCGTCGAACTCGCGGTCGAGCGCGGCGCGCCGCTCCGTGCCTAGCACGCGCGCGACCAGCACCACCCCGCGTGCGACCTGCCCGCCGCTGCTGGGGCGAATCGCCCGAGCGGCGACCAGCAACGGGCCATCGGGCGTGAGCGTCCAGCCGGTCACGCCGCCGCGCTCGACCACGCCAGTGATCGCGTCGCCCGGGTTCGCGATCACCGAGCGCGTGCCGCCGGGATCGGCGGCGTTCGGCACGGCGCGAGCGGCCAGCACGCTGCCTCGGAGATCCGTGACGACGACCTGATCGACGCCCATGCTGCGCAGCCGCTGCTCGCTCAGTTGCGAGCGCGCGAACTCCGCGTTGCGCGTGACGGCGAAGTCGAACATGCCATCGAGGTCGGCGAAGCCAGCAGCGACGACATCGAGCTCACGCTCGCGTGCGGTCACGACCTGCCGCGCGACCTCGAGCCGCCGCGCCGCGAAGGTGCGCGCGGCCTGGTTGCTGGCCGCCTGCAGGCTCACCCATCCCGTCAACGCCGCGCCGACGCCGAGGATGAGTGGGAGCAGCAGGAGCAGCACAACGCGCGGGCTCATTCGGAAGACGGTACCTCAACGGTCGGGAAACGGAACGGGCCGGAAGCAGTGCTTCCGGCCCGTTCGCTCATTCACGTATGGCTAGGAACCGGGAGGCGGCGGGTTGGATGGGCCATTCCCGTGCGCCTGGTTGTTCCCGCTGATGCGGCCCGTGTAGACGACGTTGCCGCGTGCGTCGGTGATCTTCACCTCGATCGTGTCGTTGCGAGCGGGCTCGCCGGCGTCCACAAGCGTGGCCGTGATCGTCGCGCCGCCCTGGCCCTTCCAGCGGCCGGTGCCGGTGAAGGTCATCGTGTCCCAGTTCGCGGACGGGACGCGCGAGGAGACGGCGGGGTTGTTCCAGCAGTACATGCTGGTGATGCGGTCGAGCTTGAACGCGTCCGCCCCACGGTCGTCATCGTCACGGCCCGGCTGGCGCACGTTCAGCTCGAAGTTGCCGGTGCCGCGGCACCGCAGCTCGTAGCCGATGTTCACCTTCTGCCGGTTGCGGCCGGAGCCGATGTACGTGTTGCCGCCACCGGTCATGAACCGCTCGTCGCCCGCCACCGTGACGGTGACCGTCGCGGTGTCGGTGCCGCCGGTCGAGTCACGCAGGGTGTACGTGAACGTCGTCGTGCCGGTGAAGCCGCTGTTCGGCGTGAACACGACGCTACCGGAGACGATGGCCACCGAGCCACCCGAGGCCGGCTGCGTCACCGCAATCACGGTGAGCGTGCCGGAGCCGGTGTCATTGGTGCGCACGTTGATGGTCACCGGCGTGCCGACGGTCGTGGTCGCGGTGTCGTTCATCGCATCAATCACGGCGGTCACCGTGACCGTGACGGTCGCCGTGGCGGTACCGCCGCGACCATCGCTGATCGTGTAGGTGAAGGTCGTCGTGCCGGTGAAGCCGGCGGTCGGCGTGAACCTCGGCTGACCGCCGACGATCGCCACCGTGCCACCCGTCGCCGGCTGCGTGACCGAGGTCACGGTCAGCGTGTCGCCGTCCGGGTCGCTGTCGTTCGTCAGCACCGCGATCGTCACCGGCGTGCCGGCGGGCGTCGTCGCGCTGTCATCCACCGCGACCGGCGGGCGGTTCGGGGCAGCGCTCACGGTGACCGTCACGGTCGCCGTGGCGGTGCCACCTCGACCATCGCTGATCGTGTAGGTGAAGGTCGTCGTGCCGGTGAAGCCAGCGGTCGGCGTGAACTTCGGCTGACCGCCGACGATCGCCACCGTGCCACCCGTCGCCGGCTGCGTGACCGAGGTCACCGTGATCGTGTCGCCGTCCGGGTCGCTGTCATTCGTCAGCACCGCGATCGTCACCGGCGTGCCGGCGGGCGTCGTCGCGCTGTCGTTCACCGCGACCGGCGGGCGGTTCGGGGCAGCGTTCACCGTGACCGTCACGGTCGCCGTGGCGGTGCCACCGCGACCATCGCTGATCGTGTAGGTGAACGTGTCCGTGCCCGTGAAGCCGGGGTTCGGCGTGTACTTCGGCTGACCCGCGACCAGCACCACCGTGCCGTTCGAGGCCGTACCGACCGTGGTCACCGTGATCGTGTCGCCGTCCGGGTCGCTGTCGTTCGTCAGCACCGCGATCGTCACCGGCGTGCCGGCTGTCGTCGGCGCGCTGTCGTTCACCGCGACCGGCGGGCGGTTCGGAGCCGCGGTGATGGTCACCGTGACCAGGCCGATGTCGGTGCCGCCACGACCATCGCTAATCGTGTACTCGAAGGTGCCCGTGCCGATGAAGCCGGGGTTCGGGGTGAACTGCGGCTGGCCCGCGACGAGGACGACGGCGCCGTTCGTCGGCGAGCCGACGGCCGTCACGGTCAGCGTGTCACCGTCCGGATCGCTGTCGTTCGGGAGCACGCTCACGGTCACCGGGACGTCGACGTTCGTCGTGGCGCTGTCGTCCACCGCGACCGGCGGGCGGTTCGGGGCAGCGCTCACGGTGACCGTCACGGTCGCCGTGGCGGTGCCGCCGCGGCCGTCACTGATGTCGTACGTGAACGTGTCCGTGCCCGTGAAGCCCGGGTTTGGCGTGTACTTCGGCTGACCCGCGACCAGCACCACCGTGCCGTTCGAGGCCGTACCGACCGTCGTCACCGTGATGGTGTCGCCGTCCGGGTCGCTGTCGTTCGTCAGCACCGCGATCGTCACCGGCGTGCCGGCCGTCGTCGTGGCGCTGTCATCCACCGCGACCGGCGGGCGGTTCGGGGCGGGGTTGATGGTCACGGTGACCAGGCCCACGTCCGTCGCCGTGCCGTCGCTGATGGTGTACTCGAAGGTGCCAGTGCCCACGAAGCCGGGCGCCGGAGTGAACTGCGGCTGGCC
>JBAYUZ010000036.1:0-21083 GCA_041674885.1 Dehalococcoidia bacterium
CGCGAGGCGATGCTCGCTGCGATCGAGATGGCCACGCTGCGCCCGCTCCTGCAGGCGTAGCATCGGCGCACCGCACCTGCGGACAGGCGCGGCGAAGGGATACGGACATGACCCCTCCTCCATTCGGCAATCCGAGCGGTGGCGAGCCGATCGACCGCGCAGCGCGCGACTCGATCAAGCTGGCGTACGAGGCGCTGGATCGGTTCCCGGAGCTGGTGCGCCGCCACAAGTTCATCGCGGGCGGCGCGGCGATCTCGTCCTCGCTGATCGTGCTGGCGGGCGTGGCGATCGCGCGGCGGATGCTGACCGGCCAGACCGCCGAGGAGGCGGTCGCCTCGGTCACGGAGGACGAGGTGCAGGGGCTGCGCGTCGTCGAGATCCCCTCGGACGAGCCCGCGGAGTCCGCGGAGGACGCCGAGGCCGAGACGACCACCACCGACGCGCCCGAGGCGCTGGGTGAGGTCGACATCGAGGAGGCCGCCGGGAACGGCGAGCTGGAGACGCCCGCCTCGGGTGCGTCGGACGCGCCTGCGTCGACGACCGGCGAGCCTTCGAACATCACGCGCATGAACGGCGCGTCCTAGCCCTCCAATGCCCGCTCCGCGTCGCGCCGAGCCGTCGCTGCCGCGCCGGATCGCGCACTGTGACCTCGACACGTTCTTCGTGGCCGTCGAGCGGCTGCGCGATCCCTCACTGATCGGGAAGCCGGTGCTGGTCGGCGGCACGGGGCCGCGATCGGTGGTCGCCACCGCCTCGTACGAGGCGCGCGTGTTCGGGTGCCACTCCGCACAGCCGATGTCGCAGGCGCTGCGGCTCTGCCCGCAGGCGATCGTCGTGCCGGGACACTTCGCCGCGTACCGCGAGGCCTCCGTCGCGTTCCACGAGGTCCTGCACGATGTCTCGCCGCTGGTGGAGTCAGCGGGGCTCGACGAGGCGTACCTGGATCTCACCGGCATCGGCGAGGGCGCGGACGCGGCACATCGCCTCGGCGTCTCGATCCGCGAGCGCGTGCGCGCGCGCTGCGGGCTCGCGGTCTCGGTCGGCATCGCGGGCAGCAAGACCACGGCGAAGGTGACGAGCGACCGCGCGAAGCCAGATGGGCTGGTCGAGGTGCCGATCGGCGGAGACGCCGCGTTCCTCGCGCCGCTGCCGCTGCGGGAGCTGCCGGGCCTGGGGCCGAAGATGGCGAGCGCGCTGCAGGTGGCGGGCGTGCGCACGATCGGGCAGCTCGCCGACCTCGACCCCACGTGGCTGCGACGACGCTTCGGGACGGGCGGCGAGGCGCTGGGGCAGCGCGCACGCGGCATCGACCACGGAGAGGTGCGCGCGCTGCCTCGGGCGCCGGTCTCGGTGTCGCGCGAGGTCACGTTCGGCAGCGACCTGACCGACCTCGACGAGTTGCGGCGCGTGCTCCAGCGGCATGCCGACGCGGTGGGCGGCGACCTGCGTCGGGCCGGTCGGCGGGCGCGCACGGTGACGCTCAAGGTGCGCTGGCCGGACTTCACGACGCTGACGCGGTCGCGCACGCCCTCGCGGCCGGTGCAGGCGACCGCCGAGCTGCTGGCCGCCGCGCAGGAGCTGCTGGACGAGGTGTTCACGAGCGAGGGCACGCACCCGGTGCGCCTGATCGGCCTCGGTGCGACGAACCTGGTGGAGGACGTCGTCCAGCTGGGGTTCGAGGACGCACCGGTGCAGCGGTCGGAACGGCTCGACCACGTCGTGGACGCGATCCGGGATCGCTTCGGCGAAGGCGTGGTGCGGCGGGGCCGCGCGGGCGGCGGCGGCGAGGAGTGGGGGCGTCGGGACACGCCTCGATAACGCTCGTCGCGCGACCGTCAGAGTTCGCGTCCTGAACCTCGGCAAACCTCGTGAAAGCCTTCAACTCCCTCATTTGCGTCGGGACGTTTAGCGGACAGGATATTGGTAGGAGGGTTCCACATGCGTTACCGGCCGATCGCAGGCACGGATATCTCGGTTTCAGAGGTGGGCTTCGGCGTCTGGACGGTGTCGTCCGGGTGGTGGGGCGAGTTCACGGACGAGCAGGCGGTGTCGCTGCTGCGACAGGCACGCGACCTGGGCATCACGCTCTTCGACACGGCAGACACGTACGGCAACGGCCGCGGCGAGTCGATCCTGAAGCAGGCGTTCACGCCCGCGGAGCGCGCCGACCTCGTCTACTCATCGAAGTTCGGCTACGACTGGAAAGCGAACGAGGGTGAGCGCCGGGCGGGGCACCGCGAGGCGCCGCACCGCTTCGATGTGCCGTTCCTGGAGAACGCGCTGCACGAGGCGCTGGAGCGCATGGGCACCGACCACCTGGACGTCTGGCAGATGCACAACGTGCGCCAGAGCCACCTGGAGCTGGACGACGTCTGGACGTTCCTGGACAAGGTGAAGCAAGCGGGCAAGGTGCGCTCGATCGGCGTGGCGCTTGGCCCCGCGATCGGCTGGAAGGACGAGGGCATCTACGCCTTCCGCAACCGGCCGGTCGACGTGGTGCACATGATCTACAACGCGCTCGAGCTCGACCCGGGCCGCGAGCTGATCGCGGCGGCGAACGAGACCGGCCACTCACTGTTCGTGCGCGTGCCGCACTCCTCGGGGATGCTCGAGGGGCGCTACGACTCCGAGACGACGTTCGCGGAGAACGACCACCGGAACCACCGCCCGCCCGCGTGGCTGCCGAACGGGCTGAAGAAGATCCAGCAGCTCGACTTCCTCACCGAGGGCACGGGGCGGACGCTCGCGCAGGCGGCGCTGCGCTACGTGCTCTACGACGACGCGGTCGCGGCGGCGATGCCGAACATCTACAACGCCGAGCAGCTGGTCGAGTTCGCAGGTGCCTCGGACGTTTCGGATCTGAACGCCGACGACGTGCGCCGCATCGGCGAGCTGTTCGACGTGAACTACGGCCTCCCGCGCGAGGTAGAGCAGGCGATCGCACGATGACGACGACCGAGCAGCAGACCACGAAGAAGATCGACGAGACCACGGCGCGCCTGCTGAACGAGATGCAGGACAACTTCCCGCTGGTGGAGCGACCGTACGCCGAGATGGGCGCACGCATCGGCATCAGCGAGGATGACGCGGTCGAGCGCGTGCGACAGGCGCGCGCGGCGGGGCTGATCCGCCAGATCTGCGGCATCTACGACACGAAGACGCTCGGCTACTCCTCGGCGCTGGTGGCGACGAAGGTGGCGGTCGACCGGCTGGCGCACGCGGCGAAGGTCGTGAACGCGCACCCCGGCGTCTCGCACAACTATCGCCGCAACCATGAGTTCAACATGTGGTACACGATCGCGATGCCGCCCGGCGCAGACCTGAGCGCCGTGATCGCTCGGCTCTGCGAGCTGTCGGGCGCGGACTCGATGCGCGAGATGCCGACGCTGCGACTGTTCAAGATCGGCGTCACCCTCGACATCGCGGGCGAGCGGCCGGCGGACGCGCGCGGCACGCCGGAGTACTCCGAGGAGAAGCGCAAGAAGGCGGTCGGGCAGCCGATCAGCGAGCGCGACATCGCGTACATCTGCGCGACGCAGACCAACCTGGAGGACGTGGCGACGCCGTTCGCGGCGGTCGCAGAGCGCCTGGGCTGGACCGTGGATGAGGTGCTCGATACGGGGCGGACGATGATCGAGCGCGGCGTGCTTCGGCGCTTCGCGGCGATCGTGAACCACCGCGAGGCGGGCTTCCGCGCGAACGGCATGGCGGTGTGGAACGTGCCCGCCGAGCGCGTCGAGGAGTTCGGGCAGTTCGTCGCGGGCTACCGGAACGTCTCCCACTGCTACCAGCGGCCGACGTATCCGGACTGGCCGTACAACGTGTTCTCGATGATCCACGCGCCTCGTGTGGACGGCGTTGAGGCGGTCGCGCAGGCGATCGCGGACGAGACCGGCATCACCGACCATCGCGTGCTCTACAGCAGCGATGAGTTCAAGAAGATTCGCCTCCCCTACTACATCCCGGAATACGACCACTGGGAAGAGCTGTGCGAGGCCGCCGCTCGGGAGGACGCATGACCTCGTCGCACCCCCACTCGGCGGGGCACCCGCACGGCGCACCCTCCGAGGGTGTCGCGGCGCCGACGACGACGCACGGCAAGCAGTTCGTGAAGTTCAGCTTCTTCCGCGTGCGCGACGCGTTCCGCGGCGCCTCGGCGGAGGAGCGCGCGGCAGCCGGTCGCACGCTGGTGGAGCTCATCGAGCGGTCGTCGCAACGGATGCTGACGCGCACCTACACCACCGTGGGCACGCGCCTCGACGCCGACTTCATGGTGTGGCAGGTCGCGGACGACCTGCACGAGATCATGGACTGGGCCTCGGCGTTCCTGGCGTCGCCGCTCTCGCCGATCATCGAGCGCACGCACTCGTTCCTGTCAATGACGATGCGGTCGATCTATGAGAACCCGATGCACCCGGTGCGCGCCGGAGAGCCGGGCCGCGAGCGGCTGCGCTCCGACGACAGCGGCTCCGAGTACCTGTTCGTGTACCCGATGGTGAAGACGCGCCCGTGGTATGAGCTGCCGCACGACGAGCGGCAACGGATCATGAACGAGCACATCGACATCGGTCACGCGTACCACAACATCCGCATCAACACGACGTACTCCTACGGCCTGGACGACCAGGAGTTCGTGGTGGCGTTCGAGGGTGACTCGCCGGGCGAGTTCCTGGCGCTGGTGCGCGACCTGCGGGAGTCCGTGTCGTCCTCGTACACCGAGCGGGACACGCCGATGTTCACCTGCCGCCGCATGGCCCCGCCCGAGCTGGCGGCGTACTGCGGCCTGCTTCCCTCGGAGGGCTAGCCGGGCGGGCCATTCCTGATGGCCGTGCCCGTGGACGCCCGGTATACTCGGGGAAATCTCGGGGAGCCGAGGAAGATTGGTGAGATTTTGACGACGCGGCCGGGCAACACGCAGGGCGGGCGAGGAGCACAGGGCGCGGCAGCGACGCGCTGGGTGAACCTCGGTCGTGCGTGCGAGATCCTGGGCGTGAACGAGTCGACGGTGCGGCGCTGGGCCGACTCCGGTGAGATCCGCTGCTTCCGCACGCCGGGAGGCCATCGGCGGTTCGCCGAGGGCGACCTGTACGCGATGACCGAGGGCGGCGGGCAGCGCGCGGAGCACGAGCTGGAGTCGGCAGCGGTGAGCCGCATCCGGCGCCAGCTGCACGCGGGCAACTCGAACGCCGCGCCGTGGTACAGCGGCATCGCGGAGCAGGAGCGCGACGAGCTGCGCCCGCTCGGTCGGCGCCTGGTGGAGCTCGTGGGCGACTACCTGTCGCGGCGCGGCCGGCGCGCGCAGGTGGAGCAGGAAGTCGATGAGATCGGCCAGCGCTACGGGCAGATCCTGCACGAGCGCGGCACACCGCTGATGCGCGCCGTGGAGGCGTTCACGTTCTTCCGTCGATCGCTGGACGAGACCGCGAAGCAGCTGGCCGAGCGCACGCACATGTCCGCCGAGGAGGCGGCACGCGCGCGCGCGGAGATCGCCGGGCTGGCGGATCGCGTGCTGCTCGGTGTGACCTCGGCGTACGACCGCTAGCGACAGAGCACACCTCGGCGGGGCGCCGAGGCGATGAAGGGTTCCCGATGGAGTACTACCCGATCTTCGTGGACATGCGCGGGCGCTCGGTGCTGCTGGTCGGCGGCGGCCATGTGGCGCTGGAGAAGATCGGCAAGCTGGTGGAGGCGGGGGCGCAGGTCACGGTCGTCGCGCCCGACCTCATCCCGCAGGTGCAGGCGTTCGTGGACGACGGGCGCGTGACGCTGCTGCAGCGCCGCTACGAGTCGGGCGACGTCGAGGGCTTCGACGTGGTGTTCGTGGCGACCGACAACGGCGCGGTGAACACCTCTGTGGCGGACGAGGCGCGGGCGCGCAAGATCTGGGTGAACGCCGCCGACGACGCGAAGAACTGTGACTTCATCCTCCCC
The DNA here is from genome assembly GCA_041674885.1 of Dehalococcoidia bacterium. Taxonomy (GTDB): domain Bacteria; phylum Chloroflexota; class Dehalococcoidia; order UBA2979; family UBA2979; genus RH-chloro-G1. Next base: position 5,932 of record JBAYUZ010000036.1, read on the forward strand.
TCGCTGGTCCAGCGGGGCCGCATCGCGATTGCGGCGTCGACGGGCGGGGCGAGCCCTGCGCTGGCGCGCTGGCTGCGCGAGCACCTCGATGAGTTCCTGAGCGAGGAGGTGGTCGCGCTGGGCGACCTGCTGGGCGAGGTGCGGATCGAGGCGCGCGCGCGTGACCGCGCCTGCGCCGCCTCGTGCGACCGCACGCAGCCGCCCCCGCCGTTGCTGTGCTCGACGTGCCCCAACCGCATCCCGGCCGACGCGTGGCAGGAGGCGATCGACGACGAGCTGTTCGCGCTGCTGCGCGCCGGGCAGATGGCCGAGGCGAAGGCGCGGCTCATCCACACCCTGGGCATCGACCAGCCGCTGCAGCCGCACGGCGCAGCGCCCTCGATCGCTCCCGCGACCCCGGCAGCGGAGTAGGCGGTGCTGACGTTCGTCGGGACGAGCCATCACCTGGCGTCGATCGAGGCGCGTGAGCAGCTAGCGATCCCCGGCGAGGCGCTCCCCGATGTCCTCGCACAGCTCGGTGAGCGGTTCGGGGCGGGCGCGCTGGTGAACACCTGCAACCGGATGGAGGTGTACCTCTCCGGCAAGCACCCGCGACGCGAGGTCCTCGACTTCCTCGCGCAGGCGTGCGGCGCCGACCGCGAGCTGGTCGAGCGCGCGTGCATGGACCTGTACGACACCGAGGCGGTGCGCCACCTCTACTCGGTGGCGGCCGGCGTCGACTCGATGGTGCTGGGCGAGTACGAGGTGCTGGGGCAGGTGCGCGCGGCGTTCTCCGCCGCGGTGAACGCGGGCACGGCCGATGCGCTGCTGTCTCGACTGTTCCACACGGCGACCCGCACCGGCCGGCGCGCGCGCGCAGAGACCGAGATCGGCCACCACGCCGTCTCGGTCTCCTCGATCGCGGTGCAGCAGGCGCGCGTGCTGTTCCCGGATCTGGAGCACGCGACGGTGCTGGTGATCGGCGCGGGCGAGGCGGGCCGCCTGGCTGCGGGCGCGCTGGTCGACCACGGCGTACGCGAGGTGCTGGTCGTGAACCGCACCGCCTCGCGCGCCGAATCGCTGGCGGCGGAGCTCGGCGGGCGCGCATTGCCGCTCGATGACCTCGCGCGGGCGCTGGCGCAGGCGGACATCGCGATCGCGGCGGCGGACACGCCGGAGCCGCTGGTGTCGCGCGATGCGGTGGAGCACGCGATGGCGGACCGCGCCGGGCGTGCACTGCTGATCATCGACATCGGCATGCCGCGCGACTGCGATCCGGCTGTGGGCGCGGTCGACGGCGTGACCTACGACGACCTCGATGACCTGCAGGCGATCGCGGCGGAGCATCGCGCGGCGCGCGCCAACGAGCTCGAGCGCGTGCAGGCGATCGTCGACGAAGAGGCCGCGCGCTTCATGCAGTGGTGGGAGCAGCTGCAGGTGATCCCGACGATCACCGCACTCACCGACCGCGCCGAGCAGATTCGCACCGCCGAGGTCGCGAAGTCGCTGCGCCGCCTGCACCTGTCCGAGGAGCAGCAGTCGCAGCTCGATCTGCTGACGAAGGCGATCGTGAAGCAGCTGCTGCACGACCCGATCACGACGCTGCGCGATCGCGGCGACAACGAGGACTACGTCGACACCGCGCGCCGCCTGTTTCGCCTCGACGAGGGCGTGCGGCGGGCCCGGCGGCGCGATGAGATCGACGCGAACGAGGACGAGGCATGACGACAATCCGGCTGGCAACGCGCGCCTCGGCGCTGGCGATGGTGCAGTCGGAATCGGTCGCGGCGCTGCTGCGTGCCGCCGATCCCTCGGTCGAGGTCGAGTTCGTGCGCATCACGACCGAGGGCGACGCGGATCGCACGACGCCACTCAGCATCCTGGGTGGGCGCGGCGTCTTCGTGCGCGGGGTCGAGGAGGCGTTGCTCCTCGGCAACGCGGACATCGCGGTGCACTCGCTGAAGGACGTGCCGACCGAGGCGGTGCCCGGGCTCATCCTCGGCGCGATGCTGGAGCGCGCCGACCCGCGCGACGCGTTCGTCGGCGGGCAGGGGCGGCGGCTCGCGGAGCTGCCGTCCGGCGCGCGCGTCGGCACCTCCTCGCAGCGGCGTCGCGCGCTGCTGCGCGCGCTGCGGCCCGACGTCGAGATCGTCGAGCTGCGCGGCAACGTCGACACACGGCTGCGCAAGGTCGCGGACGGCGAGGTCGACGGCGCGATCCTCGCGGCTGCGGGGCTGGCGCGCCTCGGGCGGTTCGCGGAGGCGACGCAGGTCTTCGACGCGATGGAGTTCCTGCCGGCGCCGGGGCAGGGCGTGATCGCGGTCGAGTGCCGCGAGGACGACGCCGCGACACTGGCGCTGCTGGCGCACCTCGATGACGCGCGCACGCGCGCGGCGGTCGAGGCGGAGCGCGGCTTCCTGGGCGCGCTCGGATCGGGGTGCACGCTGCCGGTGGGCGCATACGCGCAGGTCGACGGATCGCTGATCGCGCTGCGCGCGATGATCGCGAGCGTCGAGGGCGCGCCCCCACTGTTCGCGGACGCGAGTGGGCCGGTCGCGCAGGCGGCGGCGCTGGGACGAGGACTCGGCGAGCGCATGCTCGCCTCGACGCAGGAGCAGGCATGAGCGCGACGCAGGTGGGGCACGTGTGGCTGGTCGGCGGCGGGCCCGGCGATCCGGGGCTGATCACGCAGACGGGCCTCGATGCGCTGCGCCAGGCGGAGGTCGTGCTGTACGACCGCCTCTCGCCGGTGGAGCTGCTCGATGAGTGCCCGAAGGACGCGCTGCTCATCGACGCCGGCAAGGCGGTCGGGCGGCAGGCGCTCACGCAGGCGCAGACGAACGCGACGATCGTGGAGCACGCGCTCGCGGGGAAGCGCGTGGTGCGGCTGAAGGGCGGCGACCCGTTCGTCTTCGGGCGTGGCGGCGAGGAGGCCGAGGCGTGCGCCGAGGCCGGCGTGCCGTGCACGATCGTGAGCGGCATCACCTCGGCGATCGCCGGCCTCGCGGCGGCGGGCATCCCGATCACGCACCGCGGCGTCGCGGCCTCGTTCGCGGTCGTCACGGGGCACGAGACCCCTACCCGCACCGAGGAAGGCGCGCACTGGGATCGGCTCGCGACGGCCGTCGACACGCTGGTCGTGCTGATGGGCGTCGGCAACCTCGACAGCATCGTCGAGCAGCTGATCGCCGGCGGGCGCGACGCGGAGACACCGTGCGCGATCGTGCAGGCGGCGACGCGGCCGGAGCAGCGCGTCGTGGAGGCGCCGCTGCGCGAGATCGCGCGCGTCGCCCGTGAGTCGAATGTCGAGGCGCCCGCGCTGTTCGTCGTCGGCGACGTGGTGCGCGTGCGATCGCGGATCGCGAGCGTGGCGGTGAGCCCGCTGGCGCGGAAGCGCGTGCTGATCACGCGCACGCGCGCGCAGTCCTCGACGCTCGCCGAGGCGCTCCGGGCCGAGGGGGCACGACCGGTGCTGCTGCCCGCGCTCGAGATCCAGCGCCGCGCCGACGCCGCCGAGGTTGATGCGGCGATCGCGAAGCTGCGGGCGGGTGGATACCAGTGGGTCGTGTTCACCTCGGAGAACGCGGTGCAGGTCTGGCTCGACCTGGTCGCGGAGCACGAGGCGGATGCGCGCATCTTCGCGGGTGCGCGACTGTGCGCGATCGGCGCGGCGACTGCCGCCTCCCTGACGGCGCGCGGGCTGCGTGCGGATCTCGTCGCCAACGACGCGTCAGGCGAGGGGATGCTCGACGCGCTGCTGGGCGCGGGCGTCGATGGCACCTCGGTGCTGCTGCCGCGTGCCGAGGGCGCACGCACGGTGCTGCCGGACGGCCTGCGTGCCGCTGGCGCGACCGTCGACGAGGTGACGCTGTACCTCGCTGCGCCGCCGGCGGAGGCGCCCTCGGGCGCGCTGTCGCTGATCCGCGCGGGGCAGATCGAGGCGGTGACGTTCGCGTCGTCCTCGACGGTGCGGAACCTGGCGACGCTGCTCGGCGGCGACCTGAGCGCGCTGCGTGGCGCGGTCGTCGCGTGCATCGGTCCGCAGACGGCGGAGGCCGCCTCAGCTGCCGGTCTGCCGCCGACGGTGGTGGCGGACGAGGCGAGTGTGCACGGCCTGGTGCGCGCGCTGCGCGAGCACTTCGCCCACGCGGCGACAGACGCGCGGGCATAGGAGGCTGGCGATGACGATGCCTGTATTCGGCACGCTGGAGCAGATCGATCCGAAGTCACTGTTCGTTTCCGAGCCGCAGGGCTTCACGCCGTGGCTCGAGGCGAATATTGGCTTGCTGAATGCAGCACTCGGTCTTGAGATTGAAGTTCGAAAGCGTGAGCAGGCGGTCGGGGCGTTCTCGGTCGATCTGTACGGCGCCGAAATCGGCTCAGGGCGCCCGGTCATCATCGAGAACCAGTTGACGACCACGGATCACGATCACATGGGGAAGTTGCTCACCTACGCAGGCGGGCTTGATGCCCAGATCGTCGTCTGGGTCGCGCCGTTGTTCCGCGATGAACACCGCAAGGCGATCGATTGGCTCAATGCGCACACGACTGAGGAGGCTCAGTTCTTCGCCGTCGAGACATCGTTCGTTCGGATCGGCACATCAGAGGCCGCCCCTCTCTTCCGTGTGGTTGCACAACCTTCGGAATGGCGCCCGTCGGGCGCGAGCGCGGGCAGCAATGGCGCTCCCACGGAGCGGCGGCTGAAGTACTTCGGGTTCTTCGAGGATCTACTCGTCCGACTGCACGACGTTGACCCGGGGTTCACAAGCCGCAAGAACGGCGTCTACGACAGTTGGATGGGATTCGGTTCGGGGCGAACCGGGTTCCCGATCAATGCGGCGTTCGTCTCCGGCAATCGCTTCCGTGTCGAGTTGTACATCGATGTCGAAGATCAGGCCGCAAACAAGGCGGCGATCGCATCCCTCCAACAAGACGCTGCCTCGATTCAGGCGGAGATCGACGAGCCACTGCATTGGGATCCGCTGCCCAACCGCCGCGCGGCTCGTGTATACGTCGAACAACCACACGGGATCGACTCGGACGACGAGATGCTGGAGTCCCTCAAGGACTGGGCTGTGACCTACCTCCGGCGCTTCAAGACCGTTTTCAGTCCACGGGTTCAGAAGCTCATGTTCGCTGCACCCATGGCGGAGGCCGACGAATGACGACGACGCTGCGCGACCTCGGTCAGTTCACGCGGACGCGGCGCACGCGCGGGAGCGCGGCGATGCGCGGGCTGGTACGCGAGACGCGCCTCGACCCGGCGTCGTTCATCTACCCGCTGTTCGTCACGCACGGCACGAACAGCCGCGAGCCGATCTCCTCGATGCCCGGGCAGTCGCGGCTGACGGTCGACCTGCTGGCGCAGGAGGCGCGCGAGCTGCGCGACCTCGGCATCCGCGCGGTGCTGCTGTTCGGCATCCCGGAGGCGAAGGACGCGGTGGGCAGCGAGGGCTACGCGCACGACGGCATCGTGCAGCAGGCGACGCGCGCGCTGAAGGACGCCGACCCGGACCTCCTCGTCGTCGGCGACGTGTGCCTCTGCGAGTACACCGACCACGGCCACTGCGGCCTGCTCACGCCGAGCGGCGAGGTCGACAACGACTCCTCGCTGGAGCTGCTGGCGCAGACCGCCGTCTCGCTCGCCGAGGCGGGTGCGGATCTCATCGCGCCGTCGGACATGATGGACGGGCGCGTCGCGGCGATTCGCGCGGCGCTCGATGACACGGGGTTCTCGGCGCTGCCGATCATGGCGTACAGCGCGAAGTACGCCTCGGCGTTCTACGGGCCGTTCCGCGAGGCCGCCGACTCGGCGCCGCGGGGCGGCGCGGGCGACCGTCGCGGCTACCAGATGGATCCGGCGAACGCGCGCGAGGCGCTCCGCGAGGCGATGGCGGACATCGAGGAGCAGGCGGACATCCTGATGGTGAAGCCCGCGCTGCCGTACCTCGATGTCGTGCGCATGGTGCGCGACGCGACGGACCTGCCGCTGGCGGCGTACAACGTCTCCGGCGAGTACGCGATGGTGAAGGCTGCCGCCGCGCAGGGCTGGCTGGATGAGCGCGCGGTCGTGCTGGAGACGCTGACGGCGATCCGGCGCGCGGGCGCGGAGATCCTCATCACCTACCACGCCAAGGAGGCGGCACGGTGGCTGCGGGAGCAGTAGCCGAGGACAGCACCGCAGACGCCTCGGCGGCATCGAAGGCGCCGGCGATCGAGATCGTGCGCGAGCCGTTCGATGCGGCGTGCATCCGCGCGGTGGCGTTCGATGCATACGACACGCTGTTCGACTGGGACTTCACGGCGACGATTGCGGAGTACCTCGCAGAGGCGCGCATCGAGTGTGACCACGAGGCGTTCGCCGCGTACTTCCGCAAGGATGCGTTCCAGGCGGTGAGCCTGTGGGCGCCCGGCCACCGTGCCGAAGACGGCACGCTCGACCGCCGCAAGATGCTCGACGGCCCCACGCCGGAGTGGATCTCGACATGGGAGATGTGGCGGCGGCAGTTCGAGCGCACGTTCGCGCAGCACGAGGTGCAGGGCGACGCGGTGCAGGGCGCGAACCGGCTGCGTGACGTGCTCGCTGCCGCGCCCGCGTTCCCGGAGGCGTTCGAGGCGGTGGAGCGGCTGGCGGCGCGCGGCCTGTTGGTCGGCCTGATGTCCAACGCCGACGAGGACTTCCTGCAGTCGGCGGTCTCCTGCAACCGGCTGCGCTTCTCCGTGATCCAGTCGTCCGAGTCGTTGCGCGTGTACAAGCCGCACCGCGCCTCGTTCGCGGCGCTGTGCGGCCGGCTCGGGCACGCCACCGAGGCGGTGCTGTACGTGGGTGACTCGGCGCAGACGGACGTGCTGGGCGCGACGCACGCGGGGCTACGCACGGCGTGGGTGCACCGCAACGCCGATGCGAAGTACCCGGAGGACATCGTCGCGCCCGACCTCGACGTCACCTCGCTCCTCGATGTCGCGGAGGCGCTCGGCGCGTAGCGGCGGGCCGTGCGGCGCCTGCCTAGCACCGAGGCGGGCGGACGGGCACAATAGCCCGGCCTCGGCGGGTGCGAGGCGCAGCGCAGCCGGGGGTGGGGCATGAACCGAGAACGTTCGCGGCAGGTCATGGAACGCGCGCGGCAGGTGCTGCCGGGCGGCGTCGATTCCCCCGTGCGCGCCTACCGCGCCGTCGGCGGTGACCCGGTGGTGCTGGCGCGCGGCGCCGGCGCGAAGGTCTGGGACGTCGACGGCAACGAGTACATCGACTACGTCGGCTCCTTCGGGCCGCTCATCCTCGGCCACGCGCACCCGGCGGTCGTCGCGGCGGTGCAGGCAGCGGCGCCGCTCGGCACCTCGTTCGGCGCGCCGACGGAGGCGGAGGCGATCCTCGCCGAGCTGGTCGTCGCCGCCGTGCCAACGGTCGAGATGGTGCGCTTCGTGAACTCCGGCACCGAGGCGACGATGACCGTGCTGCGCCTGGCGCGCGCCGTCACCGGGCGCGACCTGATCCTGAAGTTCGACGGCGGCTACCACGGCCACGCCGACGGGCTGCTGGCGGCGGCGGGCTCGGGCGTGGCGACGCTCGGCCTCCCCGACTCGCCCGGCGTGCCGGCGGCGTTCGCCGCGCAGACGCTCGTCACCCCGTACAACGACCTCGGCGCCGTGCGCGCGGCGTTCGAGGCGCACCCCGGCCAGATCGCCTGCATCATCGTGGAGCCGGTCGCGGGCAACATGGGCCTCGTGCGCCCCGCGGAGGGCTTCCTCGCGGGGCTGCGCGCACTGTGCGACGAGTTCGGCGCGCTGCTCGTCTTCGACGAGGTGATCACGGGCTTCCGCCTCGGCCGCGCCGGCGCGCAGGGGCTGTTCGGCATCCGGCCGGACCTCACGGCGCTCGGCAAGGTGATCGGCGGCGGGCTGCCGGTAGGGGCCTACGGTGGGCCTCGGGCGCTCATGGAGCGCATGGCTCCCGCGGGCAACGTCTACCAGGCGGGCACGCTGTCCGGGAACCCGCTGGCGATGGCCGCCGGGCGCGCGCAGCTGGAGACGCTGGCCGCCGAGGAGGGCGTGTACACGCGCCTGGACACGCTGGGCGCGCGGCTGGCGGACGGGCTCGAGCGAGTCGCGCGCGAGGCGGGTGTGCCGCTGGCGGTGGCGCGCGCGGGCTCCGCGATGACGCCGTTCTTCCGCGCTTCGACCCCCTCGAACTACGCGGAGGCGCGCGAGGCGGACACGGCGATGTTCGCGCGCTTCCACGGCGCGATGCTGGAGCAGGGCATCCTGCTGCCGCCCTCGCAGTTCGAGTGCTGGTTCGTCTCGCTCGCGCATGACGAGGCGCTCATCGACGCGACGATCGCAGCGGCGGCGCAGGCGCTGATGGCGGCGAAGGCGAGCTAGACCCGCTCGCGCCCGCGTTGCGCGAGGATCGCGCGAATCCGTATACTCTCGTGAGCAACTGATCTGCTCAATCGCATGAGCATATCGTGAGCGAGAGCAGCCGATGCGCGTCACCTGCCAGCAGGATCAGCTTCACCGCGCGTTGAGCGCCGTCTCACGCGCCGTGCCCGCGCGCTCGGTGCTCCCGATCACGCAGCACGTGCTGGTCGAGGCATCCGAGCACGGCCTAAAGCTCTCGGCCACCGACGCGGAGACGATCGCGATCACGTACGCGATCCCCGCGAACGTCACGCAGCCCGGCGAGATCACAATGCCCTCGCGGCTGCTGTCCGACTTCGTCGCCACGCTCCCGCGTGATGAGATCGAGATGACGCTGGCGGAACGCTCGCGGCAGGTCAGCCTGTCCTGCGCGCGCAACGCCGCCTCGATCGGCGGCATGGACGCCGACGAGTTCCCGCCCATCCCCTCGGTGGAGGGCGCGGGCGCGGTTGAGATCGAGCCGGATCGCCTCCGCGAGGCGCTGGAGCACGTCGTCTTCGCCGCGGCGACCGACGACTCGCGCCCCGTGCTCACGGGCGTGCACTTCGCGATCGGCCCGGCGGGCATCCGCCTCGCTGCAGCCGACGGCTTCCGGCTGGCGGTGTTCAACCTCGAGCTGAACGGCGCGGGCCAGGAGCGCGAGCTGATCGTGCCGGCGCGCGCGCTGCAGGAGCTCTCGCGCCTGCTCGGTGAGGCGCAGCAGCCGGCCCGGATGACGGTGAACTCGGCGCAGACGCAGGTGCTGTTCGACCTGGGGCACGCGACGCTGATCGCGAACCTCATCCAAGGCACGTTCCCGAACTACCAGCAGCTGATCCCTGCCTCGTCCGCCACTCACACCGAGGTGTCGGTGAACGAGTTCAAGCAGGAGACTCGCCTCGCCTCGATCTTTGCGCGCGACGGGTCGGGCATCGTTCGCCTGATCGCAACGCCCGGTGCCGCCGGCGTGCCCGGCCGCCTGCTCGTCACCGCGCGGGCAGAGGAAGTCGGCAACAACGAGGGCGAGATCGACGCGATGGTGACCGGCGAGGAGGCGAAAATCGCCTTCAACAGCCGCTACCTGCAGGACGTGCTGAACGTCCTCACCACCGACCGCGTGGCGATCGAGACCTCATCGCCCTCGGCGCCCGGCGTGCTGCGCCCGGTCGGCGACGACCGCTACGTGCATGTCGTCATGCCGATGTTTGTTCAGTGGTAGCGAGCGGCTGACGCAACGCCCCGGACAGAGTGCGAGGGGCGCGCCGGATGGGCGCGCATCCGGTAGGCTGCGCGCGTAGCGAGGAGCGCGCGGCGTGGGGCTGTCGGCGGCGGAGTTTGCGGCGACGTGGAAGGGCGTGACGACCAACGAGCGGGCGTCGGCGCAGGCGCACTTCCTCGACCTGTGCCGAATGCTGGAGGTGGCCCCGCCGCACGAGGCGGATCCGACCGGCGAGGCGTACGCGTTCGAGAAGGGCGTGACGAAGTCCAGCGGCGGTGACGGCTGGGCAGACGTGTGGAAGCGCAAGTGCTTCGGGTGGGAGTACAAGGGGAAGCACCGCGATCTGAACGCGGCGTACCGCCAGCTGCTGGACTACAAGGACGACCTGGAGAATCCGCCGCTGCTGGTGGTGTGCGACCTCGACCGGTTCGAGGTGCATACGAACTTCACGGGCACGAAGCCCAAGACCTACGCGTTCAACCTCGACGACCTGGCGACGAGTCCGGCGGATCCGCTGCGCATTCTGCGCGCGGTGATGAGCAACCCGGACGCGTTGCGTCCCGAGCAGGAATCAATCGACGTTACGAAGGCGGCGGCGAGCCAGTTCGCGGTGATCGCGCGGTCGCTGCAGGATCGCGGGCATGAGCCGGAGGCGGTGGCGCACTTCCTGAACCGGGTGCTGTTCTGCCTGTTCGCGGAGGATGTGGGGCTGCTGCCTCGACGGCTGATGACGGAGCTGGTCGAGTCGCGCGCGGGCGATCCGGAGCGGTTCACGGCGGGGCTGGCGGAGCTCTTCGCGCTGATGTCGTCGCAGGGCGGCTTCTTCGGGAACGCGCGCATCGAGTGGTTCAACGGGGGGCTGTTCGACGGGGCGCCGGTGATCGCGTTCACGCGCGAGGAGCTGCAGGCGGTGCGGGACGCCTCGCGGCTGGACTGGTCGCAGGTGGAGCCGGCGATCCTGGGGACGCTGTTCGAGCGCGGCCTCGATCCCGCGAAGCGCGGGCAGCTGGGGGCGCATTACACGGATCGCGAGAAGATCCTGCTGGTGGTGGAGCCGGTGGTGATGGCGCCGCTGCGTCGCGAGCTCGAGGCGATGCAGGCGCGGGTGGAGGCGCTGCTGGCGGGTCGCGCGGTGACGCCGCTGACGCTGGAGGGACGCCGCCGCGCGAACCTGCCGGCGTGGGAGCGCGAGGCGGAGGCGGCGTGGCGCGCGTTCCTCGATCGGCTGCGCGCGGTGCGGGTGCTGGACCCGGCGTGCGGCTCCGGGAACTTCCTGTATGTGACGCTGCGGCTGCTGAAGGACCTGGAGCAGGAGGCGATCCACTGGGGCGCGGAGCGGCTGCGGATCAGCGGGGAGTTCCCGCACGTGGACCCGCACAACGTGCTGGGGATCGAGATCAATCCGTACGCGAAGGAGCTGGCGAGCGTCTCCATCTGGATCGGGCACATCCAGTGGATGATGGACAACGGCTACGGCTTCCCGCGCGATCCGGTGCTGCAGCCGCTGCGGAACATCGAGCAGCGCGACGCGATCCTGGCGCACGACGCCGAGGGCGCGCCCGTGCCCGCCGCGTGGCCGGAGGCGGAGTTCATCGTCGGGAACCCGCCGTTCCTCGGGCGCGCGCGCATGCGCGCGGCCCTAGGCGATTCATACCTGAACGATCTCTGGCGAGCATGGGACGGCGGCGTGGCTCGGACCTCTGACCTCGTGTGCTATTGGCACGAGGCCGCTCGCCGTTCCGTGGTGGAAAAGCGCACCCGGCGGGTTGGCCTACTTGCGACACAGACCATCCGCGGAGCGGGGAATCGCGCCGTCCTCAAGGCGATCAACACGACTGGCGCGATCTTCTGCGCTTGGAGCAACCAAGCATGGGTCGTCGATGGGGCCAATGTGCGAGTGGCAATCATCTGTCAAGACGACGGCACTGAGACACGACGTGCGCTCGATGGTGTGCCTGTCACGGCGATTCATCCCGATCTGAAGAGCGGGGACACGTCCGACTTCACGAATGCGAAGCGGCTTGCCACCAACGCCGACCGCGCGCACCAAGGCACGAGCAAGGTCGGCCCGTTTGGCCTGACGAGGGCAGAAGCGGTTCCTATGCTCCTGACGCCGAACGTGGGCGGGCGGCCCAATAGTGACGTCATCGTGCCATCCATGAATGCATCCGACGTCACGGGTAGACCGCGCGGTGAGTTCGTGATCGACTTCGGTAGTCACATGACCGAGCGCGATGCTGCGAGCTATGAACTGCCCTTTGAGCATGTTCTTAGGGATGTCTTGCCCATCCGGAAGGACAGCAACCGGAAGTCCTATCAGGAGTATTGGTGGCGACACGCGGAATCCCGACCGGGAATGCGACGCGCTATCGCCGGCCTACGGCGCTACCTCGTGACGCCCCGCGTATCCAAGCACCGTGTGTTCGTGTGGCTCGCTGCGCCCACACTGCCGGACACACGACTCGTCGTGATCGCAACCGATTCCGATCACGTGCTCGGCATCCTGCAAAGCCGCACACACGAACGATGGGCCCTAGCGACGGGCAGTCGCCACGGCATCGGGAACGACCCCGAGTACACAGCGTCGGGGTGCTTCGAGACATTCCCGTTCCCGTGGCCGCTGAACACGCCGGATGCGGCGCTGACCTCGACGCAGCGGGAGCAGCGGGATGCGATCGGTGCGGCGGCGCGGGCGCTGGACGAGGCGCGCAACCGCTGGCTGAACCCGCCGGAGTGGGTGCGGGCGGAGGCGGACGTCGTGCCCTCGCTACCGCCTCGGCTGGTGGCGGTGGACGAGGATGCGGCGAAGGCGCTGGCGAAGCGCACGCTCACGAACCTCTACAACCAGCGCCCCGCGTGGCTCGTGCACCTGCATCGTGACCTGGACGCGGCGGTGTTTGCGGCGTACGGCTGGCCGGAGCCGCCGGAGGCGCTGGATGACGACACGATGCTGGCGCGGCTGCTGGCGTTGAACCTCGAACGGGCCGGCGGGGGCGCGGCGAACGAGGCGTAGGCAGCCAGTACAGCGTGCGCGGGCGCTCTGGTAGCGTGGGCGGCCACGCCGCCCGCACGCCGCAAGGAGCCTCGATGGCCAGCGCCCACGCCTCGACGCCCGCAGACGCGCGCGACCCCGGCTACCGCTGGGTGGTGATCGCGCAGCTGTGGCTGCACCAGGTGCTGACGCTGGCGGCGGTGAGCGGGCTGGGCGTGCTGCTGGTGGGCATGCAGGCCGACCTCCACTTCGGCACGATCGAGGCGGGGTGGCTGGGCGCGGCGCGCACGGCGGGGCAGTTCCTCACGTTCCCACTCTCGTTCCTGGCGGTGCGGCTGGCGCCGAAGCGCACGTACTCGGTGCTGGTGGCGGCGATGACGGCGGCGATCCTGGCGGGCGGGCTGGCGCCGGGGTACTGGCTGCTGCTGGGGTCGCAGGTCGCGTTCTCCGTGGCGCTGGCGCTCTCGCAGGTGCCGGCGACGATGCTGCGCGTGCAGTGGGTGCCGCCTCGGGAGATGGCGCGGGTGTGGGGCATCGGCAACGCACTGAGCGCGGTGGCGCAGAGCGCGACGCTGGCGGTGGTGCCGGCGGCGGTGGTGCTGCTGGGCGGCTGGCGCCCGGTGTTCGAGGTGACGGGGGCGCTGCTGGCCGTGGCGGTGATCGGCTGGTGGCTGACGGCGCGCGAGCGGCCGGGGCACGCATTCTCGGCGCCCACGGGGACGGCGCGGTTCCGCGCGCTGCGGCGGCGCGAGTTTTACATCCTGGGCCTCACCATCACCGGCGGCGGCACGGCGTACACGACGGCGATCCTGTTCCTGCCGCTGTACTTCGTGGGCGAGCGCGGGTTCTCGCTGGCGGAGGCGGGGTCGATCACGGCGATCCTGCCGGCCGCGGGGCTGCTGTCCAACCTCTCGGCGGGGTTCCTGTCGGACCGCACGGGGCGGCGCAAGGTGTTCATCTGGCCGTGCGGCCTGATCCTGCCGGGGTTGTACCTGCTGGCGCTCTCGCCGCTGCCGCTGTGGGGCGAGGCGGTGGTGGTGTTCGCGCTGGGCTACTTCGCGTGGTTCCCGTTCCCGGTGCTGATGGCGATCCCGTACGAGCTGCCGGGCATTGAGGCGGCCGAGGTGGCGGTCGGGCAGGCGCTGGTGCAGGCGGTCTCAGGTGCGGGCATCCTCGCGGGGCCTGTCGTGGCGAGCATCGTCGCGGACGCCACCGGGTCGTACGGCGCGGGCCTGCTGGCGCTGAGCGGGCTGCCGATCCTGTTCGCGCTCGGGTGCCTGGTGCTGCCGGAGACCGGCCCCGCCGCGCGCCGCCGCGAAGCGGCAGCAGCAACCGCCGAGGCGTAGCCCGGCCCCATCGCCTCGCAGCCCTCGCACGTCCTCGCTGCCTCGCAGGCCGGCTCGCAGCCGCACGCTCACGTTGCGTGCGTATGCGCCGAGGTTCGGCGCGCAGGCGCCGATGCCGGGGCGCGAAGAACGCGCGAAATGCGGGCAGTTCCTCGCCTTGTGGGTCGTCCGACCTCGCATACGGTCAGTGCGCGAGAGAGGAGCAGGACGATCAGTCGGTCACCCACCTTCCAGTTCACAAAGGATGCAGTCACCATGCAGCAGCAGCGACGGGCACACCTGCCCGGTGTCGTGGCGGTAGCGGCGGTGAGCATCTCGATGTTTGCGTTTGCCGGGACGGCCAGCGCGGACATCGGGAACGGCTCGATCTCCAGCAGCTACTCCACGTTCACCACCAACCTCTCCCGGACGGCGACGACGAACTCGGCGCTGAACGGGACGGTCAACAACAACGGCGCCGGCACCGCGACCAGCGGGGCGGCGACCGCGAGCGTTTCGACGAACTCCGGGCCGACCAACGTGGGCCAGGAGTCCGGCGCGTGGGGCGGCGGTGTGAGCACCGACGCGAGCGCGGCACTGATCAGCGGCAACGGCGGGAACGCCTCGACCGGCGCGGTCACGCAGACCGGCGGCACGGCGAACGCGACCGGCGCGGCCGCGAGCGGGACGACGGGCGCCGCGAACGCCAACACGGGCGAGGCGACGGCCAACAGCGGCGGCTCGAACGCCGGCTGCGGCGTCAGCGGCAACGACAACTCGACGACCTGCAACCCGGACAGCAACACCGGCAACACCGGCGCAACGTCCGGTGGCGCTGGCGTTCTGGGTGGGTCGGCGGCGACCTTCGGCGGTGACGGCAGCGCGACCGGTGGCGGCAACAGCTCCACCAGCGTGGCCGCATCGGTCGGCGGCCCGGCGCTCGCGCGCGGCGGCATGGCGATGTCGGCGGGTAGCGGCAACGCGATCTCCGGCAACGCCGCCCAAGTGCAGACCAGCGTCGACAGCGGCGCCACGGTGCACAGCGGCCCGGCGATGTCCCTGGGCAACCTCAGCCACACGGGCCTGGACCAGGCGACGCGGGTTCGCTTCAACTGGTAACACCTCGCTGACTGATCCCACGGGGGCGGTCACGACTGGCCGCCCCGCTCCATCACTCGCACCACAGAGCAGCCCGGCCACATGGCCGGGCTGCTCTGTGCACGCTCGGTGCACGCATCGA
>JBAYUZ010000037.1:0-20951 GCA_041674885.1 Dehalococcoidia bacterium
CCGTGGTGCGCGTCCGTGCGCGGGGTCGCGAGCGCAACCTCGACCGGCTGCCCCCAGGGCATCGTCACGGTCTGCACATCGACCGGGTAGTACGCGTCCGCGTCGTCGAGCGAAGCGCTCAGGCGCGCGGCGGCGTCGCGACCAACCAACATCGTGCGGCCGCAGCAGCAGCCCTCCGGCGTCTGGTCAGCCTTCGAGCGGTCGAAGGCGAAGCCGGCGTCGCAGGAGCACGGGCAGTTGTAGTTGAGCTCGGCACCGGCGTCCGTCTTCGTCACGCGGTAGTCGGGGTGCGTCGCACCGGCCTCCGCGCCGCCGCCCGCCGCCGCGATCGCGGCCGCGGCCGCAGCAGCGTCGCCCAGCGGGTACTCCTCGGCCTCCAGCGCCGCCGCGATCGTGTCGAGGACGGCGCCGCTGTCGAGCTCGACATTGAAGCTGCGCGTCTCCCACGAACCATCAAGGAAGCGCGCGCCGGGAACGGCGTTGACGGTCTTCTGGATCGTGTTGATGCAGTGCTCGCAGTGGATCGCGGGGGCGTACAGGGTCATCTGGGGCATTGAGGTGAACTCCTTCTCGTTCGCCTCGGCATCATACCCCCTCCCCGGGGGTCTGGGTAGAACCTCCGTCACCCGATCTCCGCGCTACCCCGCTCACACCTCGCGCGGCGCCCAGCGGTCGAAGGCGTCGAGCATGAGCACCAGGCACTTCACGCTGCCCCCCGCCTTGATGAACTCGTCCGTGGGCGTCGGCACCGCGCGCAGGCCCAGCGAGGCGATCGCCGCCTCGGTCGCCGGGCAGCCCTCGTTCAGCACCACCGCGTCGCCGACCCGCAGCGCGTTGCACGCGAAGCGCAGCGCATCCGCCTCCGGCACCACGACCGCGCGCGCGAAGCGGCGCTCCACCTCGGCGCGGCTCGCGGGCGTGAACGCGGGCGGGTACCAGAGCAGCCGCCCGTCGCCGAGCGGGCAGAAGCAGGTGTCGAGGTGGTAGAAGCGCCCGTCCGCGAGCTCCAGTCGCACCACCTCCGTCCCCAGCAACGTGTCGAGGTGATCGAGCGCGCGCTCCTCGGTGCGGAAGCGGTAGCCCGCGAACACCGCATCGTCCGCGGGCAGCACGTCGCCCTCCCCCTCCCAGTGGTGCGGCTCGTGGATGGTCGCGACCTCGTACCCGCGCCCCGCGAACCACGCCGAGAACAGCGCCGCCTCTGGCTGGCGCTCCGGGAAGCGAAAGTTCGCCGGGATGAAGCGGCGTCCCGTCACCACCCCCGCGTTCGCGGCGAACGTCATGTCCGGCACCGCCTCGCCCTGCTCGACGAGCTCGATGCACACCCCCAGCCCATCGAGGCATGCGCGCAGACGCTCCCACTGCTCGGCGGCACGAGGGCCGTCGACCTGGTTGGCGCGGTGCATCCACGGATTGATCTCGTACGCGATGCGGAAGTGCGTCGGCGCGCACATCAGGACGTGGCCGGTCATCGGCAGCCTCCCCCGGGGCGCGAGCCCCAACGGCGCGCCCCCTCTATACTGCGCCCGTGCCACTCATTCACACGCTCGCCCACCCCGGCACCGAGGGACTGCTGCCCACGGTGATCGCGCTGCACGGCTACGGCTCGCACGCGATGGATCTCGTCGGCCTCCACCCCATGCTCGCGGATGGCCGCCTGCTCGTGCTCTGCCCGCAGGCCACGCACCGCATCGAGGCGGGGGCGTTCAGCTTCTCGTGGTCCGGAAAGCCCGAGGATCTGCGCGCGAACCCGGTCGAGATCGCGCGCGCCGCCACCGAGGTGCTCGCGTTCGTGGAGGAGGCGCTGGAGCGCTACCCGATCGACCCGCAGCGCCTTGTCCTGCTCGGCTTCAGCCAGGGCGGCGGGGTCGCCGCACACGCCGCGCTGGCAGCGCCGGAGCGCTTCGCGGGCCTCGTCCTGCTCGCCAGCAGCCTGGACGACGAGCGCATCGGCGAGTTGCACGCCGCTCCCGGCGCCGCCAACCTGCGCACGCTCATCCAGCACGGCGCGAACGACGCCACGATCCCGGTCACCGAGGCGTTCGCATCCTCGATCCGCCTGCAGGCGCTCGGCCTCCAGCCCGTGCTGCAGCAGTTCCCGATGCAGCACGAGATCAGCCACGAGAGCGCGCACTCGCTCTCCGACTGGCTGATCGAGACGTTCGCGCTCTAGCCTTCCCGCCTGCCGCACCCGAGGCACATCGTCCGCCTCCCGCCGTACACTCGATCCTCGGAGGTTCCATGCCGCACACCCTGCTCCTGGCCGAGCCGCGCGGGTTCTGCGCCGGCGTCGTCCGCGCCATCGATGTCCTGAACGCCGTGCTCGATCGCGAGCCGCCGCCCGTCTACGCGTTCCACGAGATCGTCCACAACCGCCACGTCGTGGAGGGCTTCCGCCAGCGCGGCGCCGTCTTCGTGAACAGCCTCGACGAGGTGCCGGAGGGCGCGCGCGTCGTCTTCAGCGCCCACGGCGTCGCGCCGGAGGTCGTCGCCGAGGCGCGGCGCCGCAGCCTGCGCGTCATCGACGCGACCTGCCCGCTGGTGACGAAGGTGCACCTGGAGACGAAGAAGGCCGCGCGCGACGGCTTCGACATCCTGCTGGTCGGCCACCGCGGCCATGACGAGGTCGTCGGGACGCTGGGCGAGGCGCCCGACCGCACCACGATCATCGACACCGCCGAGGAGGTCGCCGCGCTCGACCGCCGCGATCGCCCGGTCTTCGTCGTGACGCAGACCACGCTCTCGCTGGAGGACACCGCGCAGGTGATCGACGCGATCCGCGGCGAGTACCCGGACGCGCAGGTGCGCAACGACATCTGCTACGCGACCACGAACCGCCAGCTCGCCGTGCGCACGCTCGCGGAGCGCTCCGACCTCGTGCTCGTGGTGGGGTCCAGCAACTCCAGCAACTCCGTGCGCCTGCGCGAGGTCGCGGCGCTCACCGGGACGCCCGCCTACCGCATCGACGGCATCGAGGAGATCGACCCCGCCTGGTACGAGGGTGTCGAGGTCGTCGGCCTGACCGCCGGCGCCTCCGTCCCCGACGAGCTGCTGGAGCCGATCATCGCCGACCTGCGCGCGCGCGGCGTCACCCGCGTGGAGCCCGTCGTCGTCGCCGAGGAGACGCTGGTCTTCCAGCCCCCCAGCACCGACGCCTGAGGCGGCGGCACCGAAGGCGCAGGGGACGATTCGGGCGCCTAGCGGATCACGTAGCCGACGCCGCGCACGGTCTCGATGACGCCACACGCACCGGCCGCGCCGAGCTTCGAGCGGAGCCGCGAGATGTGCGCCTCCACGAAGTTGCGTGACCCCATCGTCTCGTAGCCCCACACAGTCTGCGAGATCGCGTCGGTGGTCAGCACCTCGCCACGGCGCTCCAGCAGCAGCCGCAGCAGATCGAACTCCTTTGGCGTCACGGTCACGGGCGCATCCGCCACCCGCAGCACATGCTCCAGCAGCGCGAGCCGGATGCCGCGCGGGCCATCGAGGCAGCTGCGATGCTGCTCCGGTCGGGCGCGACGCAGCACCGCGCGCATCCGCCGTTCCAGCTCCTCCGGCGCCGCGAGCCGCGGCAGGCAGTCATCCGCCCCCAGGTCGAACGCGAGCAGCCGCTCCGCCAGCGCGTCGGTCTCCGACAGGAAGAGCACCGGTACGTCGCTGCGCTCGCGGATCTCGCGGCAGAGCTGGAAGCCGGTCATCCCGGCCGGCTTCGCATCGACCAGCACGACGTCACACGGCTCCTGCTCCAGTACCTCCAGCGCGGCGCGCGCGCGGCGCACCCGCAGCACGGCGAGCCCGGCAGCCGCGAGCGGCTCCGCCAGCTCTACCCCCGCCTGCGGGCGGTCGTCGACCAGCAGCACCCGTCGCGACCCGCCGCCCGCAGCAGCACCGCCGCGATCGAGCGGACGCCAGCCCTCCACCTCGCCGGCCCCGGCGCTGAGCAGTCGCAGCGGCCCGGCACCGCCGCCGCGCGCCGCCGGTGTGTGCTGCGCCCCGTCGTGCCTCGTGTCGTCGACATCCCAGCGACGTTGCGCCATCCCTGACGACCTTCCGTGCATCCCGCACCCACCCGGCGTATCGCGGTCCTCCGCCATTCCAACGTAGCGGCGGCGATGACTGCTGTAATGGAATCGCAAGGCGAGTGGCTGAGACGTCAAGACGACATCAGGAAGACGTGAGGTTCCCGTCAGGGAAGATTGTCCGCACGACGCTCGTGCCGAGTCGGTTCACGCCGAGGCGGCGCCCGTCGTGCCGCGCTCCGCACGCACCAGCGCCTCGTACGCCGCCGCCACCGCCGTCGTCACCGCGCCCGGCAGCGAGCCGCCCGCCGCCCACCACGGCGCGACCGAGGCGGCCGCACGCACGCCGACGATGCTGTTCGTGACGAACACCTCGTCCGCCGCATCGAGGTCCGCGCGCGCGATCGCCGCTTCGCGCACCTCGATGCCTGCGCCGCGCGCGGCGGCGATCACAGCCTCGCGCGTCACTCCCGGCAGCGCGCCGGAGGCGAGCGGTGGCGTCGTCACCGCCCCACCGCGCACGACGAAGACGTTCGAGGTCGCCGCCTCCGCGACGTACCCGGCGGGGTCGAGCAGCAACGCCTCGTCACCGCCCGCCGCGCGCGCCTCGGACAGCGCCAGCAGCGAGACGAGGTAGCTCGTCGCCTTCGCGGTCGCGAGTGGGCGCGCCGGGTCGACGCGCTGGCTCGCGACGACGATCCGCGCGGGTGACGGTGGCGGCGGCGCGTCCTCGACGACCACGATGACTGTGGGCCCCTGCGCCGAGCGCAGGTCGGGACGCCCGACGCCGCGCCCCGGCGTCGCGGTGACACGGATGCGCGCATCCCCCCGTCCGCCCGCGCCGAGGCCGTTCGCGGTCAGCGTCGCCTCGACCGCCGCGCGCAGCGTCGCGCGCAACGGCGCATCGATGCCGAGCGCCGTGAACCCGCGTTCCAGGCGCGCCCAGTGCGCCTCCATCCGGAACACGACGCCGTCGACCGCGAGCATCGTCTCGAAGCAGCCCGCGCCGTAGAGGAAGCCGAGGTCGTCGATCGACACGCTCGCGCGCTCGCGCTCCACCAGCGCGCCGTCGACCCAGGCGAGGCTCACGTCGCTCACGCCTCGCCCGCACCATCCGCCGGCAGCACGGCGCCCAGCGCCTCGGCCATCCCGCGCGCCTTGTCCAGCGTCTCGCGATACTCCGCGGCGGGGTCGGAGTCGGCGACGATCGCGCCGCCGACGTGCGCGTACGCGACACCGCCCGACAGCGTCACGGTGCGGATCGCGACGTTGAGGTCGATCCGCCCATGTGCGGAGAGGTAGCCGATCGCGCCGGTGTAGACGCCGCGCACCGTGGGCTCCAGCTCATCGATGATCTCCAGCGCGCGGATCTTCGGCGCACCGCTCACCGATCCGCCGGGGAAGATCGCACGCAGCAGCGCCTCGACTCCCACGCCCGCGCGCCGCCGCGCCGTCACCGTCGAGGTGAGGTGGTGCACCTGCGCGTACGTCTCCAGCGCCGCCAGCTCCGGCACCGCGACGCTTCCCACCTCGGCGACCCGTCCCAGGTCGTTGCGTTCGAGGTCGACGATCATCACGTGCTCCGCGTTGTCCTTCACGCTCGCCCGCAGCTCGGCGGCGAGGCAGGCGTCCACCTCGGCGGTCGTCCCGCGCGGGCGGGTGCCCTTGATGGGCCGCGTCTCCAGCGCGTCGCCCTCCGCCAGCAGCAGCCGCTCCGGCGACGAGGAGAGCACCTCCACCCCACCGAGCGCGAGGTACGCCGCGAACGGCGCTGGCGAGATCGCGCGCAGCCGCCGGTACAGGTCGAGCCCGCTCGCATGCACGCGTGCCGAGAGCCGCTGCGAGAGGTTCACCTGGTAGATGTCCCCCGCCGCGATGTAGGCGAGCGCGCGCCGGACGGCATCGAGGTACTCCGCGCGCAGCAGGTTCGGCTGCAGCGGGGTGCGCGCGATCAGCTCGCGGCGCGGCGGGAGCGCCCCCGCCCCCGCAAGCCGGTCACGCAACGCCGCGACCGCCTCGGCCCGCCCCGCCAGCCAGCCGCTGCCTGCGGCCTCATCCCAGAGCAGCGCAGCGTCATACCAGCCGACCGCGAGGTCGGGCGCGCCGACGTCATCCACGGTCGTCGCGGGCAGCCGCTCGATCTGTCGCCCCAGCTCGAACCCGAGGTAGCCGATCGCCCCACCGAGGAACGGTGCATCCGGCAACTCCGAGGGCGCGCCGATCCGCGGCTCCGCCTCCACCGCCGCCGCCAGCGCGGCGACCGCGTCGCCGTCCCACGTCCCCGCCTCGCCGCCCTCGACGCGCGTGAGCTGCCGCCCGCGCGCAGTCAGCGTCCAGCGCGGGGCGCACGCCACCACCGACCACCGCCCGAGGCGTCCCCCGGCCAGCGATGAGTCGAGCCAGACCAGCCCCGGCTGCGCGCGCAGGTGCCACGCCGCCGCCTCCGGGGCACAGCCCTCCCACGGCTCGACGACCACGGTCGGTTCCGGCGGGGCGGCGGGAGGGGTGAACTGCACGTTGCGATGCTACCGCGTCGGGACGTTCGGTTCTTGCGTCTCAGTCTCAGCCGACTATGATTGTGCCCTCCTTCTCAAACTCGGCTCTCGGCCCATTCGATCGCAGGAACCTGCCGTGCCGCTTGAGATTCCTGAAGTCGTCATCGACCGCCTCCCGGTCTACTTCCGCCTCCTGAGCGGGTTGCAGGCGCGTGGCATCGGCGTGGTCTCCTCGCAGGAGCTGGGCGACGCGCTGGGCGTCACCCCCGCCCAGATCCGCAAGGATCTCTCCTACTTCGGCCGCTTCGGGAAGCAGGGGCGCGGCTACTCCGTCGACCGCCTGGCCGAGGAGCTCCGGCTCATCCTCGGCCTCGACCGCCGCTGGAAGGTCGTGCTGGTCGGCGCGGGCCGCCTCGGGCGCGCCGTCGCCTCCTACCGCGGCTTCGAGCCGCAGGGCTTCGACATCATCGCCACCTACGACGTGAACCCGGAGGCGCAGTCGCCGATCAACGACCTGGAGGTGCGCGACGTCTCCCGGCTCGAGGACGACCTGCGCGCCCACCCCGTCGACATCGGCATCGTCGCCGTCCCGGGTGCCGAAGCGCAGGCCGTCATCGACCGCCTCGTCGCGGGCGGCGTGACCGCGATCCTCAACTACGCACCGATCGCCGCCCAGGTCCCCCCGCACGTCGAGGTGCGCCAGATCGACCCCGTGCTCGCGCTGCAGGGCATGACCTACCACCTCCGCCGCCGCGCCCGCGACTAGCCGAGGCTCAGCCGCACAGGCACCCTCCGCGCGCTAGGGCCGCCGATCCCAGTGGCAGGCCTTCGCCTTGCGACCGCTGCCGCACGGGCACGGGTCGTTCCGACCGATGCCGCGCCAGCGCTCGGCGGCCTCGCCCCGGAACGCCGTCATCAGCGCCTCCGGGCGCTCCCCGCGCCGCCGCGCGGCACCGATGCGCCGTAGCCGCGCCTCGGCGTGCGCGTAGAAGCGCCGCAGCCCGCCGCAGAGGGAGAGCTGCCCCGGCTCGCCATCGGCGGAGACGCCGAAGCGATCCTTCGGGCAGCCGCCGTTGCAGACCGCGAGCCACGGACACGCGCGACATTGCGCCGTCAGCCCCTCGCGCTTGTCGAGGCCGAACGCACGCTGCTCCGGCGCCTCCACCATCGCGCCCAGATCGCCTGGATGCAGGCTACCCGCGCCCGCCTCGTCGCCCGCACCGAGCGATCCGAGGCGATGCGCCGCGTCGACGAAGTGGTCGCAGGAGTACACCGCGCCGTCGTGCTCCAGCACCAGCACGCGCCCGCACTCCGGCGCGAGCTGGCACACCGTCGGGCTCCCGCCCGCGTACATGTTCGCGACCTCCGCGAAGAACTGGATCTGGAGGCGGCCCTGGTCGTGCAGCGCCCACTCGTCGAAGATCTCGAACAGGAACGCGCCGTACGCCTCGGGCGTCACGGAGTCGTCCGTCACCGTGCCGTCCTCGTTGCGACGGACGACGGGGATGAACTGCACCCAGCCGCTCTCGATCGCCCGCAGCGCGCGGTAGACGCCGAGGGGATCGGCGGCCGTTGCCGCGTTCACCGTGCACAGCAGGTCAGGCTGCACGCCGTGCGCCTGCAGCCGCCTCCCCGCCGCCAGCACCGAGGCGTACGTCCCCTCGCCGTGGCGGTCGACGCGGTACGCATCGTGCGCCTCGCGCGTGCCGTCGATGCTCAGGCCGACGTCCCAGCGCTCCCGCGCGAGGAAGTCGCACCACTCTTCGGTCAGCATCGTGCCGTTGGTCTGCAGGTTGTTCCAGCACTCCCAGCCCTCCGGCAGGAAGCGGCGCTGCAGCTCGACGACGCGCCGATAGAAGTCGAGGCCCGCGAGCGTCGGCTCGCCGCCGTGCCACACAAACGCCACCGTCGGCCCCGGGCTCGCCGCGATGTAGTCACGGACGTAGCGCTCCAGCAGCTCGTCCTGCATGCGGAACTGGTGCGGCACGCTGTAGAGCCCGGTCGTGCCGAGGTAGTAGCAGTAGCGGCAGTCGAGGTTGCACACCGGCCCGACGGGCTTCGCCATCACCACGAACGGCAGCTCGAGCCTCGCCGTCGTGGTCATCGTCGCCCCCTCGCGCCGCTGCGCCGCTAGCTGCGGTCGGCGATCAGCGACTCTTCCTCGGTCGGCATCGAGCGCTGGATGACGTCGACGTAGTCGAGCGCCGCGCCCGCGCCCTTCGCAACGCAGCGCTGGGCGTCGTCGGCGACCATCACCGGCACGCCCGTCGCCTCCATGATCACCTCGTCGAGGTGCCGGAGCAGCGCCCCGCCCCCGGTCATGACGATCCCGCGGTCGCTCACGTCCGCCACGAGCTCCGGCGGCGTCTGCGCGAGCGTGTCGCGCGCCGTCTGCGCGATGATCTGCACCTGGTCCGCGATCGCCGCGACGATCTCCGAGGACCGCACCACCACCGTCCGAGGCAGCCCCGTGATCTGGTCGCGGCCGCGCACGCCCATCGTCTCCTCCGTCGCGAGCGGGGCTGCCGCGCCGATCGCGATCTTCAGCTCCTCAGCCGTGCGCTCGCCGATCACGAGATTATGGCGACGCTTGATGTAGTCGACGATCGCCTCGTTCAGCCGGTCGCCCGCCACCCGCACCGAGGTGCTGGCGACGATCCCGAACATCGAGATCACCGCCGCCTCGGTCCGCCCGCCGCCGATGTCGAGCACCATGTGGCCACGAGGTGACCCGACCGGGATCTCCGCGCCGATCGCCGCCGCCAGCGGCTCCGCGATCAGGTGCGCCGGGCGTCGCGCACCCGCCGCCTCGGCGGCGTCGCGCACCGCGCGGCCCTCGACGCCGGTCACGCCGACCGGCACCGAGATCATCACCTCCGGTCGCACGACCTTCACCCGCCCCATGACGCGGCCGATGAGGTAGCGCAGCAGCGCCTCGGTGATGAGGTAGTCGGCGATCACGCCGCCGCGCATCGGGCGGATGACCTGGATGTTGCCGGGGTGCCGGCCGAGCATCGCGTGGGCCTCGGATCCGACGGCGACGACGGTGTTGTCGCGCACGTTGATCGCGACGACCGAGGGCTCTTCGAGCACGACGCCCTTGCCGTGCTCGTACACGAGCACGTTCGCCGTCCCCAGGTCGATGCCCAGGCGCTTGGTCAGCATGGTCGCTCGATAAGCAGCGTCGAGGCTCCCCCGCCGGTCGCTGTGGATAACTCGCGAGGTGCGGCGAGTGGCCGCGATGGTACCGCCTGCGCCCGAGGAAGGCGAGCCGCTAGCGGCGGGAGACGTCCGCCCCCAGCGCCTGCAGCCGCACATCGAGATCGGCGTAGCCGCGGTCGATGTGGCCGATGTCGCGGATGACCGTCTCACCCTCGGCGCAGAGGCCGGCGATGACGACGGCGGCGCCGGCGCGCACGTCGTGGGCGCGCACTGCCGTCCCGACCAGCGCCGAGGGCCCCTCGATCATCACCGACTGGCCGGCGGTCGTGATGCGCGCGCCCATGGAGCGCAGCTCGCCGACGTAGTTCATGCGGTTGTCGTACACGCGCTCGTGGATGACGGAGACGCCGTGCGCCTGCGTCAGCGCCGCGCCCATCGGCGAGTGGAGGTCGGTGGCGAAGCCGGGGTACGGCACCGCCTGCAGCTGCACCGCCTGCAGCGGGCCGTCCGGCCGCACGCGCAGGCCGCCCTCGAACGGGTCGACACGCACCGACATCTCGCGCAGCTTCGCCACCAGGCTGTCGAGGTGCTCCGGCACGGCGCCCACGACCTCCACGTCGCCCAGCGTCGCCACGCCCATGAGCAGGTACGTCCCCGCCTCGATGCGGTCGGGGATGATCGAGAAGTCCGCGCCGTGCAGCCGCTCGACGCCCTCGATGTGCACGGTGTTGTTGCCGCCGTCGGTGATGCGCGCGCCCATCGCGTTGAGCAGGTCGCACGCCATCTCCACCTCGGGCTCCGCCGCGGCGTTGATGATCGTCGTCGTGCCCTCGGCGAGCGTGGCCGCGAAGATGACGTTCACGGTGCCGAGGACGCTGGGGTAGTCGAAGAAGATGCGCGTGCCCCGCAGCCGAGGCGAGCGCGCGACGTACGCCGCACCCTCACGCGTGACCGCCGCGCCGAGCGCCTTGAACCCCGCGAAGTGGACGTCGAGGGGGCGCGACCCGATGACGTCGCCGCCGGGGGGCGGGCACGCCGCCTCGCCCAGCCGCGCGAGCAGCGGCCCCATGACCAGGAACGAGGCACGCAGCGCGGCGACGCGCTCCGCGTCCGCGACCGTCTTCGTCAGCTCGCGCGCCTCGATGCTCACGGTGGCGCCGTCGATGCTGACCGCGGCGCCGAGGTCGCGCAGCACCTCGGCCATCTCGCCGATGTCGGCGATCTCGGGCACGTTGCGCAGCGTGACCGGCTCCGCGGTCAGCAGCGCCGCCGCGAGCGCGTACAGCGCCGCGTTCTTCGACCCCGACACCGCCACGCGGCCTCGGAGCGGCCGACCGCCTCGGATCACCAGTCGCTGGGCCGTCGCTGTCGTCATGCCGTCAGCATACCGGCTGCAGCGGGGGTGGGCACGGCTAAAGCGGATACAACGGACTCGACCGTGATCCGATCCCACAGAAGTGCGTGCCGGTCGTGACGAGATAAGCGCCGTCAGCGCTCCACTGCGGGCCCAGCGTCGAGCAGCGGTCAGACGGGAAATCCGGGACGATCACACGCTCCGTACCTGCCGTCACGTCCCGGATGACAACCCTCTTGTAGTCCCCTTGCTCTTCGGATTCGCCTCTGGGGCGGGTCAGGACGAGGGCAAGTTGTCCGCCATCAGGCGACCATGCTCCGCCGATGGCGTTCGGGATGCAGTCGCCGTCATGCTCGGGACCGCGGAATACGACAACGCCCTTACAGGGCGGGAGATAGGTGACGACCGCGGGCCGCCCGCCGCGCCGTTGCGACGTGAGTTGAGCCAGACGCGTACGCGATATCTCCTGCCTCGCTTCCAGGTCGAAGAAGACGCTGTCGCCCCCACGCGTTCTGGTGAACAGGAGTGTTCCGGGACCGACGAAGAAGACCTGATCTACGGACGGGATAACCCGCTCTTCCAGGCCGGTCGTGAAGTCCCGAATCCACGCAGCCCCGTCGCGATTGAACGCGATCCTATCTTCTCCTACCGCCCAGTCTGTCCCTCCGCGCTCTCCGTCTCGCAGCACTACCACCTGCATCGTCCACGTATCGAGGATGTAATCGACCGTCCGCCAACCACTGGACTGCGATGAGCTGGCGGGCTTGTCGTAAAGCTCCGAGTAGTAGCTGAGATAGCGCCCACTGGGCGACCAACGTGGCGGACGGAGCGGGCCATCACCGCCGCCATCGCTACCCAAACCCGTGGCGACCAGTTGCGTCGTACCGGCCTTCCGATCGAACAGTAGAAGATCGCGTGTACGTCCCGACTCGGCACGCGGCGCCGGCATGTAGCGGTAGAGAGCAATGCGACCGCTCGGCGATAGCGCAGGCAACACTCCACGTCCGAGCGGGAATTCCTCGCCGTCGCCCGCCAACAAGAACCACTCCCACTCTGGCCACCCGCCCACGCCACGACGGATCACTTTGGTCGAGCCGTCGCTCGTTTCGAGCAGTGCATCGGCTGCGACGATGTGTTCCAACGTCTGTCCGGCCAGAGTCTCCAGACGCAATCCGCCTTGCTCGCGAATCCAGACAGCCGTCCTCGCACGCCCGAGGTCGATTTGCTCCTCGTCAAACAGACGAACGCTGCCGGTCGCGACGTTGATGACACGCTCGTGCGTGTCTACGGCCAGCGGCGTTGGAGTGACAGGTGGCCGCGTGAACGACGGGCGGAAATCTGGCGTGCTCACCGGCTCAGCCGTGGCACCTGCCGTTGCAGTCGCCGAGGCAGGCGCAGGCTTCGCGTCTCGGCATGCCGCGCCGAGCATCGCCGCCACCACCAGCCACACAAGCAATGCGCCCCGTGTCACCACGGGGCGCATCGTACTCGCATCGGGACGTTCGAGGGCTACCGCTCGCGCATCGAGGGCACGCCGGTCGCCGGGCGGCGGCGGCGCACACGCAGGCGCACCAGCGCCCGCTCCAGCGACAGCCGTGCGCGCAGCACGTCCAGCGCCTCCGGCCCGGAGTGCTGCCCGGCCAGGCGCTGCTGCGCCCGCTCACGAGCCGCCTCGGCGCGCTCCTCGTTGATGTCCTCGGCGCGCTCGGCCGCGTCGGCCAGCACGATCACCCCGTCGTTGGCGACCTGGATAAAGCCGCCGAAGACGGCCATCGACAGCGTCTCGCCCGCGCAGACCGCGGTCATCTCGCCGTAGCCCAGCGCCGACATCAGCGCCACGTGCATCGGCAGCACCGTGATCTGACCCTCGGTCGTGGGCACGACCAGCCGCTGCACGTCGTCCCGCTGGACGATCGTCCGCTCCGCCGTGACGACGCTCAGCGAGAGGGGCACGACTAGTTCCCCGCCGCCATGGTGCGAGCCTTCTCGACGGCGTCGTCGATGGTCCCGACCATGTAGAACGCGTTCTCCGGCAATGCGTCGTGGCGACCCTCAAGGATCTCCTTGAAGCCGCGCACCGTCTCCGCGACGGACACGTACTTGCCGGGGATGCCCGTGAACGTCTCACCGACGTGGAACGGCTGCGTCAGGAAGCGCTGCACGCGGCGCGCGCGACCGACGATCGCCTTGTCCTCGTCCGACAGCTCCTCGATGCCGAGGATGGCGATGATGTCCTGCAGGTCCTTGTAGCGCTGCAGCGTCCGAACGACGCCGCTCGCCACCTCGTAGTGCTCCGCGCCCACGACCAGCGGGTCGAGGATGCGCGAGTTGGAGGTCAGCGGGTTCACCGCCGGGTACAGGCCCTGCTCCACCAGCGCGCGGTCCAGCGCGACGGTCGCGTCCAGGTGGCCGAACGTCGTCGCCACACCGGGGTCGGTGTAGTCGTCCGCAGGCACGTAGATGGCCTGGAACGAGGTAATCGAGCCCTTGGTCGTCGAGGTGATGCGCTCCTCGAGCTCACCAATCTCGGTGCCCAGCGTCGGCTGGTAACCCACCGCGGACGGCATGCGGCCCAGGAGTGCGGACACCTCCATACCGGCCAGCGTGTAGCGGTAGATGTTGTCGACGAACAGGAGGACGTCACGGCCCTCCACGTCGCGGAAGTACTCGGCCATCGTCAGGCCGGTCAGGGCGATGCGCAGGCGCACGCCGGGCGGCTCGTTCATCTGGCCGAACACGAGCGCGGTCTTGTCGAGCACGCCCGAGTCCGCCATCTCGTGCCAGAGGTCGTTGCCCTCGCGGGAGCGCTCGCCCACGCCGGCGAACACGGACAGACCGCCGTGCTCCGCCGCCAGGTTACGAATCAGCTCCGTGTTCATGACGGTCTTGCCGGTACCGGCGCCGCCGAACAGGCCGACCTTTCCACCACGCGCGAGGGGGGCGATGAGGTCCACGACCTTCACGCCGGTCTCGAGCATCGCGGCGGCCGTCTCCTGATCCGCGTACGCCGGAGGTGCGCGGTGGATCGCCCAGCGCTCCACGCCCTCGACCGACTCGCCCGCGTCGAGCGGGGTGCCGACGACGTTGAAGATGCGGCCGAGGGTCTTCGGGCCGACCGGCACGGAGATCGCCGCGCCGGTGTCCGTCGCGGCCGCGCCACGGCGCAGACCATCCGTCGAGTCGAGTGCGAGGCAGCGCACCCAGTTGTTGCCCAGGTGCTGCTGCACCTCGGTCACCAGGGTCTTGCCGTTCATATCGATGTTCACGGCGTTGTAGATCTCAGGCAGGTCGCCGGTGGGGAACTCCACGTCGACGACGGTGCTGATGACCTGGCGGACGACTCCGGTTGCCATCTGAACCTCCCCTGTGCGCAGCCGCCGAGGTCAGCCCTCGACGCCCGCGCTCCGGTCTTATCCCTCGAGCGCGGCAGAGCCGCCGACGATGTCGAGCAGCTCGCCCGTGATGAGCTCCTGGCGCGCCTTGTTGTAGATCAGCGTCAGGCCGCCGACCATCTCGTTCGCAGCGTCGGTGGCGGCCTGCATCGCGACCATGCGCGCCGACTGCTCCGAGGCGAGCGCGTCCAGCACCGCCTCGTACACCTGCATCTCCACGTACCGTGGCAGCAGTGTCTCCAGCAGCTGCTCCGGCGATGGCTCGAACAGGAAGTCGACGCCGTCACCGGCCTCGGCACCCTCGGGCGCGGTCACCGGCAGGATCTGCCGCACGGTCGGCCGCTGCACCGCGGTGCTCACGAAGCGCTGGTAGCCGATGAACACCTGGTCGATGTTCCCGGCGATGTAGTCCTCCATCACAACACGCGCGATGGGAAGAATCTGCTGCATCCCCGGGTAGTCGCCGAGGTTGGAGAACTCCGCGAGGCTCGGGAACCCGGCCCTGCGGAAGAAGTCACGTCCCTTGCGACCCACCGTCACGACCGAGACGCGCTCGACCTTCGGCTGGTACTCCAGCGCCAGACCCGCGCCCGCACGGTTCATGTTGGCGTTCAGACCACCGGCCAGGCCGCGGTCTGCGGTGATGTGAATGAACGCGAAGTGCTTCACCGGGCGCTGCCGCAGCAGCGGGTGGAGCGACTCCTGCTCCTTGCCCTCGGCGTATCCCGCCAGCTGGGCAAGCACGGCACGCATCTGGGTCGCGTACGGCCGAGACTGCAGCGCGCGGTCTTGCGCGCGGCGCATCTTGGACGCAGCGACCAGCTGCATGGCCTTGGTGACCTTGGCCGTGCTCTGGACGGAACGGATGCGGTCACGGATTGCGCGTACTGCGCCGGCTCCGGGCATCGATGTCCTCGCTCGCTGCTACGTCTGCTCGTCGTCCGCGCTTAGTACGCGACCGTCGCCTTGAAGTCCTGGATCGCCTTGGTCAGGCCCGCCTGCGTCTCCTCGGTCATGGCGACGCCGGTCTGCACCGCTTCCAAGACTCCGGCGGCGTTGGCGCGCATGTACTCGTGGAAGGCGCGCTCGAAGTCGGCGACCTTCTCGACCGGCACGTCGTCCAGGTGGCCGCGCGAGCCGGCGAAAAGGATCGAGACCTGCTGCGCCAGCGTCAGCGGCTGGTACTGCGGCTGCTTCAGCAGCTCAGTCAGGCGCTGGCCACGGAGCAGCTGGTTCCGGGTGGCCGGGTCGAGGTCGTCCGTGCCGAACTGCGCGAACGCCTGCAGCTCGCGGTACTGCGAGAGGTCGAGGCGGAGGGTACCGGCCACGCTGCGCATCGCGCGCGTCTGGGCCGAACCACCCACGCGGGAGACCGAGATGCCCGGGTTCACCGCAGGCCGCTGGCCGGCGTTGAACAGGTCCGTCTCCAGGAAGATCTGGCCGTCGGTGATGGAGATGACGTTGGTCGGGATGTACGCCGACACGTCACCGGCCTGCGTCTCGATGACCGGAAGCGCCGTGATCGAAGCGCCGCCCAGACCCTCGACGACACGCGCCGAGCGCTCCAGCAGGCGGGAGTGCAGGTAGAAGACGTCGCCCGGGTACGCCTCGCGCCCGGGAGGGCGGCGAAGGAGCAGCGAGATCTGGCGGTACGCCCACGCGTGCTTCGTCAGGTCGTCGTAGGCGATGAGCACGTCCTTGCCGCGCTCCATGAAGTACTCGGCCATCGCGCAACCGGCGTACGGGGCGAGGTACTGGAGGGCCGCCGACTCAGCGGCACCAGCGCTCACGACGATGGTGTGGCCCATCGCGCCGTACTGCTCCAGGGTGGCGACGATCTGCGCGACCTTCGCCTCCTTCTGGCCGATGGCGACGTAGATGCAGATCAGGTCGCCGCCCTTCTGGTTGATGATCGTGTCCAGAATGACGGCGGTCTTGCCGGTCGACCGGTCGCCGATGATCAGCTCACGCTGACCGCGCCCGATCGGCACCATCGAGTCGATGGCCTTGATGCCGGTCTGCACCGGCTGGTTCACACCCACGCGGGAGACCACGTCGGGGGCGATCTTCTCCACCGGGCGACGCTCGGTCGTGGTGACCGGGCCGCGCTCGTCGATGGGGTCACCGAGGGCGCTGACCACGCGACCGATGAGCGCCTCGCCCACCGGGACGGAGGCGACCAGGCCGGTCGTGCGGACCTCGGCGCCTTCCTTAATCTTGGTGTAGTCACCCAGGATGATCGCGCCGACGGTCTCCTCTTCGAGGTTCAGCGCGAGGCCCAGGATGCCGTCACCAAAGTCGATGAGCTCCGACGCCATGCACTGGCCGAGGCCGTGGATGCGCGCGATGCCGTCGCTCGCCTCGATGACCGTGCCCACACTGGTGGACGCGACCGAGGTGTCGAACTGCTCGATCTGCTGACGCAGGATCGACGCGATCTCTTCAACGCGTGCCGGCATCTCGACCTCCCCGCACCAATGGTGCGCGAACTCCGTTGTTCAGCGCGCGCAGACGGCGCGCGCGACGTCTCCTACAGCGACCCGTGCACCAGCTGCTCGCGCAGCGCGCGCAGCCGAGTCCGAGTCGAACCATCCACCAGGCGGTCACCCATCCGGATCACCGCGCCACCGAGCAGCGAGGGGTCAACCTCGCCCTCCAGCAGCACCTGCTTGCCGGTGGCCTGCGCCAGTTGCGCCGCCAGGGCGTTGCGCTGCTCCTCGGACAGCTCGACAGCCGTCCGCACCACCGCGCGCTCGATCCCGCGCTCCTCGTCCCACAACTCGATGAAGTACGAGTTGATGGAGGGACCAAGGGCCAGCCGGCTCTTGCGGCGCAGCAGCCGGAGCAGGTTCAGCTCCACCGGGCGGATGGCCGGAACGACCTGCCGCACGATCGCGGCGAACTTGTCGTCCGTCATGCCGTCCGCCTGCAGCGCGTTCACGAAGGACGCCTGCTGCGTCAGCGACTCCAGACCGTCGAGCGCCGTCGCCCACGACTGGAACGATGCGTCCGACCGGGCCAGGTCCATGACCGCGAGGGCGTATCGCCGACCGGCCACGTCACGCGCAAGCGTCGCCATATGCTAGCTCCGCTGCCCGAGCTGGCTCTCCGCCAGCACCTGGTCGATGAGCCGCTGGTGCGCGGACCGGTCGAGCGACTGCTCGATGACCCGCTCGGCGGCCGTGATTGCGATGTCCGCGAACTCCCGGCGAATCTGCTCGATCGCCTGGTCGCGCTCCAGCGCGATCTCCTCGCGGGCACGGGAGACGATCGCCTCCGCGTCCGCGCGGGCGCGCGTCTCCAGCTCCTCGCGCAGTCGAGCCGCAGCCTCGGTCGCACGTGCGACCGCCGCCTGACCCTCTGCACGAGCCTCTTCCATCACGCGGCGGGACTCGGCCTCGCTGCTCTGAGCCGCCGAGGCGGCCTGTGCAGCGCGGTCGATACCCTCCTGGATGCGGCGCTTGCGCTCATCCAGCACCTTCAGGATCGGGCCGTACAGGAACGCCCGCAGCGCGATCAGCAGGATGGTGAAGTTCACCAGCTGCGTGATCAGACCAGGGACGCTGAAGCCCAGAGAGGCGATGCCGCCACTCTCCTCTGCCGCCGAGGCCGCCACAGGCAGCATCGCCAGCAGCGCACTGAGCGCGCTCGCACCCAGGGCTCGCCGTACCAACGAACTCATCATGGCATGCGCTCCCCGCGCGGCGCCGACATGCTCGGCGCCGCGCGTTGCGTCTTGTCCGTGCTTAGAAGACGAAGCCGATGAGGATCGCGACGACCAGGGCGTAAATGCCGATGGCCTCAGCGAACGCGATCGCCAGAATCATGTTGGTCTGAATGGCGCCGGCGGCCTCCGGGTTGCGGCCCAGCGACTCCATCGCCTTGCCGCCCAGCATGCCGATGCCGATCGCGGGGCCCAGCGAGCCCAGACCCATGACCAGCGCCGCAGCGATGAACTTCATCGCCGACACGGTGGCCTCGTTGTCGGCCGCGCCAGCGGCCTGCGCCGCCGCCACGCCGGTGCTGGCGAGGAACATCGACCCCATCAGCATCGCAGCGGTCAGCCCACGACGAACGAACGTCCCAGCCTGCTTCATCCGAGCATCCTTCCCTAGCAATGCCCGCACGATTTCACGCGAGGGCGCCCCACTCACATCGAACCCTGGATTGATCAGTGATGCGCCTCGCCGTGCCCATCGTGCTCTCCCCCACCGTGGTGGGAGACAGCAGTCTGGGCGAAGACCAGCGTGAGCATCGCGAACACAAATGCCTGGATGAGCCCCACGAACAGCTCCAGCCCGAAGAACACGTCTACGAGCACGAACGGCACGAGGAACATCATCATCGTCAGCAGCACTTCACCGGCGAAGATGTTGCCGAAGAGACGGAAGGTGAACGACACCATGCGGGACAGCTCGGAGACGAACTCCAGCAGACCCACGAAGATGTCGATGACACCCAGCGGCCCCTTCTTGAACGCATCAACAGCGAAGAACTTCTTGAGGTAGCCGGGGCCGAGCGTGCTCAGCCCCCAGAACTCCACGAAGATGAACGAGAAGATGGCAATCGCCAGCGGCGTGTTGACGTCGGTGTTGACCGAGCGGAAGTACGGCGACAGCAGCCCGGAGAACTCGCCGGGAGCGGTCTCCACGGGGTGCACGTCCGCCGGGTGCTCCTTGCCCTCAGGCGCGTGGTAGCTCGGGCACTCGAAGGTCTCGCACTCCTTCGGCGCGTTCGGGATGTACGCGACCGGCACACCCAGCACCTGCGTCTGCGCGAACACGACCTGCTTCTCGCCGTGCCCCGGCTCCGGCTTGCCGACGATCATGTTGATCGGCAGCAGGCCGAAGTAGTTGGAGGTCAGGACGTACAGGAAGATCGTGGTGACGACCCAGAAGAACTTGCGAGCGTTCTCGCCCGCCACGCTCTCCACGATGCCGTAGAACCCGGAGATGAAGGCCTCGATGGCGCCCGAGAAACCGGACGGCACGACCGAGACGTTCTTGCCGACGAAGTACGAGGTGATGACCAGCAGCGCGACCACGCACCAGGAGGTGAACATGGTGTTCGTGACGCCGATCGGGCCAAGGTCGAAGACGTGCTCCGGCTTGACGATGATCACGGGAGAAGGCGGCTTCACGAACATCACGCCGGCGGCCACGACAGCCACCACGCCGAGGACGATCAGCCAGGTCTTCATTCAGCCCCGATCCTTACGTCCGCGCTGTCGCGACTGTTCCAGTACTACCTGCAACTGCCGGTACGCGCCAATCAGCCCGACCAGCAGCCCCAGTACCAGGAACACCATCGTCAGGAGGGGGGACGTATCGAAACGTCCGTCCAGCCACCGTCCGATGAGCGTCAGCCCAACAATCGACGTCGCCAGGTACGAGCCGATTCCCGCAAACCCGAGGGCCGGCGAGATCCAGCTCGTCAGACTCGACCCACTGCGTTCAGGGGGGCGAGGCCGCGGGGAATCTAGCATGCGTCCTCCGAGCGATCAACTCGCTTGTGAGCGAGCGCACGAAATGGGACGCCCCACGCGGCCGAATCTCGATCGAGGCCTAGTCGAAGTCGTCGAGGTCGAGCTCGGCGATGAAGTCGCTGAACGCGGAAAGCCGCTCGCGCTCCTCGGCGGTGATGCCGCCGGTGCGCCCTTCCGGCGTCTCGATCGCCTCGCCGTCCGCGTTCAGCTGGACGCCCGCACGATCTAATACGCTCTCGTCAGCGTAAATAGGAACCTTCGCCCGGACGGCGATCGCGATCGCGTCCGAGGGCCGCGAATCAACCTCGATCACCTGGCCGTCGCGCTCAACGTGGATGCGGGCGAAGAACGTGTCATTCGTGAGGTCGTTGACCACCACGGAACGCACCGTGCCGCCCAGCTGCTCGATCATGCTGGTGAGCAGGTCATGGGTGAGCGGCCGCGCAACGGCGACCTCCTGCAGGCGCACCGCGATCGCATCCGCCTCGGAAGGGCCGATCCAGATCGGCAGGTACCGATCGGCGTCCTTCTCGCGCAGGATCACGACGCGCTGGTAGTTGCGCAGGCTGACCCGAATGCTCTCGATCGTCAGTTCGATAACCACGTTTCGAGTGTAGGAGCGGCAGGCAACGAATGCCAGCGCGCGCCCCGCGCGGCGCGGCCCGACTCAGCCACCGGCCCTCGGATCGTCCGAGGTACCCCCGGTGCCATCGCCCTCCGGATCGTCCGCGCCGAACAGCGCCCGCTCGATCGCGGGGTCCAGCGGCGCACCACGCTCCACGACCGCCTGCACGCGCCGATGCAGCGTCGGACGGTCGAGCAGCACCCGCCGGCCGCAGGTGCGGCAGACGAGGCCCACGTCGGCGCCCACGCGCACGACCTGCCACTCGAAGCCGCCGCAGGGATGCTTGCGGCGCAGCCGCAGCACGTCCCCCATCCGCAGGTCCATGACCATCGAGGCCGCCTCCGGCCCGCCGAGGCGTGGCGAGCGCTAGCCGCGCGCGGCGTTGATCCCGTCGCGCAGCCGCATCGCCTCGGCGCGCG
>JBAYUZ010000038.1:0-19439 GCA_041674885.1 Dehalococcoidia bacterium
AGCGTGCTCTTGCCGTCATCGACCGATCCGACCGTCGCGAAGCGCAGCATCTCCACTAGAAGTAGCCCTCACGCTTGCGGTCTTCCATCGCGGCCTCGGAGGTCTTGTCGTCGGCACGGCTCGCGCCACGCTCAGTGATCCGCGTCGCGGCGATCTCCGTGATCACGTCCTCGACGGTGCTCGCGGCGCTGCTCACCGCCGCGGTGCATGTCATGTCGCCCACCGTGCGGAAGCGCACCGTGCGCAGCGACAGCGTCTCCGAGGGGTAGCGCGAGGCGTAGTCGTTGGCCGCCATCAGCATGCCGTCGCGCTCGAACACCTCACGCTGATGCGCGAAGTAGATCGAGGGGATCTCGATGCCGTCCTGCTGGATGTACTGCCAGATGTCGAGCTCGGTCCAGTTCGACAGCGGGAAGACGCGGAAGTGCTCACCCGTGCGGTGGCGACCGTTGTAGAGATCCCACAGCTCCGGGCGCTGGTTCTTCGGATCCCACTGCCCGAACTCGTCGCGCAGCGAGTAGACGCGCTCCTTGGCGCGGGCCTTCTCCTCATCGCGGCGCGCGCCGCCGAAGACGGCGTCAAAGCGGTTGCGCGCGACTGTCTCCAGCAGCACCGGCGTCTGCAGGCGGTTCCGCGACATGCGCGGCCCCGTCTCATCGACCAGCGTGCCGGCGTCGATCGCCTCCTGCACGGAGCCGACGATGAGCTTCACACCGAGCTCCGCGACGCGGTGGTCACGGTAGGCCAGCACCTCCGGGAAGTTGTGCCCGGTGTCGATGTGCACGACCGGGAACGGGATGCGCGCCGGCCAGAACGCCTTCTCGGCCAGCCGCAGCATGACGATCGAGTCCTTGCCGCCGGAGAACAGCAGCCCCGGCCGCTCAAACTCGGCCGCGACCTCCCGGATGATGTGGATCGACTCCGCCTCGAGTGCTTCGAGGTGGGTCAGCTCCACGTGCGGTGTCACGGTCACTCGCTGCTCCTTCGCGCGGTTCTGATCGCGCGCTCCCCATCGTCCGTTCAGCCGCGCGAGGCTAGATCGCGCACTCGCCCTCGCCACGCTCCAGCACGTACAGGCCGTCGCGCTCCCAGTCGATGAACTCGTCCATCGAGGCCACGGAGAACTCCGGCGGCAGGGCCAGGTCGGCGACCTGCTCCTCGAACACCGCCGTGCCCACGCGGTCGACGAAGGCGTTGAACTCCTCGGTCGCGCTGGCGCGGTTCGCCTCGTAGTAGCGGATGAAGCGCTCGGCGACCTGCGGGGCGCGCTTCGCGGGGACGCGCGCCTTCAGCAACTGGCCGATGCGGATGTTGCCGTTGCCGCGACCGCCGCCCACGAAGATGTGGTACGCGGGCACCTGTCGCTCCTCGTTGTTCGAGGCCTTCACGGCGGCGCCGTGGAACCCGATCGAGGCGATGTGGTGCTGACCGCAGGAGTTCGGGCAGCCACTGACGTTCAGCCGCATCTTGCGCGTCGTCGCGTCCGTGATCTGCAGCTCCTGCACCTTCGCCGACAGCGCCCGGTTGAGGCCCATCGAGCAGGTGATGCCGAGCTTGCAGGAGTCGGTGCCGGGGCACGACACCACGTCATCAATCTCGCCCGCACCGGCGGGGTCGAGGCCGAGCGCACCCAGCGCCTTCCAGACGCTGTAGACGCTCGCCTCCGGGATCCAGCGGAGCACGAAGTTCTGGCTGACCGTCGTGCGCGCGCGGCCGTTGCCGAAGGTGCGCATGATGCTGGCCAGGCCGCGGAACTGCTCCGGCGTCAGGTCGCCCTGCAAGACGCGTGCCTCGACAGTGCAGTAGCCCGCCTGGCGCTGCTTGCGGACGTTCGAGGCGACGAAGCGGTCGAAGGCCGCGTGGTCGGCGTCGGTCGGCTGCGGCGCGTTCGCGGGCGCCGGCGGCCCCTCGGCCTCTTCGTCATCGAGGAAGAGCAGGTCGTCCGGCTTGATGTCGTGCTGCGCCCAGGGCTTCTGCAGCTCCTCGTCGACCATCTTGTTGAACGCCTCTGCGCCGATGCGGTGCACAAGGAACTTGAGGCGGGCCTTCGCGCGGTTCTTCCGGAGCTCGTCGGCCTGGTTGAAGATGCGGATGACCGCCTCGGCGACCTTCAGGTACTCGTCCACCGAGACCCACTCGCGCACGACGATCGCATGCTTCGCCATGATCGCCAGGCCACCGCCCGCGACCATCTTGAAGCCCTTCGTCGGCACGCCGTTGACCTCGCGGATCTCCGGGAGGAAGCCGATGTCGTGGATGTCGGTGATCGCCTCGTCCTGCGCGGAGCCGGTGAAGGCGACCTTGCACTTGCGGGGCAGCAGCTGGGTGATCTCGTTGCGCACCCAGTAGCGGACGAACGCACCCGCGTACGGCGTGACATCGAACGGCTCGTCGGTGCGCACGCCCGCGTACGGGTCGCCGGTGACGTTGCGCACGGTGTTGCCGCACGCCTCACGCGATGAGAGCCCGACGGTGCCGAGCAGGCGGAGGAGGTCGGTCGCCTCCTGCAGCGGGAAGTGGTGGTACTGGATGTTCTGGCGGGTCGTGATGTGGCCCTTGCGGAGCGGCGCAAAGCGCTCGGCGACCTCGCCAAAGACGTCCATCTGATCCGCGGAGACGCCACCGAACGGTAGCTTCACGCGGATCATCTGGCGCCCGGGCTGGCGCTGGCCGTAGACGCCCTGCTTCAGCCGGAAGCCGATGAACTGTGGCTCCTCGCGCTGACCGTCGAGGAATGCGTTCGCCTCACCCTGGAAGTCCTCAAACTCGGATTCGAGGATCGGGATGACGCGACCGGGAACATCAGTCTGAGAGGGAGCGGTCATCGGAACACCTCCGCCTTCGCTGGCATCGAAGCGGTCACACACGTGCGGCACGTTGTCGAGTAAGATGGTCAACAATAATGCCAATGGCATCCTAGTGATGCCTGCCCGGGCCTGTCAAGGCGATCACATCGCCGGGGAGCACGCCGTGGACGACCGCTTTGCCCGCGCCATCGATGCCATCGACGCCGTGAACGCCACCGACCCAACGTCGGTGCCTACCGCTGACGGCCCGCGCCCGAAGGAGCTGCATCACGCGGCGCTCATGACCGAGTGGGTGCGCCGCCTCCGCCCCGACGCCGACGAGGCGCTGCTGCTGGCAGCCCGCGGCCACCACATCAAGCGCTGGACCGTGCCCCGCGCCTCCTATCCCGCCGGTCGCACCGCCTACCTGCGCTGGCGCACTGCGCTGCACGAGGTACACGCGGACGAGCTGGGCCGCATCCTCGCCGCCGTCGGCTACGAGCCCGCGACGATCGAGCGCGTGCAGCGCATCGTCCGGAAGGACGCGCTGCACACCGATCCCGACACGCAGACGCTGGAGGACGCGCTCTGCCTCGTCTTCCTCGGCGAGCAGCTGGAGGCGTACGCGGGACGGCTGCCCGACGAGAAGATGGTCGAGGTGCTGCGCAAGAGCTGGACGAAGATGAGCGCGCAGGGCCGCGAGTTCGCGCTCACCCTCGATCTCGGCCCCGCAGGCTCCGAGCTGGTGCGGCGCGCACTCGCGGACTGACGGCTAGTAGGACGACACATCCATCTCCGGCAGCATGCCCGTGACGGTGAAGACGACGCGCTCCGCGATGTTCGTCGCGCGATCGCCGATGCGCTCCAGGTTGTGCGCCACCCAGAGCAGCCGCGTGCACGACTCCACCGTGGAGGGGTCGCGCACCATGATGTCGACCAGGTCGCGATACACGCGGTCGTACAGCACGTCGACCTCGTCATCCATGTGGCCGACCTGGTACGCGCGCTCCACGTCGCGCTGCACGAACGCATCCAGTGCGATCCGCAGCATCTCGCGCGCCTTCGTCGCCATCGCGGGGATGTCGACCAGCGGCTTCACCAGCGGCTCGTCGCGCATCAGCACGACGATGCGCGCGATGCCTTCCGCGTGATCACCCATGCGCTCGAGCTCGGACGCCATCGCCAGCACGGCGACGATCAGCCGCAGGTCACTCGCCATCGGCGCCTGCTGCGCGAGCAGCGAGAGACAGACATTGTCGAGGTGGAAGCGGCCGCGGTTGACCTCGTCGTCGTCGCGGGTCACGGCCTCCGCGAGTGGGATGTCGCGATCGACGAGCGCCTGCAGCGAGCGTTCGATCTGCCGGTCGACCATCGAGCCAAGCTCCAGCACGCCATCCTGGACGTCCTGCAGACCGCGGTGGAACTGCTCTCGTGGCATCGCCGACCTCGCTTCGTGCGCGCGCTCAGTGTGCCCGACGGCGCTACGCCTCGCCAGCCGCCTCGTCTGGAATCGTCGAGGCGTCAGGCTCGTCGTCACTACCCGCCTCGGTCGCGACGATCGGCAGGGTGAAGCAGATCGTCGTCCCCGGCGAGCGGTCGGCCACCCAGATGCGCCCACCCAGGCGCCCGATGATGTGCCGCGCGATCGCCAGCCCCAGGCCGGTGCCGCCCCCGCTCCCCCGCGAACGGTCGCCCGTGTAGAACCGCTCGAAGATGCGCGTGCGCTCGGCGGGCAGAATGCCCGGCCCCGCATCGCGCACCTCGAACCGCACCATGCCATCGGCCTCGCGCTCCGCCCATGCACCGACCGCGCTCCCCTGCGGCGCGAACTTCGCGGCGTTGTCGAGCAGGTTCGAGAGCACCTCCAACACCCGCGCGCGATCCCCGGCGACCGGCGGCAGGTCCTCCTCGCACGCCCACTCAATGTGCGCGCCTCGCGCCTCCACCAGCGGCTCGATGCGCTCGGCCGCAGTGCGCAGCAGATCGGCGGGCCGCAGGGCCTCCACCGCCATGCTCTCGCTGCCGGATTCCAGGCGAGAGAGGCGCAGCAGCCGGTCGACCATCGCGCCGAGGCGACCGATCTCATCGACCAGCCGGTCGTGGAAGCGCGCCGCTGCCTCCGGCTCGTCCACGCCTGCCTGCAGCGTCTCCGCGATCGCGCGCGCGGCGGCGACCGGCGTGCGCAGCTCATGCGACATGTTCGCGACGAGGTCTGCGCGCGCCCTCCGCGCCCGCGCCAACTCCGTCACGTCCTCCAGCACCAGGAGCGTGCGCACCGGCCCCGCCTCCACCGCCGAGGCCGTGGCGACCACGTCGTGCGCGGACGATGACACATGCACCGGCGTCGGCGTCCCCGTGGCCGCGCGCACGATCTCGGCGAGGTCATGGTCGCGCAGCGCCACGATCAGCGAGGAGCCGAGCATCGCATCGGTGGGGCGACCCAGGATGCGCGCGGCCGCGGCGTTCACCGCGACGACGGCGCGACGCTCGTCCAGCAGCAGCACCCCCTCCGCCAGCGGCTCGATGAGGTGCGCGAACTCGATCGCCGCGGGCTCCGTCGGCTCGTCCGCGTCCACCTCGGGTCGCGGTTCCTCGACGGTCGCGATGCCCGCCAGCAGCAGCACGGCGATCACGACCAGCGCCGCCGCGAACGCCGGCGGGGTCCACAGCACGACCGCCGCGAGCACCGCGGCGACCACGATCGCGCGCGACAGGTGCGGCGCGCCGGAGTTCACGGGACGAACTTGTAGCCCAGGCCGCGCACCGTCGTGATGTGCTCCGGCTGCGCGGGCTCCGCCTCCAGCTTCTCGCGCAGCCAGCGGATGTGGACGTCCACCGTCCGCGTCTCGCCGGGGTACGAGTACCCCCACACCCCCTCCAGGATCTGCTCACGGCTCAGCGCCTGGCCCGGGTGGCGCATCAGGTACTCCAGGAGGTCGAACTCCTTGGGGCGCAGCGACACGACCGCGCCGTCGCGGCGCACCTCGTGCGCGACGGTGTCGAGCGTGATCGCACCGGCCGTCAGCGTCACGCCGCCGGCCGAGGGCGCGGCGGCGGTGCGCGAGAGCCGGTCACGGCGCAGCTGCGCGTGCACGCGCGCCATCAGCTCACGCATGGAGAACGGCTTCGTGATGTAGTCGTCCGCACCCGCCTCCAGCCCGACGAGCTTGTCGGCTTCCTCGTCGCGGGCGGTGAGCATGATGATCGGCACCGCGCGCTCCGCGCGGACGACGCGACAGACGTCGATGCCCGACATGCGCGGCAGCATCAGGTCGAGCACGATCAGGTCGGGATCAGACTCGCGCGCGAGGCGCAGACCGGCCTGTCCATCGGTGGCGGTCACCACCTCGTGCCCCTCACGGCGGAGGTTGTAGGAGACGGTTTCCAGGATCGCGGGATCGTCCTCGACGACCAGGATCGTGCTCAAGCGCCCTCCCAGGCCCCTAGACCGCGTGCTCCCACGCGCCAGGGTAGTCGCCGACATCGTGCCCCAGCTGGCCGCGCTTCGCGGCGACCTCGCCGATGTGGAAGTAGGCGTGCGCGATGTCGCGCCACAGCAGGTACGCCAGCGGCTGCTCCGGCTGCCGAGACGTGGCAGGCGCGGTCATCGCAGCGACCTCGGCCTCCGAGAGGCTGTCGAGCCAGCCACGCAGCTCGGCGCGCAGTCCGCGCACGGCCTCCTGCACCTGCTCCCAGTTGTCGGAGGCGCCGGGAGTCTCCCGGAACCGGCTGAACTGATCGAGGAGCACCGGGTGTCGTTCCCCGCCGCGTACGCGCACGTTGAAGTTGCCGTCCTCGAACCCCGCGATGTGCAGCAGCGTCCACGCGAACGAGGAGCCGCCACCGTGCTGCTCCAGCGCATCCGCCTCGGACAGCCCCGCAAAGACGCGGTCGGTGTCCTGCCACATGCCGTAGATCGCCCCCGCGAGGTTGCTCGACACCGCTCGTCCCTTCACGCGCATGCTCACCAGCATCGGCATGCGCGGATCAGCATACCCGCCACGGGCGTACGATTGACCGACGCTGGAGGCGCTGCCTACGCTCGCGCCCCGGGGAGGGCCACCGCGTGATCGACTTCAACATGGTGGACGCGGTCGATGCCGAGGCGATCGGCGATCCCGGCGCGCGCACCTTCCGCATCCGCGTCCGCTCCGGCGCCAACTACGCGGCGCTGTGGCTGGAGAAGGAGCAGCTGTCCGCGCTCGGACGCGGCATCTCGCAGCTGCTGGCGGATCGAGCCCCACAGCAACGTGGCGCCCCGGTTCCCCGTGCCGTCCCGGTCGGTGACTTCACACTCCACCCTGACGTGGATATGCAGCTCGTCCGCCTCGGCATCGACTTCCAGGACGCGCCGCCGCGCGTGATCCTGCTCGCCGACGACCAGGAGGGCTTCGACCGAGGCGACACGCCGACGTTCCGCATGGAGATGACGCGCGCCGCCGCGCTGGGCCTCGTGCGCTCGATCGTGGACGTGGTGGCTGCGGGGCGACCGCGCTGCCCGCTTTGCTCGCGGCCGATGGAGGCGGATGGCCAGCACTTCTGCCCCGGCTCCGACGGCCACTCGCAGCTGCTGCCGATCCCCGGGCCCGAGGACGACATCGCCAACCAGTAGCGCCCACCCATCGGCACATCCCGACCTCGATACACCCCAGTTCTGATACACACAGAAGCCCGGCTCGCACCGGGCTTCCTGCACACAGAAGCCCGGCTCACGCCGGGCTTCCTGCTTGCTGTGGGGCGTGGAGGCTACTCCGCGGACGGCCGCACCAGCAGCACGGCCTGCCGCTTCGCGTTGCGTACCACGTGATCCGCGACCGACCCGAGGATCGCGCGGCCCAGGCCGCTGCGCCCGTGCGTCGCCATG
The DNA here is from genome assembly GCA_041674885.1 of Dehalococcoidia bacterium. Classification (GTDB taxonomy): domain Bacteria; phylum Chloroflexota; class Dehalococcoidia; order UBA2979; family UBA2979; genus RH-chloro-G1. Next base: position 7,651 of record JBAYUZ010000038.1, read on the forward strand.
ACGATGAGGTCGGCGTTCTCCGCGTTCGCGGTGTCCAGAATGGCGTCGCCGGCCGGACCCTCGACCACCTTCGTGGAGACGTCGGTGATGCCCTCGGCCGCGAGCGCGCTCTTCACGCCGACGAGGTTCTGCTCCGCGGCCTCGCGCTGGGCGGCGACCATCTCCTCGGCCAGCTCGACCGTGACATCGCCGACCGGTACCGGTTCAATCATGGGGGTCATGCGGCTCATCATCTGGCCCACGGAGTCGATCGCCTGCACGACGACGACACGCGCGTTCGCGCCCTTCGCGACGGTCGCGGCGTGGGACACCGCCAGGGCGGCGAGTTCCGACCCGTCGTGGGTCAGCAGGATCGTTCGGTACACGGTCGTCTCCTCGAGGTAGTCGCTCGCCGGAGTATAGCCGCGCGACGACCCCGCGCGCCCGCTCCCGTCGCCCTGTGCGCTCGCGAGGGGGTACCATCCCCGCCGAGCCGATTTCGACGCCGTAGCAACCTCGGGAGCCGCCCATGCCGTTCGACCCTCGCCACCGCAGCCACACCCTTGTCGACGGGCCGGGTCGCGCCCCTGCGCGCTCCTACTTCGAGTCCGTGGGCTTCACCCAGGACGATCTGAAGAAGCCGCTGATCATGGTCGCCCACGAGTGGATCGGCACCATGCCCTGCAACCTGAGCCAGCGCATGCTGGCGCAGCAGGTGATGGCCGGTATCCGCGCCGCCGGCGGGACGCCGATGGAGGTCAACACGATCTCGATCTCCGACGGCATCTCCATGGGCACCGAGGGCATGAAGGCCTCGCTCATCAGCCGCGAGGTGATCGCCGACTCCATCGAGCTCTGCGGCATCGGCTACTCCTTCGACGCCTGCGTGATCATCGTCGGCTGCGACAAGACGATCCCGGCCGGCGCGATGGCGCTGGCGCGGCTGAACATCCCGGGCCTGGTGCTCTACTCCGGCTCGATCGCCCCCGGCCAGTTCGAGGGCCACGACGTCACCATCCAGGACGTGTTCGAGGGCGTCGGCCAGCACGCCGCCGGCAACATGAGCGACGAGCGCCTCGCCACCCTCGAGGCGGCGGCCTGCCCCGGTGCCGGCGCCTGCGGCGCGCAGTACACCGCCAACACCATGGCGACCGTGCTGGAGTTCATGGGCCTGTCGGTCATGGGCACGGCGACCGTCGGCGCCACCGACGCCCGCAAGGAGAGCGTCGGCGAGCGCACCGGCCGCACGGTGATGGACCTCCTGAACCGCGGCGTGCTCCCGCGCGACCTGATCACGCGGAAGGCGCTGGAGAACGGCATCATCTGCGCCGCCTCGACCGGTGGCTCCACCAACGTCGTGCTGCACCTGCTGGCGATCGCACGCGAGGCGGGCATCGAGCTCGACATCGACGACTTCGACCGCATCAGCGAGCAGACCCCGCTCATCGGCGACCTCCGCCCCGGCGGCCGCTACGTGGCGCTCGACATGGACCGCGCCGGCGGCACGCCGCTCCTGGCGAAGCGCCTGCTGGAGGCCGGCAAGCTGCACGGCGACGTGATGACCGTCAGCGGCCGCACGATCGCCGAAGAGGCCGCGGACGCCGTCGAGCAGCCGGGCCAGGACGTCATCCTCCCCGTCTCACAGGCGCTCAGCCCCAACGGCGGACTGGTCATCCTGAAGGGCAACCTCGCCCCCGACGGCTGCGTCATCAAGGTCGCCGGCGAGGAGCGCACCTACTTCCAGGGCCCCGCGCGCGTCTTCGACCGCGAGGAGGACGCCTTCGAGGCGGTCTCCGCGCGCCAGATCAAGCCCGGCGACGTCGTCGTCATCCGCTACGAGGGCCCGGTCGGCGGCCCCGGCATGCGCGAGATGCTGGGCGTCACCGCCGCCATCGTCGGCGAGGGCATCGGCGACCAGGTCGCGCTGCTCACGGACGGCCGCTTCTCCGGCGCGACCCACGGCCTGATGGCCGGCCACGTCGCGCCCGAGGCCGCAGTCGGCGGCCCGATCGCCGCGGTGCGCGAGGGCGACATGATCACCTTCGACCTGCCGAACCGCCGCCTCGACCTCGGCATCAGCGAGGCGGAGATGGCGTCGCGCCTCGCCGCGTGGACCGCGCCGGCGCCGCGCTACACGCAGGGCGTGTTCGCGAAGTACGCGCGCGGCGTCTCCAGCGCCGCCGAAGGCGCGGTGACCCGCTAGTCCTCGGGCGACCGAGGGTCGAGGGAGCCCCGTGATCCTGGTAGCGGGCGCGTCCGGCTTCGTCGGGCGCGCCCTGCTCGATGACCTCGCCGCGCGGCCGGAGACGGCGGGGCGCCTGCGCGCGCTCGTGCGCTCCGAGTTCGAGGGGCTGCGGCTCCGCGACCACGGCGTCGACGCCGTGACCGCCGACGTGCTCACCCGCCGCGGGCTGGACGGCGCGATGCGCGGCGTGGAGACGCTCGTCTACCTCGTGCACACGCTCGACCGGCGCGGCGACGCGGTCGCGAACGATGTCGAGGCGATCCAGAACACGATGATCGCCGCGCGCGCCGCCGGGGTGCAGCGCGTCGTCTTCCTCGGCTGCGTCGCCGCCGACGAGGCGGCCGAGTCGCGCTACCTGCTGGCGCGCTGGGCGGTCGAGCTGGCGGTGCGCCAGTCCGGCCTGCGCCACGTCATCCTCCGCGCCCCGCTCATCGTCGGCCGCGGCGGCACGCTGTTCGAGCTGCTGCGCCGCAGCGTCGACCGCTCTCCGGTCGTGCCGCTGTTCGCGTGGCGGCGCACCCCGTCCGAGCCGGTCGCGCTCGCCGATGTGGTCGAGGCGCTGCGCATCGCCGTGCTCGACCCCGAGCTCGACGGGCGCTCGTTCGATATCTGCGGCGCCGACCGCCTGACCCTCGGCGAGGTGGTGCGCGGCATCGGGCGGGCGCACGGCCATCGCCGGGTCTACCTGCCGCTCCCCGGCTTCGGCGAGCGGTTCAGCGAGCACGCCGCGTGGACGCTCGCCCGCCTGCCGCGCCGCGAGGCGCGCCTGCTGCTGGAGACGCTGCGCGAGCCGCAGGTCTGCCGCGACCCCTCGCGACGCTTCCCGCTCCCGCATCGCCCGCTCGGCTACGCGCAGGCGCTCGCCGCAGCGGAGCGACCGAGGTGAGCGTGCCCGCCATTCGGCGCGCGACCCCGGACGACCTCGACACCGTCGTGCGCACGCTCGTCGACGGGTTCCAGGACGACCCGCTCTACCGCTGGTTCACGGACGCGGGACGCTTCGACGAGGTGATGGCGCGCATGTTCCGCGCCGACGCGCGCGACACGTACATCCCTGGCGGCGAGGCGTACCTCGCCGAGGACGGCTCGGGTGCGGCGCTCTGGCGGCCCGCGCCCGGCTGCTTCCCGCACACGCGTGCCGAGCGCCTGCGCGGCATCCCCGCACTCGCGGGCATCAGCGGCCTCGCACGCTTCCCGCGCATCTGGCAGCTCATGGAGCGCACGGCTGCGGAGCACCCGCGCGAGCCGCACTGGTACCTCTCGCTGCTGGCGGTCGAGCAGGCGCGACAGCGCGACGGCGTCGGCTCGGCGCTCATGGCGCACGTGCTCGCGCGCGTCGACGCCGCACACTTGCCCGCGTACGTCGAGAACTCGAAGGCGCGCAACCTCGACTTCTATGAGCGCCACGGCTTCCGCACGTTCAAGCGCCTGGAGTTCGCGCGCGGTGGCCCCCACCTGTGGCTGATGTGGCGCGAGGCGCGCTAGGCTCACCGCGCGAGGCCTTACTCGAGGTGCACAATGGACGCATGCCCGCCTCGCGTGCCCACCCGACGCTGTGCACGATCGGCTACGCCACGCTGACGCCTGACACGCTGGTGGCGGCGCTGCGCGCGCGCGCGATCGAGGTCGTCGCCGACGTGCGCGAGGCAGCACGCAGCCGCCGTCCCGGCTTCTCGAAGTCCGCGCTCGCCGCGACGCTGCAGGCCGCCGGCATCGAGTACCGGCAGTTCCGCGACCTTGGCGTGCCAAAGCCGGGCCGCGATGCGTATCACCACACCGGCGACTTCACGGCCTTCGCGGCGGCGTACGAGGCGCGCCTCGACGCGAACCCCGAGGGTGTCCAGGCGCTTGCCGATCTCGTGCGGGAGCGGCGCACCTGCCTGCTCTGCCTGGAGGCGGATCCGGCGCGCTGCCATCGATCGCTGCTTGCCGCGCGACTGGCGACACACCGCAGGTTCCGCGTCGTGCACCTCGACGGCAACTGAAGCGACGCGTCGACCGAGGCTAGCGCAGCGCGCGGATCAGCATCGAGACCACGACTGCGACACCCGCGGCGACGGCGGCGGTCACCAGCCCGCGCCCGCGCTGCTCCGGCACCAGCACGATGCCCAGCGCGATCAGCGCGATCGCGCTCCCAACCAGCACCCACGTGTTCCCGAAGCCGCTCGCGAGCAACAGCAGTGCGATCGCAAGACCGTTGAACAGCGCCTGCCGCCGCGCCGGGGTCATTGCAACCTTCATCGTGGCCTCCTCGTCGCCGCCACACGCGATCGTAATCCCGCGCGCCCGCAACGAGGCAAGAGACGAACGGCCCGCTACGGCTCGATGTGCTTCAGCCGCCCGGTGCGCACGTCGTACGTGAACCCGATGATCTCGTAGTCGGGCGGGAAGTACGGCGACGCCTGGAGCGCGTGCAGGTCGTCCCGCACGGACTGTTCGAGGTCGGCGAAGGGCAGGAACCCGAACGTCGCGCGCGCCCCCGCGACCTCCGCGACGCGCTGGCGCAGCTCCTCGTCGCTCTGGCCGAAGAGACCGCAGTCGCTGTGGTGAATCACCACGCACGCCCGCGTCCCCAGCAGCGCAGCGGAGAGCACCAGCGAGCGGATCGCATCCTCGGTGACTCGCCCGCCGGCGTTGCGGATCACGTGGGCGTCGCCCAACGCCAGCCCCAGCACGCCCTGTGCCGTGTAGCGGGAGTCCATGCAGGTCAGGATGGCGATGTGGCGCAGCGGGCGCACCTGCAGGTCGGATCCCGTGAACTGCTCGGTGGCGTAACGCGCGTTCGCGCGCAGCAAATCATCGGTCAGCGACAACGCGACCCTCCTTCGGTGGCGAGAACGATACGTTCGCGGCGCGCTAGCCCTCGAGGAGTGCGCGCCAGGCTGAGAGCGCGAATCCACCGTCCAGGTGAACCGTCTCGCCAACCAGCATAGATGCCTCGTCGGAGCAGAGCCACACGACCGCGTTCGCGACGTCCTCCGGCGCGACGTTGCGACCGGCGGGGACGTGCGGGCGGATGCGCGCGGAGATGCCCGCGCGATACGAGTGCTCGCCCTCGGATCCCTCGACCCACCCCGCCGAGACGCCGTTCACGCGGATGCCGCGCGGCGCGAGCTCGACGGCGAGGTAGCGGGTCAGCGAGGCGAGCGCGGCCTTGCTCACGCCGACCGCCGAGTAGTCGGGCATGTAGTTCCACGCACCCGGCGACAGCAGGTTCACGATCGCGCCACCACCCCGGCGCTCCATGATCGGCACCACGTCCTGCGTGGCCGTCCATGGGCCGAAGACGTTCACGTCCATGGTCGCGCGCAGGTGCTTCGGGCGCTGCTCGATCGCCGGGCGGGGCCGTTCCAGGCCACGCGCCGCGTTGTTCACGAGGATGTCGAGGCCGCCCCAGCCCTCGGCGCGAGCGAACAGCGCGCCCAACTCCGTGGCGTCGCCGACATCGGCACGCACCGCCTCGGACTCCACGCCCAACGCGCGGCAATCCGCGGCTGTCACCTCGGCGGCCTCCGAGGAGCGCGCGTAGTTCACCAGGACGTGGGTGCCCTCGGCGGCGAGCCGGAGGGCGATGGCGCGGCCGATGCCGCGAGAACCGCCGAGGACAACGGCGCGCTTTCCTGCCAGTGAGGGGTACATGGCCCCAGTATGCCTCGCATGGCCACCGCAGGCATCCGGAGCGCCGATACGCGCCCCGCGAGGGGGGGGCGACTACTGGGCGGCGGCGGCCGTCCGAGTCATCGAGTGCAGCAGGTCGTAGACCCGACCGGCACACCCCGCGCACAGGTTGTAGGACTCCGGCGACCGCGTCCCGCGCAGGCTGGCGGTCATGCCGGCCTGCACCAGCTCGCCGGTGACGAGCTGTACGTTCGTGACATTGCCGCTCATCGGCTGTCGGCAGGCCTCGCAGATGGCGCCCAGCAGCACGGCAGACTCCTTGCGGGGGCCGGTTCCTCCGGCTCCGTGCACCGATCATCGGCAGCCTTCGACGGCTTCCCCACCCCCACGACCGGCCGACAGCGCTCCGTCAGCCTCGGCCCTCCCACGAGGGTCAGGGCGTGGGCGTCCCGCCGGGCACTGCGGTCGCCGTCGCGGGCGGCACCGCACTGCGGATGCCGGTGTCGTAGCTGATGTTCACGATGGTGACAAAGCCCGCGATCACCGTCGCCTCAACCGCCGAGGCCCGAGGGTAGGGGCCGCTCCCCGGCGCGAGCGGCAGCACGGTGTAGCGCCCCGCCGGCAGCGTCACGCGGTAGCGCCCGTCCGTTCCGGAGGTCGTCCGCGCCGCCTCGCGGCCCTGCGCGTCGAGGAAGACGAGCGTCGCCTCGTACGGACGGTCGGGGCACGGCAGCAGGTCGCTCTGCACGGGACAGATCGGCCCCAGCGTCACCAGCCCCTCGATGCCCGCCGCGGGTGCGGGGAGGCAGCGGCCGAGGAGCACCGTGTTCGCGGGGATGCTGTCATTCGGGAACGCCGCCTGGAAGCCGGAGTTCACGGCCGCCACCGCCGTCCCCGGCACGAATACCAGGAACTCGCCGCCGCGCGTCACCCAGAAGACGACACGCGCCCCCGGGCATCCTGAGGCGGACACGAGCTGACCGTATGTCCCGCCGCCGAACACGACGAGCCCAAAGCCGCCGTCCGGCGGGATCGAGCCGGAGATGATGCGCCCGCCCGGCCCGGGCGGCAGCGGCGCGGCCGCCTCCTGCGCGTGCGCACTCGGTGCCGCCGCGGCGAGCGTGACGAGGATCGCGAGAACGAGCAGCAGACGACGCATCGGCGGATACCTCCGTACGTACCTCAAAACGTACGAGGCCACGCGAGCGTTACCGCAGAACCGAGCGGATCAGGCGCGGGCGGTCGCCGCCGCCACCTCCGCGACCGCCGCGCCGAAGTGCGCGAGCGCCTCGCGGAGCTGATCGGGCGGCAGCACGGAGAAGACGAGGCGGATGCGATCCTCGCCGCCGCCGTTCGGGTAGTAGCCGGTGCCCGGCGTCACTGCGACACCATGCCGCTTCGCCGCCTCGAACACGTCGGCGGCGCGCATGCCGTTGCGCAGGCGCAGCCAGAGGAAGAAGCCGCCGCGCGGCATCTCGACCTCGATGTGATCGCCGCAGTGCTCCAGCAGCGCGGCCATCGCAGTGTCGCGGCGCTCGCGATAGATCGCGCGCAGGCGCTCGACGTGCGGGTCGTACGCGCCCATCTGCAGGTACTCGTAGACCGCTCGATGCACGAACGGCGCGGAGCCGTTGTCGAAGCGCATGAACGCCAGCGCGCGGATCGCGGCAGGCGCGGCCAGCACCCAGCCCACGCGCAGCCCGGTCGCGATCGTCTTCGAGAAGGTGCCGACGCGCAGGATCCCCTGACCCCGCGCAATCTGGTACAGCGAGGTCGGCGGCGGCCCCTCCAGGTCGATGCCGGTGTAGGCGTCGTCCTCGACCACCAGCACCTTGTGCTCCGCGGCCAGCCGCGCCAGCTCGACGCGGCGCTCGACGGGCAGCGTCGCGCCGCTCGGGTTGTCGTAGTTCGCGATGACGTAGATGAGCTTCACGGACTCGCCCGCCGCGCGCAGCGAGGCGAGCGTGTCAGCGAGCGCCGTCATGACGAGGCCGCCCTCGTCCTGTGGCACGTCGACGATGCGCGCGCCGCGCGCGATGAAGGAGCGGATGGCGCCGGGATAGGTGGGCGCACCCGTGATCACCACGTCACCCGGCGCGAGGAACGTCGCGGCGATGTTGTCGATCGCCTGCGCGCTGCCCGAGGTGAGCGTGATCTGCGCCGAGGTGACGTCGAGCCCGGTCTCCTCGCGGTAGCGGTTCGCGATCCAGGCGCGCAGCGGCTCGTAGCCCAGCGCTCCGCCGTAGGTGAGCGTGCCTGCCGGGTCGGCCTCCAGCGCGCGCCGCGTCGCCTCGATCAGCTGCTGCGCGGGCAGGCTCGCGGCGTCGGGGACGCCGGCGTTGAGGTCGTACGGCAGCGGCGACAGCGAGGTCGGCGCGCCCAGCTGGCGGGTCACAGGCGCCAGCAGGCGCTCGATGTCGGCGTCGGTCCAGTCGCTCGGGGTCACCATGCGCGCCAGCCTACGGGCCCGCCGCCCGCCGGACAAGCCGAGGCCCGCGCAGCCCCGCCGCGTGGACAGGCCTCGACCGCTCCCCCGATACTCGCCCCAATCGAGAGATGCAGTCACAGGCCCGCGGGCGAGAGGGGTACGCGATGCCGGGTGCCGAGCACGAGCTGTTCGATGGTGGCCTGCTGGCCTGCACGGGACTGAACCAGCACCTGGCGCTGGCCGACCGCCGCCCCTTCGCGATCGCCGGCGACAAGCCCGTCTGGGGCCGCGACCGCCCGATCCACGTCGAGCACCAGCGGCTCGCGTTCACCTTCGACATCCCGCGCGGCGTCGTCCACGGTGTCGCGACGACCACCCTCCGCCCCCGCGCCGAGGGCGTCCGCGAGGCCGTCCTCGACGCCGTCGACCTGCAGGTGGAGTCGGTCACCGACGAGGCGGGCAAGGCGCTGCGCTTCACGAACGGCGACGGCAAGCTCCGCATCGACCTCGGTCGCGCGCGCCCCTCGACGCAGTCCGTCACGGTCGTCGTCACCTACTCCTGCACGCCTCGGCGTGGCCTCTACTTCAACCGGCCGGAGGAGGCGTACCCCGGCCGACCGCTCCAGATCTGGACGCAGGGCCAGGCCGAGGACTCGCCGCACTACTTCCCGTGCCTCGACATTCCCGGCGAGAAGTCGACGTTCGAGGTGATCGCGACCGTGCCCGACGGCTGGTTCACGCTCTCCAACGGCCGCCTGGTCGACACGAAGCGCGCCGGCCGCCGCGGTGTCACCTACCACTGGCGACAGGACGTGCCGCACTCCGCCTACCTCGTCACCCTCGCCGCCGGCGAGTTCGAGGTGGTGGAGGACGACGCGGACGGCGTGCCGGTTCAGTACTACGGCGCGCCGGGCACTGCGGACGACCTCGTGCGTACCTTCGGGCGCACGCCGGAGATGGTGCGCTTCTTCGCGGACCGCATCGGTGTCGCGTACCCGTACGACAAGTACGCCACCGTCGCGATCCACGACTTCATCTTCGGCGGCATGGAGAACACCTCGGCCACCACGATGACCGACACGCTGCTCCACGATGAGCGAGCGCACGCGGACATCGCCGAGATCGCCGACTCGATCACCGCGCACGAGCTGGCGCACCAGTGGTTCGGCGACCTGCTCACCGCGCGCGAGTGGCCGCACGCCTGGCTGCACGAGTCGTTCGCGACGTACTTCGATGCGCTGTTCGTGGAGCACCAGCACGGCTTCGATGCGTTCCGCTACGACGTGTACCGCAAGGCGAACATCTACCTGCAGGAGGACACGAACTCCTACCGCCGCCCGCTGGTGCAGCACGTCTACACCGACCCGATCGACATCTTCGACCGCCACCTGTACGAGCGCGGCTCGGTGGTGCTCGACATGCTGCGCAACACGCTCGGCGACGACCTGTGGTGGAAGGCGATCCGCGCGTACGTCGAGCAACACCGTGAGCGCGCCGTGCTCACCCCCGACCTGCAGCGCGCGATCGAGGAGGCGACCGGCCGCAACCTCGACTGGTTCTTCGACCAGTGGGTGTGGAAGGGCGGCCACCCGGAGCTGAAGGCGTCCTACGCGTGGAACGGCACTGCGGGCACCGCGACCGTGACGCTGGAGCAGACGCAGCAGCCCGATGACAAGCTCACCTCGGTCTACCGCGTGCCGATCGAGATCGCGTTCCACACACCGCGCGGATTGCGCTCGATGCCGGTCGAGCTGACCGAGGCGCGACAGACGTTCGTCTTCGCGCTCGACGGCGAGCCCTCGTTCGTCTCGATCGACCCTGCGAACCGCGTGCTGAAGACGCTGTCGTTCGAGCCGGGCGAGGCGATGCTGCGCGCGCAGCTCGCGGATGACCCGCAACTGATGGGCCGCATCTTCGCCGCCAAGGGCCTCGCGCGGCTCGGCACGCGCACGGCGATCGAGGCGCTGCGCACCGCCCTCCGCAAGACCGGCGAGTCCGAGTTCCTGCGTGCCGAGGTCGCAAGCGCGCTCGGCACGGTGCGCTCCGACCTTGCGCGCGACGCGCTGATCAGCGGCCTGAGCGCACGACCGTCGCGCGTGCGCCGCGCGATCGCGGCGGCACTCGGCCAGTTCGCCGCGGACGCCGAGGCCGCGCGGGCGCTCGCCGGCCTGCTCGAGGGCAAGGGCGACGCCTCGTACTACGTGCAGTCCGCTGCCGCCGACGCGCTCGGTCGCACACGTGACGCCTCGGCGCTCGCGACGCTCACCGGCGTGCTCGGCCGCGAGGCGCACAACGACGTCATCACCGCCGCCGCCCTGAGCGGCCTCGGCCACTCCCGCAACGTCGAGGCGATCCCAACGCTGCTCGACTACACGCAGTGGGGCGTGCACCAGAACGCGCGCCGCGCCGCCGTCGACGCGCTGGGCGTGCTCGCCCCGTTCGCGGATGAGCCGACACGCCTGCGCGTCCGCGAGCGTCTCGAACAGCTGCTCGATGACGGCTGGCTGCGCGTGCAGCTCAGCGCCGTGAGCGCGCTCGGCGCACTGCGCGACGTGCGAGCAGCGGGTGCGCTGAACGCCGTGGCTGCGCGTGCGCTCGATGGCCGCCTCAGTCGCAGCGCCCGCATCACCGCGCGGACGCTCGGCGAAGGCGCGAACCGCGCCGAGGATGTGAAGCGACTGCAGGAGCGCGTCGAGCAGCTCCAGTCGCAGAACCAGCGCCTCGGCGACCGTGTGGTGCAGCTCGAGGCCGCGAACGAGCGTCGGACCGCCCCGCGTGCCGCAGCCTCGAAGGCCGCGAAGCCCGCGAGCAGGTCACGCCGAGGCTCGCGCTAGGTGCGGCAGCTCAACGTCTTCTTCGACGTCGACCACACCCTCGTGATGTGGAACGGGCAGCTGCGCCCGCACGCGCACGACGTGTTCAAGGCGATCACCGATGCCGGTCACACCATCTACGTGTGGTCGGGCGTCGGCATCCGCCACTACGACATGAAGAAGCACGGCCTGGACATCTACGTCACGCGCTACTTCGTGAAGCCGCTCCACGACTACCGCGAGCGGCTACCCGCCTACAAGGTCGACGTGATGCCGGACTTTGTCATCGACGACTACCCGCAGGTCGTCGAGGCGTTCGGGGGCTACCACATCTCCGACATCCTCAAGCAGCCCGAGGATCGAGAGCTCCTCGAGGTGCTGCGGCTCGTCGAGGAGATGGCGAACGGAGAGGCGCCGGAACCCGATCACGCGCATGAAGGCATCGAGGTGCTGGTGGAAGGCCTCTCCGACCTCGACGAGACCGTGGAGCCCGAAGGCCGCTAGCCGGGCGCTACAGGTGCGAGGGCGTGCCCGCCGCCCACGCCCGCACGAGGCCGGCGATGCGGTTGCGCTCCAGCATCGCGCTCGCCGGGGCGCGCTCGCCGCTATCGTCGGCGGCGAACAGCTGCGACAGCGCCAGGCGCGCGCGCGCGTCCTGCTCCATCCGCAGCAGCGGCTCCATGATCGTCCACCTCGACACGCCCAG
>JBAYUZ010000039.1:0-19274 GCA_041674885.1 Dehalococcoidia bacterium
GGAGGGCACCGAGATGGTGATGCCCGGCGACAACGTGACGGTGGGCATTGAGCTCATCACCCCGGTCGCCGTGGAAGAGGGCCTGCGCTTCGCCATCCGCGAGGGTGGCCGCACCGTCGGCGCTGGCGTCGTCACCAAGGTCATCGAGTAGCTACCGACCTCGGTCGGCACCGGACAGATAGGGAAGCGAGCGGACGATGGTTGCACGACAGCGCATTCGCATCCGCCTGAAGGCGTACGACCATCGCGTGCTGGATCGCTCTGCGGCTCAGATCGTGGAGGCTGCGGAGCGCACCGGCGCTGCCGTCGCCGGCCCCGTACCGCTGCCGACGCGTATCCGCAAGTACACGGTGATTCGCTCGCCGTTCATCGACAAGGACTCGCGCGATCAGTTCGAGACGCGGACGCACAAGCGTCTGATCGACATCTTCGAACCGACCTCGCGCACGGTGGACACGCTCATGCGGCTGCAACTGCCGTCGGGCGTCGACATCGAGATCAAGCTCTAAGAGAGCCCGGGGTACCGAGATGGTCAACGGCATGTTGGGCCGCAAGATCGGCATGATGCGCCTCTACGATGGCGCCGGCCGTGTGCGCGCCGTCACTGTGATCGAGGTCGGCCCGAACCGGGTCACCCAGGTGCGCACCACCGAGCGCGACGGCTACGAGGCCGTCCAGCTCGGCTTCACCGGTACGCGCAAGCGGGTGAACCGGCCGGAGCGTGGCCACCTGCGCCGCGCGGGCATCGAGGACACGTTGACCGTGCTCCGCGAGTTCCCGACGGAGGGCGAGAGCTACACCGCGGGCCAGGCCATCACGGTCGACGCCTTCACCCCCGGCGAGTACGTCAACGTCGCAGGCGTGTCCAAGGGACGCGGCTGGGCCGGTGGCGTGAAGCGCTGGCACTTCCGTGGCGGCCCCAAGACCCACGGTCAGTCGGACCGCCACCGCGCGCCCGGCTCTGTCGGCGCCGGTACCACCCCGGGCAAGGTGTGGAAGGGCCAGAAGATGGCCGGCCACATGGGTGCGCGTGACGTCACCGTCATGAACGTGCTGGTGGTGCTCACCGACCCGGTGCGCAACCTCATCTTCGTCGAAGGCTCGGTGCCCGGTGCCGTTGACCGTGTCGTCTCCGTGACGCGCGGCCGCCGCGCCGCCCTGAAGAACTTCGCGCCGCCGGTGCTCCCGACGGCCGACATCGAGGTCGAAGAGCCGGTCGCTGTCGCCGAGGAGGCACCTGCCGCCGAGGCCGAGCCGACCACCGACGCCACCGAGGAGACCACCTCGGAGACGACCGAGACCAACGAGAGCGAGGCGGAGGCGTGAAGCTCGACGTTCGCACCGCCGCCGGCTCGGCGGCATCAGCTATCGACGTTGACGACGCTGTGTTTGGCATTGAGCCGAACACCGCCGTCGTGCACCAGGCGCTCGTCGCCCAGCTCGCCGCACGGCGCGCCGGGTCGGCGAACACCAAGACCCGTGGCGAGGTTCGTGGCTCGACCCACAAGACTCGTCGTCAGAAGGGCCTGGGCACCTCCCGCCAGGGCGGCATCCGCTCCCCCCTCCACAAGGGTGGTGGCGTCGTCTTCGGCCCCAAGCCTCACTCCTTCGTGCAGGACCTGCCGAAGCGCATGCGCCGCCTGGCGATCCGCTCCGTGCTGTCGTCGCGCGCGGCGGAGCAGCGGCTGCTCGTCGTCGACGCGCTCGGCGTGACCGAGCCGTCCACGAAGGCTGTCGTGGGCCTGCTGAAGAACCTGGGCGTGGAGCGCTCCGCGCTCATCGTCACGGGCTCGCCGGACCGCACCGCACACCTCTCGGCGCGCAACGTCGATGGTGCCCGCGTGCTCCCGGCCGACACGCTGAACGTCGCCGACCTGCTGTCGCACCACACCGTCCTGCTGACGGTGGACGCCGTGCGCCGCATCGAGGCCCTGTGGGGTGGTGAGCGTGCTGCGAAGCGCCTCGCCCCCGTCCCGGTGGAGGCGTAAGCGATGCCCAAGGCCATTCACCCGTATGAGGTGCTCCGGCGCCCCCTCATCACCGAGAAGTCGACGATGCTCTCGCCCGTCGGCAAGTACGTGTTCGAGGTCGCCGTCGGCGCCAACAAGCCGCAGATCGCAGAGGCCGTCGAGAAGGCGTTCAACGTCCACGTCGTCTCTGTGAACACGATGATGGTGCGCGGCAAAGTGAAGCGCATGGGTCGCAGTCATGGCACGCAGCCTTCCTGGAAGAAGGCCGTCGTGACCCTGCAGCCCGGCGAGCAGATCCAGGTCTTCGAGGGGGTCTAGTCATGCCGGTACGCGCATTCCGACCTACCTCGCCCGGCCGTCGCGGCGCCACGGGGTTCTCCTTTGAGGAGATCACCAAGAGCACGCCGGAGAAGTCGCTGCTCGCCTCCAAGAAGCAGCGCGCCGGCCGCTCCACCGGCGGCACCATCACTGTCCGCCACCGCGGCGGTGGTGCGAAGCGCAAGATTCGCATCATCGACTTCCGCCGCGACAAGCCGGGCGTGCCCGGCAAGGTCGCCGCGATCGAGTACGACCCCGGACGGAGCGCCCGCATCGCGCTGGTGCACTACGCCGATGGTGACAAGCGCTACATCGTCGCGCCGAATGGCACCGCGGTGGGTCAGAGCGTCGTCGCCGGTGTCGGCTCGCCGATCGCACCCGGCAACACGCTCCCGCTCTCCGCGCTGCCGCTGGGCACCACCGTGCACAACGTGGAGCTCCAGCCCGGTCGCGGCGCGCAGCTTGCTCGCGCCGCGGGCGCAGGCGTGCAGCTCATGGCGAAGGAATCCGGTCGCGCGCTGCTGCGTCTGCCCTCGGGTGAGACGCGCTACGTGTCTGAGGACTGCCTGGCCACGGTCGGCACCGTCGGCAACCTGGAGCACGCGCTCCTGAAGCTCGGCAAGGCCGGTCGCACGCGGCACCGTGGGCGTCGCCCGCAGGTGCGCGGTTCCGTCATGAACCCTGTTGACCACCCGCACGGCGGTGGTGAGGGCAAGGCGTCCATTGGTATGCCTGGCCCGAAGACGCCGTGGGGCAAGCCGGCGCTTGGCTACCGCACGCGCAACAACAAGCGCACCGACAACATGATCCAGCGCCGCCGCAGCAAGGGCCGGAGGTAGGCCATGTCGCGATCTACGAAGAAGGGCCCCTTCGTTGAGGCTAGCCTCATGAAGAAGGTCGAAGAGATTCAGCGCTCCGGCACGAAGGCCGCGATCCGAACCTGGTCGCGCGCCTCCACGATCATGCCTGAGTTCATTGGTCTCACCATCGCGGTGCACGATGGCCGCCGCCACGTTCCGGTGTTCTGCACTGAGAACATGGTCGGCCACAAGCTCGGCGAGTTCGCGTTCACGCGGACCTTCCGCGGTCACCGCGGCAAGTCCGAGACGACGTCGAGGTCCCGCTAATGGAAGTGCGTGCACTCGCCTCCAACCAGCCGATCTCGGCGCGCAAGGTTCGGCTGGTCCTGGACCAGATCCGAGGCTTGCCGGTCGCCACGGCCGTCTCCGTGCTGGAGTACCTCCCCCAGCCGTCGGCCAAGATCGTGCTGAAGACCGTGAAGTCCGCCGCGGCCAACGCGGAGAACAACTACAACCTGGACCCCGACCGCCTGCTGGTGAAGCGGGCGTTCGCGAACGAGGCGCCGACGCTGAAGCGCTTCCGCGCACGCTCGCGCGGGCGCGCGACGTCGGTCCTCAAGCGCTCTGCGCACATCGAGATCGTCGTCGAGGGGAACGAGGGCTTCTAATGGGCCGCAAAGTACACCCGTACGGGTTCCGCGTCGGCGTCTACAAGGACTGGCAGTCCAAGTGGTTCAGCGAGCGCGAGTACGCGCAGCTGGTCCAGGAGGACATGCGCCTTCGTCGCCTCGTCATGAAGCTCCTGCCCGACGCCGGCATCGGCGGCGTGCTCATTGAGCGCAACGCGAACCAGCTCAACCTCACCGTCCGCACCGCGAAGCCGGGCATCGTCATCGGCCGCGGCGGGCAGAACGTGGAGCACCTGCGCGGCGCGCTGGAGCGTGCGACCGACCGTCGCGTGCGCCTGAACATCGATGAGATTCGCGTGCCGGAGCTGGACGCTGCACTGGTCGCGCGTTCCGTCGCCGACCAGCTGGAGCGCCGCGTCGCCTTCCGCCGCGCGATGAAGCAGTCCGTGCAGCGCACCATGCAGCGCGGCGCTCTCGGCTGCCGCGTGCGCATCAGCGGCCGCCTGGGCGGCTCCGAGATGTCGCGGTCGGAGCAGGAGATGCAGGGGCGCGTCCCGCTGCACACGCTCCGCGCCGACATCGACTTCGGCATTAGCGAAGCCCACACCACCTTCGGCCGCATCGGCGTGAAGTGCTGGATCTACAAGGGTGACATTGACCCGCGTGAGTCGCCGCTGGCGCTCGCCGGGGCAGAGACGACGGAGTAGCGCCATGCTGATGCCTCGGCGCGTCAAGTATCGCAAGCAGCACCGCGGCCGCCGGTCCGGCGCTGCGCAGACGGGCAACACGGTCGCCTTCGGCGAGTGGGGCCTGCAGGCGCAGAGCACGGCGTGGGTCGACTCGCGTCAGATCGAGTCCGCTCGTCGCGCGATCACCGGTTCCCTCCGGCGCGGTGGCAAGGTCTGGATCCGCCTCTTCCCGGACAAGCCGGTCACGAAGAAGCCGGTCGAGACCCGCATGGGTAAGGGCAAGGGCCCGGCTGACCACTGGGTCGCGGTCGTGAAGCGCGGCCGCGTCATGTTCGAGGTCGCCGGCGTCACGGAGACCGCCGTCCGCGAGGCGTTCCGCCGCGCCCACCACAAGCTGCCCGTCGACACCAAGGTCATCGGGCGCGAGGAGACCGGCGAATGAGCGCCAAGGAAACCACCGAGTTCCGCGGTCGCGACGAGGCCCAGCTGCGCGAGGATCTGGAGTCCGCCCACCAGGCGCTCTTCAACCTCCGCTTCCAGGCCGCCACGCGGCAGCTCGCGGACGTCTCGCAGATCGCGAAGGCGAAGCGGCGCATCGCGCGCCTCAAGACCCTCGCCCGTGAGCGCGCCATCCTCGTCGAGGCTGACGCCGCCGGGAACCGGGAGTAAGCGATGGTCGAAGCACGACCGATCAACCACAAGGCGCGTGTCGGCACCGTGGTGTCCGACAAGGGCGACCAGACGATCATCGTCGCCATCGAGCGCGCGGCGCCGCACCGCCTCTACCACAAGGTGATCCGGCGCACGAAGCGCTACCCGGTGCACGACCCGAACAACGAGGCGACCCTCGGCGACACCGTGCGCATCGAGGAGTGCCGCCCGATCAGCAAGACCAAGCGCTGGCGCCTGGTGGAGGTCATCGTGGAGCGGGCCGTGGCGGAGATCGCCCCGACTGCCATCGATGCCACCCTGGTCAGCGAAGTGCAGCGCTCCGCCTCGCACGCCAGCGAGGCCCAGAGCGGGGAGCAGGCGACCGAATGATCCAGCAGCAGAGCCGGCTCAAGGTCGCCGACAACTCCGGCGCGCGCGAGTTGCTGTGCATCCGCGTGCTCGGTGGCTCACGCCGCCGCTACGCCGCCGTCGGTGACACCATCATCGCCAGCGTCAAAGAGGCCCAGCCGAACGGCAACGTGAAGAAGGGCGACGTCGTCCGCGCCGTCGTCGTGCGCACCGCGCACCCTTTCTCTCGCGCCGACGGCTCCTCCATCAAGTTCGATGAGAACGCCGCAGTCATCCTTGCGGACAAGGCCGGAAACCCGCGCGGTACGCGCATCTTCGGCCCCGTCGCCCGCGAGCTCCGTGACCGCGAGTTCATGCGCATCATCTCGCTCGCGCCGGAGGTGCTCTAATGGCTGCCCGCGTGAAGCGTGACGACACCGTCGAGATCAACACCGGCAAGGACCGCGGCAAGCGCGGCCAGGTGCGTCGCGTCCTCCCCACGGAGAACCGCGTCGTCGTCGCCGGTCTGAACATGGTCAAGCGGCACCGCCGCCAGCGCAGCGCCAACGAGGTCTCCGCCATCGTGGAGATGGAAGCGCCCCTGCACCTCTCCAACGTGCAGGTCGTGTGCCCCTCCTGCTCGAAGGCCGTGCGCGTCGGCTTCAAGCAGCTCGAAGACGGCAAGAAGGTGCGGGTCTGTAAGGCCTGCGGGGAGGCGATCGGCTAATGGTGACCGCGGCCCCATCCCTGAAGCAGAAGTACCGTGACGAGGTCGTAGCCGCGCTCAAGCGCGACTTCAACTACGCCAACCCCATGCAGGTGCCCACGATCACCAAGGTCGCGGTCAACATCGGTCTGGGCGAGGCGCTGACCAACGGTCGCGCCGTCGACTCCGCTGTCTCCGACCTGCAGATCATCACCGGCCAGAAGCCGATGGTGAACCGCGCGAAGAAGGCGATTTCGAACTTCAAGCTGCGTGAGAACAACCCCATCGGCGTCTCGCTCACCCTGCGTGGCGACCGCATGTGGGAGTTCCTTGACCGCCTGGTGAACCTCGCGCTGCCCCGCACGCGCGACTTCCACGGCGTCTCCAACAAGGCGTTTGACGGCCGCGGGAACTACTCGCTCGGCCTGCCGGAGCAGATCATCTTCCCGGAGATCAGCTTCGACCAGGTAGAGCGCGTCCGCGGCATGCAGATCAACATCATCACGTCGGCTCGCACCGACGAAGAGGGTAAGCGGTTGCTCGAGTTGCTCGGCATGCCGTTCGCCAAGTAGGAGCGCGCACGATGGCGAAGATGTCGCAGATCGTGAAGTCGGACCGAAAGCCGAAGTTCGAAAATCGGCACCGCAACCGTTGCCAGGTCATGTGGGCGAACCGCCCCTGTGGCCGACCGCGCGGGTTCATGCGCCAGTTCGGCATGTGCCGCATCTGTTTCCGGACGCTGGCCAACCAGGGCAAGCTTCCGGGCGTGAAAAAGTCCTCCTGGTAACCGGTCGACCAAGACCGAAGTACCGGCGGAAGGCAGGCTGAGATCCTATGAGTATGTCGGACCCCCTGGCGGACATGTGCACGCGCATCCGCAACGCCGCGAGCGCGCGGCACGAGACCGTGCGTGTGCCCGCCTCCAACGTGAAGGCCGCCGTCGCTGACGTTCTGCAGCGCGAGGGCTTCATTGGCGGCTATACCGAAGAGACCGAGGGCTCGCGCCGCTACCTGCGGCTCAAGCTCAACTACCGTGCGGATCGTCGCGCGGCGCTGGGCGGCATTCGCCGCGTTTCGCGCCCCGGCCTCCGCGTCTACGTGAACAAGGGTGAGATTCCGCGGGTCTACGGTGGCCTGGGGGTCGCGATCATGAGCACGTCGCACGGCGTGATGTCGGGCCAAGAGGCCTGGCGTCAGAAGGTCGGCGGCGAAGTGCTCTGCTACGTCTGGTAGGAGACGCCATGTCGCGCGTAGGCCGCCTGCCCATTCCGATTCCCAGTGGCGTCCAGGTGACGCTCTCCGGCCAGCACGCCCGCGTGCAGGGTCCGAAGGGCACGCTGGATCACGACGTCCACACCGCGATCAGCGTGACGCTGGAGGACGACAGCATTGTCGTCACCCGGCCGTCCGACTCGCCCAGCCACCGCGCGCTGCACGGGCTCACCCGTGCGCTGCTCGCGAACATGGTGACGGGTGTCTCCACCGGCTTCCGCAAGTCGCTGGAGATCGCCGGCACCGGTTACCGCGCCGAGCTGCGCGGCACCAACCTGATGCTCAACCTGGGTTACTCCCACCCCATCGAGATGGAGCCCCTCCCGGGCGTCAGCTTCGAGGTGGAGACTCCCACCCGCCTGCACATCGTGGGCATCGACAAGCAGGCCGTCGGCCAGCAGGCCGCCCTTGTGCGTGAGAAGCGCCCGCCCGAGCCGTACCGCGGCAAGGGCATCCGCTACTCCGACGAGGTCATTCGCCGCAAGGCCGGAAAGACCGGACGGTAAGACATGGCCAGCACTGACACCTCCCGCGTCGCGCGGATCCGCCGCCACACCCGCCTGCGCAAGAAGGTTGCCGGCACCTCGGCGCGGCCACGGCTCGCCGTGTTCCGCTCCAGCCAGCACATCTACGCCCAGGTCATCGATGACCTGGCCGGTCGCACGCTGGCGCAGGCCTCCGACCTGGAGGCCGGGCTGCGCGACGGCGGTGGCACCAAGACCGAGCGTGCCCGCAAGGTGGGCGCGCTGCTGGCCCAGCGCGCGAAGCAGGCCGGGCTGGAGTCCGTGGTCTTCGACCGCGGCGGCTTCGAATACGCCGGACGCGTGCAGGCTCTCGCCGACGCCGCTCGCGAAGAAGGGCTGGTCTTCTAATGGTTCAGCAGCGTGACCGCGGCGACAGGCCGCGTCGTGACCGCCGCCGCGAAGAAGAAGAGTCCGAGTTCATCGAGAAGGTCGTCTTCATCAACCGCGTCGCGAAGGTGGTGAAGGGCGGTCGCCGCTTCTCCTTCACCGCGATCGTGGTCGTCGGTGATGGCGCCGGGCGCGTCGGCTTCGGCCTTGGTCGTGCCAACGAGGTGCCGGAGGCGATCCGCAAGGGTGGCGTCATCGCGCGCCGCTCGATGATCACCGTGCCGATGCACGCCAGCACGATCGCGCACGACACCGTGTCGCAGTACAAGGCGTCCACCGTCGTCATGCGGCCCGCCTCCGCCGGTACCGGCCTCATCGCCGGTGGTGCGGTGCGCGCCGTCATGGAGGCTGCGGGCGTGAAGGACGTGCTGACCAAGTCGCTCGGCTCCAGCAACCCGATCAACGTCGTCCGCGCCACGCTCGGCGGCCTCGAGTCGCTGCGCCAGCCGGGTGAGGTCGTCGCCCAGCGCCGCGCGCTGGCGGCAGGAGCGTAGCCCATGGCCACCAAGCTCAAGATCACCTGGGTGAAGTCCGCCATCGGCTATGCCGGTGACCAGAAGCGCACCGTCCGCGCGCTCGGCCTCCACCGCCTCCACGAGACCGTGGAGCACGATGACAACCGCACCATCCGTGGGATGGCGCACAAGGTCCGTCACCTGGTGACGGTGGAAGAAGTCGAGTAGTGGAACAGCACGAGCTGCGCCAGGCACCCGGCGCGAAGCACGCCAAGAAGCGCGTCGGTCGCGGCCAGGCCTCCGGCCAGGGCACCTATGGTGGCCGCGGTCGCAAGGGCCAGAAGGCACGCGGCTCCGTCCGTCCTCAGTTCGAGGGCGGTCAGATGTCGATCGTCCGCCGCCTGGGCCACAAGCGCGGCTTCCGCAACTTCGCGCGCATCGAGTTCCGCGCCGTCGCCCTGCGCGACCTGGCGAAGCACTTCGCTGCGGGCGCGACCGTCGACGCCGAGGCGCTGGCCGCCGTCGGCCTCATCGACAACGCCGCGACGCCGTTCAAGGTGCTCGCGACCGGTGCGCTCGCGCACGCCCTGACCATCACCGCGCCTCGGCTGTCCGAGGCTGCGAAGAGCGCGATCACCGACGCGGGCGGCTCCTTCACGGAGACGGCAGCGGCAGAGCACCGCGTTCGCAACCGCATCCACCGCCGCAAGGCTGCGGCGGCTGCCGGCACGGCGCAGGGAGAGTAGTTCGTGGCGAGTCAGCAGACGCGGCGACCCCAGCTCCTGCAGGCGGGCATTGATGCCTTCGCCCAGCCGGACGTGCGCAGGAAGATCCTGTTCACGCTGGGGATGTTGCTCGTCTTCCGGTTCGCCGCGCACATTCCGATCCCGAGCGTCGATCCGGAGGCGCTGCGTCGCACGTTCGACAACAACGCCATCCTCGGCTTCCTGAACATCTTCTCCGGCGGTGCGCTGCGTAACCTCTCCGTCGCGGCGTTGGGTGTGTATCCGTACATCACCGCCTCGATCATCATGCAGCTCGCCGTGCCGCTGATTCCCCGCCTCCAGGCGCTCTCGCAGGAGGGCGGCGAGGCGGGGCGGCAGCGCATCCAGATCTACACGCACTGGCTGACGGTGCCGCTGGCGGTGTTCCAGGGCTATGCGCAGTTGCTGCTTATCCAGCAGTTGGGCGGCGTTACGAACATCGGCTTCGGCAGCGGGAACACGCTCGCCACGATCGCGGCGCTGTCATCGATGGTCGCGGGCACCATGTTCCTCGTCTGGGTGGGTGAGTTGATCTCGGAGCAGGGCATCGGCAACGGCGTCTCGCTGCTGATCTTTGCCGGTATCGTCGCTGGCCTGCCGAGTATCCTGGGCAACAGCCTCTTCACCGGCGTCGGCACCGCGGTCACCGGTCTGCTGACGCTGGCAGTCATCGCGATCGGCCTGGTCGCCGCGATCATCTTCGTGCAGGAGGCGCAGCGCCGGATCCCCGTCCAGTACGCGCGCTCCACGTTCCGAGGCGGTCGCATGTACCGCCAGCAGGGGCAGACGCACATCCCGTTGCGCGTGAACTCCGCCGGCATGGTGCCGATGATCTTCGCGTTCTCGATCATGATCTTCCCGCCGGTGTTCGCACAGTTCATCGCGACCACGGTGGACGTGGGCTGGATCGCCAGCACCGCCCGATTCCTGCAGAACGCCTTCTCGCCGACCGCGCCGCTGTACTGGCTGATGGTCTTCCTACTGGTGATGGTGTTCTCCTTCTTCTACACGCTGGTCGTCTTCCAGCAGCAGAACCTGGCGGAGAACCTCCAGCGCCAGGGCGGCTTCATCCCGGGCATCCGTCCCGGTCGCCCGACGCAGGAGTACGTCATGCGCGTGCTCATCCGCATCACCTGGGGTGGCGCGATCTTCCTGGGCATCGTCTCGATCGTGCCGTTCTTCGCGCAGGCCGTGACCGACGTGCAGTCGGTGCAGGTCAGCGCGGCCGGTTTGCTCATCGTCGTCGGCGTCGTGCTGGACACCATGCGCCAGATCGAGGCCCAGATGATGATGCGCAACTACGAAGGGTTTATCTCCTAATGCAGCTCATCCTCCTCGGCCTGCCGGGCGCAGGGAAGGGCACGCAGGCGGCCCTGCTCGCAGACCGCCTCGGCCTTCTGCACATCTCCACGGGCGATCTCTTCCGCGCCGCCGCCGCCGAGGGCACCGAGCTCGGCAAGCGCGCGCAGGAGTACATGTCCCGCGGCGAGCTCGTCCCGGACGAGGTCACGATCAACATGCTGCTGGAGCGCATCGCGCGCCCGGACGCTGCCGCCGGCATCATGCTGGACGGCTTCCCCCGCACCATCCCGCAGGCCGAGGCGCTGGATGGCGCACTGGCCGGCCAGGGCCGCCAGATCGACGGCGTGCTCTACATCAAGGTGCCCGAGGACCTGCTCATGGCGCGCCTCACCGGCCGCTGGAACTGCCCGAACTGCAGTGCCATCTACCATGAGCTCTCCAGCCCGCCGAAGCAGTCCGGCGTGTGCGACAAGTGCGGCACCGCGCTCACGCAGCGCGCCGACGATCGCCCGGAGACCGTCTCCAACCGCCTTGCCACCAACCGTACCTGGACGGAGCAGCTCGCCGCCTTCTATGAGGCGCAGGGCAAGCTTCACCCGGTCGACGGCACCGGTGAGCCCACCGACGTCACCGCACGCCTGCTCGGCGCAATCGAGCAGGTGTCGGCCGCATCGGGAAAGGCGTAAACTGTTCTGATGCCGGTTTCCACCGTCACCATCAAGTCGAAGGACGAGATCGTCCTCATGCGGGAGGCCGGGCGCCTCAACGCAGAGGTTCGTGCTGCCCTTCGCGAGGCGGTGGCCCCCGGCGTCACGGGACGAGACCTTGATGGCCTCGCCAAGGACGCGATCGCAAAGCGTGGCGGTCTGCCGACGTTCGTCGGCTACGGCCCCGGCGGTCGTCCGCCGTACCCCGGTGCAATCTGCTACTCCGTGAACGACCACCTGGTCCACGGCATCCCGGGCAGCCGCGCCCTCAAGGAGGGTGACATCGTCAGCATCGACCTGGGCGTCACCTACAAGGGCTACGTCTCAGACGCCGCCTTCACCTGCGGCGTCGGCGAGGTCACGCCGGAGGCTCAGGAGCTGATGCGCGTCACCGAGGCCTCGCTCTGGGCGGGCATCGAGCAGGCGCGCCCCGGCAACTACCTGGGCGACATCTCCGCTGCGATCGGTCGCTTCGGCGAAGAGGCCGGCTACGGCATCGTGCAGGAGTACGGCGGGCACGGCGTCGGTCGTGAGATGCACGAGCCGCCGCACGTCCCGAACTTCGGTCGCCCCGGCATCGGCTTCAAGCTGAAGGCCGGGATGGTGCTGGCGCTGGAGCCGATGTTCGCACTCGGCCGCCCGGAGACCGAGGAGATGGCGGATCACTGGACGGTGCGCATGCGCGATGGCAGCCTGAGCGCCCACTTCGAGGAGACGATCGCGATCCTCGAAGAGGGGCCCGAGGTGCTGACGCGCATCCGCGAGCAGGTTGGCGGTCAGCGATGACGCAGGAACGCCGCCCGCGCGCGAAGACGAAGAAGGAAGTCATTGAGGTCGAAGGCGTCGTCAAGGACGCGCTGCCCAACGCGATGTTCGATGTCGAACTCGCCAACGGGCACCACGTTCTGGCCCACGTCTCCGGGCGGATGAAGATGCACTACATCCGCATCCTCCTGGGCGACCGCGTATTGGTGGAACTCAGCCCGTACGACCTGACGCGCGGGCGTGTCACGTATCGCTTCCGGTAACGCGGCAGCGGAACGCTTCGAAGAACGAACGAACGAGTAGGTAGCTGGGGACAGCGATGAAGGTATCGGCCTCGATCAAGAAGCGCTGTGAGCGCTGCCAGATCATCCGCCGCCACGGGCGGCTTCGGGTGATTTGCATCGTCCCGCGTCACAAGCAGCGACAGGGCTAGGAGGGCGCATATGGCACGCATCGCCGGCGTCGACATCCCGAACGACAAGCAGGTGCTCTTCTCCCTGCCGTACATCTACGGCGTCGGGCGGCCCATGGCTGCCCGGATCCTGGAGCAGACGCAGGTCGACCCCACCACCAAGGTGCGCGACCTGACGGATGACGAGGTCGCGCGCATCCGCGCGGTCGTCGAGGGCGAGCACGTGGTGGAAGGTGACCTCCGCCGTGAGGTGCGCCAGAACATCCAGCGCCTGATCGAGATCAACTGCTTCCGCGGGTACCGGCACCGCCGTGGCCTGCCGGTGCGCGGTCAGCGCACCAAGACCAACGCTCGTACCCGCCGTGGCGTGCGCCGGACTGTGTCCGGTAAGCGTCGCGCGGCGCGCAAGTAGTAACGGGAGGATCGGATGGGGCGAGCAGCTGCCAACCGGCGCACCACCACCCGACGTCGCGAACGGAAGTCCGTCCCGCGCGGGCGCGCCTACGTCACGTCGACGTTCAACAACACGATCATCACGCTCACGGACCCGAATGGGAACGTGCTGTCGTGGGGTAGCGGCGGCACCGCCGGCTTCAAGGGTTCTCGCAAGAGCACCCCGTACGCCGCGCAGATTGCTGCTGAGGGAGCCGCCCAGCGGGCCGTCGAGCACGGCCTGCGAGAGGTGGAAGTGTTCGTGAAGGGCCCGGGCGCCGGCCGCGAAGCCGCCGTGCGCGCCTTGCAGTCCTCGGGAGTCCGCGTGCTGTCGATCCGCGACGTCACGCCCATCCCGCACAACGGGTGCCGGCCGCGTCGCCGGCCGCGGCAGTAAGAGCGAGGTCCGATGGCCCGATACACTGGTCCCAAGTGTCGGAAGTGCCGCCGCTACGGCGTTTCGCTGTGCGGAACGGCGAAGTGCGCCATTATCAAGCGCCCGGCCCCTCCAGGCCCGCGCTCGATGCGGCGTCGCAAGATTTCCGACCGTGGACAGCAGCTCATTGAAAAGCAGAAGGTGCGCTTCGCCTACGGGCTCATGGAGCGCCAGTTCCGCGACTACTACGAGCGTGCCGTGCGGCGCCCCGGCGTCACCGGTGAGCTCCTCATGCGCTCGCTGGAGGAGCGGCTGGACAACGTCGTCTACCGCATGGGCTTCGCCAGCACCCGCGCTCAGGCGCGCCAGCTGGTCACCCATGGCCTCGTGTCCGTCAACGGCGCGAAGCTCGACGTTCCCAGCGCGCACGTGAAGGTCGGCGCTGCCATCGGTCTGACCGACCGCGGCAAGCGCTCTGAGTACGCGAAGATCCTCCACGAGGAGATCCGTGGCCGCGACGTCCCCGGCTGGGTTGAAGTCGACCGCGAGGCCCTGACCGGCCGCGTTGTGTCGGAGCCGACCCCTGGTGACATCGAAGCGCACTTCAACCCGAACGCGATCGTCGAGTACTACTCACGCTAGTGACCGTCTCGCCGGCTTCGGCCGGCGGAACGTCGCCCACCTGCGAGGTGCGTCTTGCCTGACCTGCACATCCCCGACATCCGCGTCGAAGTCGACGAAGTCGACTACGCACGCGTGGTGGCTGAGCCGCTGGAGTCCGGCTTCGGCAACACCCTGGGCAACGCGCTCCGGCGTGTCCTGCTGTCCTCGCTCCCCGGCGCGGCGATCACCTCCGTCCGCATTGAGGGCGTGGAGCACGAGTTCTCGACCATGCCGCACGTCCAGGAGGACGTGACGGAGTTCCTGCTCAACCTGAAGGAAGTCCGCCTCCGCGCGTACTCCGACCGCCCCGCCCGTCTCTTCCTGGAGGCGTCCGGCGAAGGCATCGTCACCGCCGGCGACATCCAGTCCAGCGCTGACTACGAGGTCGTGAACCCCGAGCTCAAGCTCGCCACGCTCGACCACAAGGACGCCTCGCTCGTCGCCGACATCAACGTCGAGGCCGGCCGCGGCTACCTCCCCGCCACCGCGGGCGAGGGGCTGCCGATCGGCGTCATCCCGGTCGACGCGCTGTTCACCCCCGTGCGCCGCGTGAACTACCACGTCTCCCGCACCCGCGTGGGTCAGGACACCGACTTCGACCGGCTGGAGCTGGAGATCTGGACCGACGGCACGATCAGCGGCCCTATGGCTGTCTCGCTCGCGTCCGAGATCCTGCGTGACCAGTTCCTCGGCTTCCAGCGGCTTGGCCGCCCGGACAGCATCGTCACCAGCGCGATCCAGGAGCCGACCGGCGGCTTCGACGGCTACGACACGCCGATCGAGGAGCTCGACCTCTCCGTGCGCGCCTACAACTGCCTGAAGCGCTCCGGTCTCACCACCGTCGGCGCCATCCTGGAGCGCTCCGAGGAGGAGCTCCTCGCGCTCCGCAACTTCGGCGAGAAGTCGTACGAGGAGCTCCGCGACAAGCTCGTGAGCAAGGGCTTCCCGGCCCCCCGCATCGACTCCCGCCGCGCCGCAGTCGCCGGCATGCCGGGCAACGGCACCGGCGCAATTGCCCCGGAGTCGCGCGGCATCGCCGTCGACGAGCCCGCCGACGAGGTTGGCTCGCTGGGCGCCGCGCTCATCCAGGCGCTCCGCGAGGCCGGTGAGGATCCCGCGAACCTCACGGAAGACGAGGACGAGTAGCCATGCGTCACCAGGTATCAGGCCGTCGTTTTGACATGGCCACCGACCAGCGGATCGCCATGTTCCGCAGCCTCACCACTCAGGTGCTGAAGCACGGCGCGATCCGCACCACAGAGGCCCGGGCGAAGGAGATTCGCCCGATGGTCGAGAAGATGATCACCCTCGGCAAGCGCGGCACCGTGCACGCCCGGCGCCAGGCGCTGGCCTACGTGTACGAGCCGGACGTCGTGGATCGCCTGTTCAGTGAACTGGCGACCACGTACGCGACGCGCCCCGGCGGGTACACCCGCGTCACCAAGATCGGGCCGCGCCTGGGCGACGGCGCAATGATGGCGCAGCTTGAGCTCGTCTAGTGTCCATGGCTGCGGAGACGCGGCGGATCGCCCTGCTCGTCGAGTACGACGGGACGGACTTCGCCGGGTCGCAATCGCAGTCGGGACAGCGGACCGTGCAGGACACGCTCGAGGCTGCGGTGACGCAGTTCACGGGCGAGACACAGCGGATGCGCTTCGCGGGTCGGACCGACTCCGGGGTGCATGCGCGCGGCCAGGTCGCGACGCTCGACACCCTGACGGGGCACGAGCCGGCGCGCTGGGTCGCTGCGCTGAATCGCTTCCTGCCGCCGGACGTGGCGGTGCGCGCGGCGTGCGTGGTGCCTGCGGACTTCGATCCGCGGCGCAGCGCACGGATGCGACGCTACGCGTACCGGGTCGAGGACGGTCGTCCGCGTTCGCCGCTGTCGCGGCGGAACGCGTGGCAGCTGGACGCGACGCTGGACGTGGCATCGATGGCCCTCGCGGCCTCGCTGCTGCCGACGGTGGAGCGCGACTGGTCGGCGTTCTCCGGGCCGCTGGAGCCTGGACGCTCGCCGCGACGAACGCTCGGATCCTGCTCGGTGCGGCGCTGCGCGCCACATCGCCTGCAGGTGACGATGGAGGCCGAATCGTTCCTGCCGCACCAGGTGCGTCGCACCGTGGGGGCGTTGCGGGACGTGGGATTGGGGCGGCTCACACCGGACGCGTTCGCGCGGCTGGTGGATGCACCGCCGGCGAGCGTCGGCCCGGCCGCGCCGCCGCAGGGATTGACGCTCGTAGCGGTGCAGTACGCACCGGGGACGGTGGACTGGAATGACGACGATGAAGACCTACCGACTGCATAGCGGCAGCATGGATCGTGCCTGGCACGTCATCGATGCCAAGGACGTCCCGCTGGGCCGCCTGGCCTCCGAGGCTGCGAAGCTCCTGATGGGCAAGCACAAGCCCACCTATGAGCCTCACCTGCCCATGGGCGACTTCGTGATCGTCGTGAACGCGAAGGAGATCGGCCTCACCGGCAACAAGGCCACCGAGAAGGTCTACTACCGCCACTCCGGCTACCCGGGCGGCCTGCGCGAGCGCACCTTCGAGGAGCAGCTGGCGAAGGATCCGCGCCGCGTCGTCGAGAAGGCCGTGAAGGGCATGCTGCCCAGCACCAGCCTGGGCCGCGAGCTCTTCCGCCACCTGAAGGTCTACTCCGGCCCCAACCACCCGCACGCCGCACAGGTGCGCGCGGGCATGGGCGCCGCCAAGCGCCCCGCCACCTCCACCGCGACCAGCGAGCAGAGCGAGTAACCCATGACGACTGAGCAGTACTACTACGGCCTGGGCCGCCGGAAGGCCGCCGTCGCGCGCGTCCGGCTCTACCCCGGCACCGGCACCGTGATCGTCAACGGCTCTCCCGCCGACGATGTGATCAACCGCGCCTCCGCCCGCCAGGACATGCTGCGCCCGCTCTCGGTCACCGAGACCGGTCGCCGCTTCAACGTCCAGGTGAAGGTCGACGGCGGCGGCAACGCCGGCTGGGCCGGTGCGATCCGCCTCGGCATCGCGCGCGCCCTCGTGGCGGCGGACGAGAACTATCGACGCCCCCTGCGCGCCAACGGCCTGCTCACGCGCGACCCGCGGGAGAAGGAACGCAAGAAGTTCGGTCTGAAGCGCGCCCGCAAGGCCCCGCAGTTCACGAAGCGCTAGTCGCTTCCTCGACCGCTCGCACACAGCGAAGCCCCGGCGCGAGCCGGGGCTTCGTCGTGTGTGGCATCATCGGCGGCGTTCGGGGCTGAGGAGGAACAATGCCCGGTTCATCGCTGGATGAGATGCGCTCAAACTACGTGGAGCCCGGCCCCGATCGACTTTCCTCAAGCACGCCGCCGTGCAGCGCACCCGCACGCCATTCGTGGGTGCATGCATATGCGCCTGACACGCAGTCGTATGACCGACACCTCGTCGGCAAGTGGTTGATTCGAGTGCAGTGTCGATTTGTCGATTACTGCTGGGAACGTGTCCGGCGGGCGACTGAGGACGGGACGCTCGGTATCGCGGCAAAGGTTTCGACCGACTGGCACCAGCAGAATGACCCCGCAGGTACGTGGGGCAAGCTCCATGTGGTCTGCATCTACACCGCCGACTTCCGGGATCAGGACGACGTGCTTCGTGTGGCTGGACGCCTGGCTGAGGTCGACGCAGTGCGGAAGTCGCTGCTCACCTACAAGGCTGACATTGAGACGTACGCAGGCATGTACGCGGGCAACAGCGCTGGTGACGTGGCGATTTACGAGGCCAAAGCACCGTATGACGCACTGATTGTGCGGAGCGAACCGCTGGCGGTCGCCGGTGATCTACTGCGTCAGGTGCAGTCGCAGCGCTGACCCCGCTACCCCCGCGCGTGCTGTCCGAGCGCGTCCTTGAGCGTCGAGATCGCGCGCACCTCCGTCGGGTCGGCGCCCACGAGGTAGGCGAGGTAGAGCGACACCCAGTCGCTCAGGTAGCAGGCTCGCATGATCGCGTCCAGGTGGTTGTCGCCGCCGATCAGCAACTCGTCGTGCTGGATGCCGGCACGGTCGAGCGCCTCGCCGGTGAGCTGGATACGCAGGCGGGTGCGGTCGTGCACGCCCGCGTTGTCGAGCATCAGCACGTGCAGCGCCTCGCGCGCCCCGTCCGGGCCGCCGAACCCGACGATGAGGTTGTGGTCGAGCTCCGGCAGCGCGGCGAACAGCCCCCACTGCTTCGCGTTCTCGGACATCTGCCCGGCCCAGCGGCGGGCGGCAACCTCCAGAAAGTCCGGGCCGAAGATCACCGGCACGCGACCCTGGATCCGGCGCGCGATCTGCTTCGCGACGTTCGACTCGCCCGGCTGATCGATGCCCCAGTCGGTCGCGCACTGCTCCAGCTGCGCGATCGACTCCTCCACCATCCGCTCCGGCACGTGCATCGCCTGCATCCGGTGCAGCACGCCGAGGAGTGCGAACACCCCCCAGCCGATCGCGGAACGCGGCTGCCCCGCAAACTCGTACGAGAGCACGGAGTACCCCAGCGCATCGCCGAGCCGTCCCAGCCGTCCACCGGTGGTGATCGCGAGCCGCATCGGCTCCTGCAGGTGATCCTCGCCGCCCAGCGTCCGCTGGAATGCCTCCAGCGTCTCCTCGGTCTCCCCGGACCACGACGAGGCGATCACGAGCGTGTCGTCATCGACGTCCGGCGCGTGGTAGCCACGCACGATCTGCATCGGGATGCTCGCCATGCGTGCGGCGAGCGTCGTGACGACCTCACCGCCGATCGCGGAGCCCCCCATGCCCAGGATCACCACGCGCTTCGGCGCGCGGAACGTCGCCGGCGGCTCCCACGCGAGGCCCGCGGCCCATGCCGCGCGGCACTGCGCCGGCAGTCCGGCGATGTAGCCAGCCATGTCCAGGGGGTCGATCGCCGCGCACGCCGCACGGTCGTCGAGGTTCACCGTCACCCGCTCCTGCATTCAGTACTCCGTGCCGCCGACGCTACAGCGTCGCCCCGGCGATCTCCTGCCCCGCCTGCAGCGCCTGGCGCACATGCTCCATCGTGGGCATTTCAGCATAGATGCGCAGCAGCGGCTCCGTGCCGCTGAAGCGCAGCAGCAGCCACCACCCGCCTTCGAGGTTGAAGCGGAA
>JBAYUZ010000040.1:0-18707 GCA_041674885.1 Dehalococcoidia bacterium
CGCAGGCGGCGAGGTCGAGCGGGCGGACGCCGCGGCCACGCGCCTGGTGCGCGGCCTGAACGCCCTGTTCGCCGAGCGTGGCGTGGAGGGCTCCGCGTGGGCAACCTCGTCGATGTGGCACCTGAACCTCGGCACCGGCCCGGCGCGGCCGAGCGACGTCGAGTGGGACGTGCCCGGCGAGCCCGCAGGGGTGGCGCCGGCGCTGGTCTCGCCGCTGAAGTGGGCGTTGTTCAA
Source organism: Dehalococcoidia bacterium (assembly GCA_041674885.1). GTDB lineage: Bacteria > Chloroflexota > Dehalococcoidia > UBA2979 > UBA2979 > RH-chloro-G1. Next base: position 235 of record JBAYUZ010000040.1, read on the forward strand.
CCACGGCATCGATCTGATGGGCACCGGCGGCATGACCTCGTCCGCGCACACCGACGCCGACATCGACGCGACCGTGGAGGCGTTCGGGGCGGCGGTCGCCGACCTCCGCGCAGAGGGCCTGATCGGCTGATCCGGCGGCCTCGGCGCCCTCGGCGAGGCCGATAACGGGGCGTCACGGAGCCCATCTGTCAACCTGTGCCCGGGCTTCATTCTTCTCGCTCGGCGCAGTATTACTGACTGTGTGAGGCGGGGATTCATCCACATCGCAGCGCGGCGAGCAGGCCGCGCGTTGCGCCACGGGCTCGTGGTGTCGGGCGTCTGCGTGCTCATCGCCCTCGCGACCGGGGTGAGCGGCTGGGCGTTCGGGGAGCGCACGGAGCCCGCCTACGGCCAGACGCTGCCCGTGCCGGCGCGCGACCCCGCGAGCACCTCGCAGGAGGTGCTGGGGCGCTGGCTGAAGCCACTCGCCGAAGGCTCGACCGCCCATGCCGCAGAGGCCCGCGAGCCGCGCCCCGCCGACGTCGCGGTGCCGCTGGAGGTCGTGACCGTGCCCAGCGTGACCGCCGAGCCGACGGCGGCAGCCTCGGCGCCTGACACGGCGGAGGCGCGCGTCGCGGCATCGCGTGTTGGGCGCGGGGCGGTGCCCCTGCAGGCCGGCGACCGGCCGATGGCGACGGTGAGCTTCTACTACTGCGAGGAGATCGCCTCGTACTCCAGTGGCGACGGCGGCGGCTTCTGCGGGCTCGCGCGTGACGGCACGCGTGTGCGCTCCGGCGTGGCGGCGTGCGACGTGGCATACCTTGGCCAGCGCTTCGTGATCGAGGGTGACCCGAGCGGGCGCACCTACGTGTGCGCTGACACGGGGAGCGCGGTGCGCGGGCTGCACCGCGACATCTGGTTCATGAGCAACCGCGAGGGCTGGACCTGGCAGCAGTCGGTCGGCGAGCAGGCAGTCATTCGTATCCTGCCGTAGCACTCGAACGCCCCGTCTACCCTCTTCCCTTCACGTCAAGATGCTATTACGATCCGATGTAGCGGTTTCGTCAGCCGCTCGTGACGCCGATTTAACAGTGTCTTAGTACTTGTGCTTGTGCGCACAAGAACGCGGGTACTACACTCGGCATCACGCGGAGCAGGCTCCCCCTCGCGAGCCACCCGAAGACAGCGACGCCGGTTGCCGTAACCGGCGATACAGAAGGAGTAGTCATGGCTCAGCAGGAGACCGTGGAGCGCCAGCGCCGTCGCGAGACCGGCGAGCGGCTCCGCTACTGGCGCACGCGGCGCCAGTGCTCGCAGGCCGAGGTCGCGCGTGCGGCCGGCATCACGCAGGCCTCGCTGTCGAACTACGAGACCGGCAAGCGCGAGCTGCCGATGTCGACGGCGCTCGCGATTGTGAGCGCGCTCGATGTCACGCTCGGCGACATCATCGATGTCGGGGACGTGATCGTGCTCCGTGACTCGCGGCTCGGTCGCGTTGTCCGCACGCTCATGGACCGCCCCGACCTGCTGGACAGCATCACCCCGCGCCGCATCGAGGCCGAGGCCGCTTCCTAGCCGCGCGCGACCGACTGCGATTCGACACGAGGCCCCGGCGACGGGGCCTCGTGCGTTGTCCGGGGCACCGTGGCGCTCCCAACAGGGCGGTTGGCGCGTACGTATACTGGGTCATCGAACGCGATCACCTCGGCGAGGCCACTCGCCGACCCGTAGCGATGACGTCCCGGTGCGCCCCGACGGCGACGGGAGTGAGGGGGCGGCCGTGCCGAACCAGCAGCCGACGACACTGGGCGCGCTCCGCGCCTCCGGCTACGAGGTCCTCCCGGTGCGCGAGGAGATTCGCAAGAACCTCATCGCTCGCCTGGTGTCCCACGACCGGATGTTCCCCGGCATCCACGGCTACGAGGACACGGTGCTCCCGCAGTTGGAGAACGCGATCCTGGGCGGTCACGATGTGATCCTGCTCGGCGAGCGCGGTCAGGCGAAGTCGCGCATCATCCGCGGCCTCGTCTCGCTGCTGGACGAGTGGACGCCGATCCTCGCGGGCGTCGAGATCCCGGAGAACCCCTTCGCGCCGATCAGCGAGCAGGGGCGCCAGCTCGTGGAGGAGCTGGGCGACGACGCGCCCATCCAGTGGATGCACCGCGACGAGCGCTACGGCGAGAAGCTCGCCACCCCCGACATCACGATCGCCGACCTCATCGGCGAGGTGGACCCGATCAAGGTCGCGGAGGGCCGCTACCTTTCCGACCAGCTCACGATCCACTTCGGCCTGATCCCGCGCACCAACCGCGGCATCTTCGCGATCAATGAGCTCCCCGACCTTGCCGAGCGCATCCAGGTCGGCCTCCTCAACGTCATGGAGGAGCGCGACATCCAGATTCGCGGCCACAAGGTGCGGCTGCCGCTGGATGTCTTCATCGTCGCGACGGCGAACCCCGAGGACTACACGAACCGCGGTCGCATCATCACGCCGCTGAAGGACCGCTACGGCTCCCAGATTCGCACGCACTACCCGCGCAACGTGGAGGACGAGGTCGAGATCATCGCCCAGGAGTCCACGAAGATCGCCGCGCCGGGCTTCACGATCGAGGTTCCCGACTACATGCAGGAGATCGTGGCCGAGGTCACGCGCCTCGCGCGCCGGTCGCCTGATGTGAACCAGCGCTCCGGCGTCTCCGTCCGCGCCTCGGTCGCCGACTACGAGGCGATGGTGGCGAACTCGCTGCGCCGCGCGATCGGCATGGGCGAGCACGAGGTCGCGCCTCGCATCTCCGACCTGCCGGCGATACGCGCCGCGCTGGAGGGCAAGGTCGAGTTCGAGACCGTCGAGGATGGGCGCGAGGATCAGATCATCGACCGCCTCATCCAGGGCGCCGTCGTCGCGGTCTTCAACCGCCGCGCCAGCATCACCGACCTGGAGCCGATCACGAACAACTTCAAGGCCGGCCTTGCCGCCGACGTCGGGGATGCGCTGCCGCTCGACCACTACACGCGCCTGCTGGGCGAGGTCGAGGGGCTGCGCGACGCGGTCGCGCAGGTCGCACCGGACGCCACCAGCCCCGCGACGCAGGCCGCCGCGGTTGAGTTCATCCTTGAGGGGTTGCACCTCAACAAGCGTCTCAACAAGGACGCGGTGTCCGGACAGGCTCGCTACCGGGGGTAGCCCCGGCCCTCGGCGGCTCGCCGAGGCGTGACGAGTCCAGGGAGGCACGCGATGGTCGTCCAGCGATACAGCGAGTGGGACGGCACGCAGGACATCCCCGCGGTCGACGCGAACGAGGTGCTCGACGCGCTCTCGGATGACCTGATGAACTTCGGCGACCTCCAGCACGCGCTGCGGAACCTGATGCAGCGTGGGATGAAGGGCCAGCAGGGCCAGCGCATGCAGGGCCTGCGCGACCTGCTCCACCAGCTCCGCCAGCAGCGTCGAGAGCGCCTCGACCGCTTCGACATGGGCGGGGTGATGGACGACATCCGCGACCAGCTCCGCGAGATCCTCGACCTCGAGCGCAACACGCTCGACCAGCGGACGGGCGAGCAGGGTCAGCCGCAGGGCGATACCGGCGAGGCTGGCGACCAGCAGCAGGGCGACGGCTCACAGCAGGACGGCAGCGACGCCTCGGACGCGCCTCGTGGCGAGCAGGGTCAGCAGCCGGGCGGTCAGCGCTCCATGGGCGAGCAGGGCCAGCGCAGCGCCTCGCAGTCGCCGCGCGGGCAGCAGGGTCAGCAGGGCGGGCAGCCTCAGTCGGGTGGGCAGCAGCAGGGCGGCGGCACTGACGAGCAGCAGTTCCAGGAGATGCTGCGCCGGATCGCGGAGCGGAAGCGCGACTTCCTCGACCAGCTCCCGCCGGACGCTCCCGGCCAGATGAAGGAGCTTCAGAACTACGAGTTCCTGAACCCGGACGCGCAGAGCCGCTTCCAGGACCTCGTCCAGCAGCTCCGGCAGGCGATGACGGAGTCGTTCTTCAAGGACGTCTCCAAGATGGTGCAGGAGATGTCGGACGGCGACATGCAGCGCATGAAGGACATGGTCCAGGCGCTGAACGACTTGCTCGTCCAGAAGATGCGAGGCCAGGAGCCCGACTTCCAGCAGTTCATGGATCAGTTCGGCGACATGTTCGGCGAGAACCCGCCGCAGTCGCTCGATGAGTTGATCGCGCAGATGCAGGCGCAGATGCAGGCGATGCAGTCGTTGATGGAGTCGCTGCCGCAGGATCAGCGGCAGGCGCTGCAGTCGCTGCTCGCCGACAAGCTCGGCGACCCGGAGCTCGAGGGGGAGCTGTCGCAGCTCTCGATGAACCTCGACTACCTCAACCCGGGGCGCGAGCGCTCACCCTCGTACCCGTTCCGCGGCGACGAGGAACTCGACCTGCAGGCCGCCATGAACCTCATGGGCGAGATGCAGAACATCGACCAGATGGAGCGAGCGCTGGAGCGCGCCCAGTACGACGGCGACCTCGAGGGCATCGACGTCGACCAGCTCCGCGACCTGCTCGGTGACGAGTCGGCCGACGCGCTGGAGCAGCTCCAGCAGCTCATGGAAGTGCTGGAGGAGGCGGGCTACATCCGTCGCAAGGGCGACGGCTGGGAGCTCACGCCGCATGGCATGCGCAAGATCGGCCAGCGCGCGCTCGGTGAGATCTACCAGCAGCTGAAGAAGCAGGGCATCGGTAACCACCCGCTGCCGCAGTCCGGCCGCCACGGCGAGCGCATCGACGACACGAAGCTCTACGAGTTCGGCGACCCGTTCCACCTGCACATGGGCCGCACGATCATGAACGCCGTCGAGCGCGAAGGCCCGCAGTCCCCCGTGCGCCTGTTGCCCGAGGACTTCGAGATCTACCGCTCGGAGCAGGTCACGCAGACGACGACCGTCGTCATGGTCGACCTCAGCTGGTCGATGGCGCTGCGCGGCTCGTTCCAGGCCGCGAAGAAGGTCGCGCTGGCGCTGCACAACCTCATCAGCGCGCAGTACGCGCGGGACACGCTGTACGTCATCGGCTTCTCCGCCTATGCACGCGAGCTCAAGGTGCAGGATCTGCCGTACGTGCGCTGGGATGAGTCGGTGCTGGGCACGAACATGCACCACGCGCTGATGCTCGCGCGGCGTCTGCTGGCGAAGCATCGAGGCGGCACCCGCCAGATCATCATGATCTCGGACGGCGAGCCCACGGCGCACCTCGAGCGCGGTCGATCGCAGTTCTCGTACCCGCCGAGCCCGGTGACGATCCGCGAGACGCTGAAGGAAGTGCGACGGTGCACCCAGGAGGGGATCACCATCAACACCTTCATGCTCGACCGGAACTACTACCTGAAGGAGTTCGTGAACCAGCTGGCCAAGATCAACGGTGGCCGTGTGTTCTACACGACGCCGGATAAGCTGGGCGAGTACATCCTGGTCGACTACGTGCAGCACCGACGAAAGTCGATCCGCTAGGCAGGACGCAACGCCCGCTTGAGGTCAAACACCGCTCGTCTTCAGCGCGCGCTGGCGCTGCTGTTCCTCGTCGTCGTGGCGGGGACGGCGTGGTACGCCCTCGTCGAGGGCTTCCCGTGGCTGGATGCGCTCTACATGACGGTGATCACCGTCACGACCGTCGGCTACCGGGAGGTGCAGCCGCTGGACACCAGCGGGCTGCTGTTCACGATCGTCTTTCTGCTGGTCGGCGTCGGGCTGGCGTTTTACACAGTCGTCGCGCTGGTAGAGGCTGTCATCGTCGGCGAAGTGGCGGCGGCGTTGGGTCTCCGCCGCCAGTCGCGAAAGGTGCGAGGGTTGGACGGGCATCACGTCCTGTGTGGGTTCGGACGAGTCGGTCAGTCGATCGCTCGTGAGCTGCACAGCCGCCGCATGCAGTTCGTGATCATCGACCGCGATCCGGAGCGTCAGATCCAGGCGCATGACCTCGGCTACCTCATGGTGCAGGGCGACGCCACGGAGGAGTCAGTGCTGCGCGAGGCCGGTGTGGAGCGTGCGCGCGTGCTCATCGCCGCCGCCGACTCGGACGCCGGGAACACCTTCGTCACGCTCACCGCTCGTGCGCTGAACCCCGCGCTCACGATCATCGCGCGCGCGGCCAGCGACTCCGGCGCTCGGCGCATGCTGGCCGCCGGTGCGAACAACGTCATCTCGCCGTACCAGATCGCGGGTCACCGCATGGCGCTCGCGGCGTTCGACCACGCGCGGCAGCACGCGGCCATCGCCGCCGATCCGGCTGCCGCCGAGGCGACCGCGTGCCTGGTCGAGCTGGTCACGACCAGTGAGAGCGTCGGGCACAGCCTGGCGAGCGCGCTCGGCGACCTCGTTTCCGTACACGTGCTGGCGGTGCGGCACTCGGACGGCACGCTGCTCAGCGCGCCGCCGCTCGAATACGTGCTCGTCGCCGGCGACCGGCTGATGCTGTACGGCACGCAGGAGGACATCGACGCGCTGTGCGCTGAGCAGGGTCTGGACGCGATCATCGGGGCGATGCAGCCGCGCGCGCTTCGCTCCAGCCTGTCGTCCGGATAGCACGCGTGCCGATCATCCCGCGTACCGCCGTCGTCATCCGCAACCCGCGCGCGCGCAACGCGCCGAGTGAGGCTGTGGTGCTGCGCGAGGCGCTCGACCACCTCGTCTCGATCGACTGGGGCGTCGACATCCAGACGACCACGGCGGCGGGCCACGCGACCGAGCTGGCGCAGCGTGCCGCGCGACAGGGTGTCGAGGTCGTGATCGCCGTCGGCGGGGACGGCACGATCAACGAGGTCGCGAACGGCCTGCTCGGCTCGGAGACCTCGCTCGCCGTGCTGCCGGCGGGCACCGCGAACGTGTGGGCGCGCGAGGCCGGCGTGCCGTTCGACATCGGGCGGGCGATGGCGCTTGTGCCGCACGCGCGGCGCGTGCGCATCGACCTTGGTCGCATCCGCTCGGGAGAGCGCCTCGACCGCCGCTTCCTGCTGATGTGCGGCGTTGGCATGGACGCCGAGGCCGTGCGACGCCTGCACGGCGGCTCATGGACGAAGCGCTGGTTCGGCATGGGCGCCTATGTCGGCGTCGCGGTGAACGTGATGACGCGCTTCCAGCCGATGGACACACGCATCGTCGTCGACGACGTGACGCTGGAAGGGCCGATGCTGCAGCTGGTCGCGGGCAACACGCGGCTGTACGGCGGGGTCGCGCGCATCACCGCCGGAGCGCGCGCCGACGATGGCCTGCTCGACCTCTGCACGTTCTCGGGCCCTGGCCTGCTCCATCGCGCCGCGATGGCGTTCCGGGCGGCGCGCGGTGGCCTCGATGCGCGCAACGGCGCGGGCATCGACTACGTGCGCGGCGCGCGGATCGAGGTCGAGACGGAGTGGCCGCTGCCGGTGCAGATCGACGGCGAGTACCTGTGCGAGACACCGATCCGGCTCTCGCTCGACCCGCTGTCGGTGAACGTGCTGATCGCGCCGGAACCAAACGTCCTGCTCACGCGCGGGTAGCGCCCTCTCGACCTACGGCTCGACCGGCACGAGCGCGCCATCGGCGACGCGGTAGCGGTGCGCGGCGGAGAGTTCGCTGCGCGCCGGGCGATCCGGATCCGGCGAGGTGATGACGACCTGATCCACCTCGAACGCGGCGGCCAGCACCCGCTGGCGTCGCTCTGCATCGAGCTCTGACAGTACGTCGTCCAGGAGCAGCACCGGCGGGTCGCCCGTGGCCTCGGTGCTCAATGTGACCTCGGCGAGGCGCAGCGCGAGCGCCATGCCGCGCAGCTCGCCGCGCGACGCCGCCGAGGCCGCGGTGTGCCCGCCGACGAGGAACGCCACGTCGTCGCGGTGCGGCCCGTAGCGCGTCGTGCCGGTGAGCGCGTCGCGTCGCCGTGACTCGACGAGTGCGGCGAGCAATCGTGACGCCACCTCCGCCGGCGTGGCGTCGAGGCTGGCGGCGAGCTCGGGCGGCACGCCGGGCCGATGCACGACCTCCAGCTGCTCGGCGCGCGTCGACAGCGCCTCGTAGCGCTGGCTCGCGCCCGCGTGCAGCGCGCGGAGCACGCGATGGCGCGCCGTCAGCAGCACCGCTCCGGTCTGCGACAACTCCTCGTCCCAGAAGTCGAGCTCGGCGGGCTGGCTGCGATGCTCCTGGATGCGGCGCAGCAGGCTGTTCCGCTGCTGCAGCACGCGCTGGTAGCGCTGCAGCGCGCGCACGTAGCCGGGGTCGATCTGCGAGATGGTGATGTCCAGATAGCGTCGCCGCGTGGCGGGCGCACCCTCGATGATCGCCAGGTCTTCCGCGGAGAACAGGACGACGCGCAGCCGCCCGATGAGGTCGGAGGCACGCCTCGCAACCCCGTTCACGCGAAACCGACGCGAGGCGGTGACGGGTGCGTCCGGCGTCGTCGCGGGGCGCGCGCTGATCGTGACCTCCAGCTGCACGTTGCCCTCGGCGCGCGACTGCACGCGCGCGGCCAGGCGCGCGCCGGGCAGCGGGTCGTCGCGCAACGCCTCCCACGCGATCAGATCGACGTCGTTGCTCGTGCGCAGGCTGCGCGCGGTCGCGAGCAGCGCGATCGATTCCAGGAGGTTCGACTTGCCGCTGCCGTTTGGCCCGGTGACGACGTGCAGCCCGGGCGTGAGGTCGACGTCCAGCCGCCGGAACGAGCGGACGTTGGTCAGCGACAGCTGTGCGATGTGCACCGGGTCGCGCTACGCCGGCGCGTCGAGGTCGGCGCCCAGCAGCTCCACGCAGAACACGGAGCCCGGACCGCCCTCGACTGGATCGACCCAGATGCGCCCGCCCATCGTCTCGGTGAGGCGTCGTGCCACGGCCAGCCCCAGGCCGGAGCCCGGCACCTCCGGCGCACCGGCGCGGTGCACCCGATAGAAGGGGTCGAAGACCTGCTGACGGTCGCGCACGTCGATGCCCGGACCGGAGTCCTGGACCTCGATGCGCACACGGCCGTCGCGATCCGTGACCCGGACGGTGACGGCGCCGCGCGTGGGGGTGAAGCGATTCGCGTTCGAGAGCAGGTTCAGGATCACCTGCTCCAACGCGCGCTCATCGCCGATCGCGCGGACCGCCGTGTCCGGCGTTTCCAGCGTGAGCGCCTGGTCGCGGGCCATGAAGGCGGGGCGCAGGATCGTCTCCGCTCCGCGCAGCGCCTCGGTGACATCCATTGGGCCCACGTGCATCGCGAGCGTCGCGTCCTCGACCCGCCCGAGGTCGAGCAGGTCGTTCACGAACGCCGCGAGCCGGTCGACGCCGCGCGACAGCGATGAGAGCAGCAAGTCGCTGTCGCTTTCCATCAGCGAGCGGTCGCTGGTGAGCAGCTCCGCGAACGCCTGGATCGAGGTGAGCGGGGATCGCAACTCGTGCGCGATCGCATACAGGAACTCGCGCCGACGGGCGTTCTGCTCCTCCAGGTCGCGCGTCCGCTCGTAGGCGAACTGGTACTGGCGTCCGTGGTCGAGTGCCGCCGCCAGCGTCGTTGAGGCGGTGCGCGTGAGCACGCGGTCGCCCAGCCAGCCGCGGCGCTTGGCAGATAGCACCAGCGCACCCAGCTGCTCGTCGCCGCGCTCGATCGGCAGGCGCATGACCCACGGGTGTCGCCCGATCAGCCCCTCGAACCCCAGCAGCCACGGGTCGTCGGTCACACGCTCGCGGCGCGTGCCCGCGACCGAGGAGCGCGCGTCGGCTTCGATGGTCTCGCCGGTCCAGCCGCGTCGCGCACCGATGGCCGCGACCGGGGTGAGCGTGCGGCGATCGTCCTCGTCGGTGTTGAGTACGGCGACGAGGCCCGCGCGCGCCACGCCGGAACCGACCAGCACTGCCAGGGTCGCCTCTGCGGTTGCCCCGATGCTCGCGGGACCGGAGAGCGCGTCGATCAGCGCCTCGATGATCGCCTGGCGTCGGCGTTCACGGTTGAGGAAGTGCAGGTGCCACGCGAGGCCGACGAGCAGCGCTGCGGCGACCGCGGCGTGCGCCGCGCCCAGCAGCGCGAGGTTGCGCGTGCCTTCGATCCGCAGCACCACGGCCAATGCCGCCGCCTGCGCGCCGAGCAGCGTGACGATGAGCGCGGAGACGGTGATGAGCACCAGCACGCCGCGCACGCGGATCGTGCGCAGGTGCTGCCGAAGAGACTGGTGAGGCGGCGCAGACTGGGCGATCGCGGGAGCCCCTTCGTCCGTGGACGACGCCCGCGTCGCCCGAGGCGGATGATGCGCGCGCCGCTACTCCAGCGCCAGTTGCACCGTGCGCTCAGAGGTGGACTCCGCCGTCACGCGCACGCTGCGGCCCAGCGCCTCCGCGAGTGATGCCGCGAGTTGCGTGCCGTCGATCGGCTCTGCGAAGTGCAGCCGCAACCGGGCCTCGCCCTGCGCGTACGCCTCGACGCCTGCCTCGCGCACGCCTCGGCAGCGTGCCAGTGCGTCCTGTACGCGCATGAGCCCCTGGAAGCCGGCGACCGGCGAGATGCGCAACGCGACGGAGCCCGCGGCGGGATCGAAGGCGCGATTCGCCTGCGGGGGCGCAGCCGGCGCCGCTGCCGCCGCCGGGGGTGGCGCAACCGGGGGTGGCGCCACCGGCTCGGCCGACTGCACGGGCGGAGGCGGAGGCGGAGGCGGCGCGACCGGCATTGGCGGCGGCACCGCAGAGGGCGGCGCCTGCTCGACGGCGACAGGCGGAGGCGGCGCGATAGGCTCGGCCGGCGGCGGCGTGCTCGCAACGGGCGGCGAGGTATACGCCGGCGCTGCCGGCTGCGCCTCGTACACCGGAGGGGGCGGAGGCGGTGGTGGCGTCGGCTCCGGAGCGGGAGCAGGTGGGTAGACCGGTGCCGGTGGCGCCTCGTACGTCGGCGGCGGGGGCGGTGCGTAGACCGGCGCGGGCGCGTAGACGGGCGGCGGCGCGGCATATGTCGGCGGTGCCGGGTAGGCCGGGGCGGGTGGGGCGTACGTTGGCTGCGGCTGCGGCTGCGGCTGCGGCTGCGGCTGAGGTGGTGCGGGGCGCGGCTCGACGGCCGGCGCGCGGTACGCGACGGCGCCGCCTCGGATCAGCGCCTCGATCTCGTCGAGGCGCGAGTGGATCGCGCGCACGTCGACGGCCAGGTCGGCGACCGTGCGCCGGATGCGCTCCAGCGCCTGGGAGGACGGCTGCGCGCGCAGCAGCTCCTGGGCGCGAGTGATCGACTCGTCGATGATCGACTGCGCGCGCTCGCGGGCATCGCTCAGCAGCAGGCCGACCTCGTCGTCCAGTGCCTGCTCCTCGGGAGGCGGCATCACGGGCAACACCGCCACGGGTGGCTCGACGGCCACCGGCGCGGGTGGACGAGGCGGCTGCAGGCGCAGGAGTCGTGCGTCACGCAGATCCTCCAGCAGCGCGCCCAGCGCCTTCGCCAGCTCCGCAAGCGCGTGTTCGCCGTCGGGCGGCGTCCCGGCATCCCTCGTCATGCAGGGGCCGTGTTCGCAGCGGTGCCACTGGCACCGGCAGCGCGGTCATTCACCGTGACCGCACGGCGCCGCGGTCGGGCCGGACGAACTTATAGCCCACGCCACGCTCGTTGACGATCATCGGCTGGTTGTCCGGGTCGTCGCCAAGCTTGCGACGCAGGTGCTGGATATGCACCTTCAGGTAGTCGACCTCGTCCACGTACTCGCGGCCCCAGACCTTCGCCAGGAGGGTGCGGAACGTGAGCACGCGGTTCTCGTTGCGGCTCAGGTGGTAGAGGATGCCGTACTCGATGGGGGTGAGCTTGACCGGCTTGCCATCCACCGTGACCTCGCGGCTGGCGTAGTCGACACGCAGCGGGCCGGCGACGAACGGCGGGCCCTCGGCGGCCGGTACCTGCGACTCCGACCGGCGCAGCACGGCACGGGCGCGCGCGAGGAGCTCGAGGTGTGAGAACGGCTTCGTGATGTAGTCGTCGGCGCCCAGCTCCAGGCCGCGCACCTTGTCGACCTCGTCGTGTCGGGCGGTGAGCATGATGATCGGGACGTCCGAGAAGCGACGCACCTGATCGCAGACCTGGAAGCCGTCCATGTCCGGCAGGCCGATATCGAGGATGATGATGCCGGGGGATTCCGCGCGCGCGAACTCGATACCCTGGGCACCGGTGGCGGCGTGCAGCACCTCCGCATCCGGCCAGCGCAGGGTGAAGGTCAGCGTGACGACCTCGACAATATCGGGCTCGTCGTCGACGACGAGGACTTTCATGAAATGATTATACGAGTATACGTAACGGCGGGGTCAAGTCCGGGCGCATACCCCGCGTCCGATCGCGCTCGACCCTGCCTGACCGAGCGCACAGGGAAATCGAGGGTTCCATGGCCGTCCAGCCGCTCCGCATCGGTGTGATCGGCGCGGGGGCGAACACTCGCCTCCGCCACATCCCCGGCTTGCAGGCGATCGAGGGCGTCACGATCGCCGCCGTCTGCAACCGCACCGCGGAGAGCGGCCAGCGCGTCGCGGACGCGTTCGGCATCCCGCGCGTGGCGACCGACCCGGAGGCGCTGTTCGCCGACCCCGGCATCGATGCGATCTGCATCGGCACCTGGCCGTACCGGCACCGCGAGTACGCGGTGCGCGCGCTGGAGGCCGGCAAGCACGTGCTCACCGAGGCGCGGCTGGCGATGGATGCCGCCGAGGCGCGGGCGATGCTTGCGGCGGCGGATGTTCGCCCTGACCTCGTCGCCCAGGTGGTGCCGGCGCCGCTCGACCTCCGCAGCTGGCGCACGATTCGGCGGCTGCTCGCTGACGGCGTGCTGGGCGATCTGCGCGAGGTGCACGTGACGGTGCTGAGCGGGGCGGGCCTCGACGACTCGACGCCGCTGCACTGGCGCGAGCGCACGGAGTACTCCGGCGTGAACATGATGACGCTGGGCCTGTACGTCGAAGCGGTGCAGCGCTGGCTCGGCCCGACCGAGTCGGTGATCGCCGACGGCGAGACGTTCGTGCGCAGCCGCGTGGACGCCGCGAGCGGACAGGCGATGCCGATCGCCGTGCCGGACAGCCTCGGCGTCCTCGCGCGGATGGCGAACGGGGTGCGCGTCGTCTACCGCATCGGCACGCTGCTGCACGACGCCGCCGATGCGAACGGCGTGTCGATCTACGGAAGCCGGGGCACGCTGCACTGGCGCGCCGACGACACGATGCGCCTGTCGCTGCGCGGCGAGGAGCCGCGCGCGCTGGAGCCCGATCCCGGTACTGCCGGTACATGGCGCGTGGAGGCCGACTTCGTCGACTCGATCCGCCTCGGGACACCCGTTGAGCTGACATCGTTCGCGGATGGCGTGCGCTACATGCAGACCACCGAGGCGGTCGCGCGCTCGATCCGCTCCGGCGCGCGCGTCGACCTCGCCTCGGTCTAGGGAGGTCGAGCGCGTGCCCGTCTACTCGATGCGGCTCACACCGGATTCGGAGGCGCCGTTGCACACACTGCTGTTCCGCGCGCTGGTGAACGCGCTGGGGCTGTGGCTCGCCTCGGTGATCGTGCCGGGCGTGCACGTCGATGACTGGCAATCGCTGGTGGTCGGTACGGCGCTGTTCGCGATCGTGAACACGCTCTTCAAGCCACTGGCGGCGTTCGTCTCGTGCTTCCTGATCGTGGCGACGTTCGGGCTGTTCCTGCTCGTGCTCAACGCGGCGATGCTGGCGCTGGCCGCGTGGCTCGCGGGGGTGCTGGGGATGAACTTCCGCGTCGACGGCTTCCGGGCCGCCGTCTTTGGGGCGCTGGTGATCTCGTTGGTGTCGGTGGCGGCCTCGCTGATCGCGCCCCGCCGCTAGCCGCGCACCGTGCTGCCGCTGCCGGTGCGCACGACCTCGATACGATCGGGGAGTCGCTCTGCGATCAACGGGACGTGCGAGATGACGCCGATCATCCGCCGCTCGCTGGCCAGCAGTTCCAGCGCCTCGATCGCCACGTCCAGCGCGTCCGCGTCCAGCGTGCCGAAGCCCTCGTCCAGGAACAGCGATTCGAGGGAGAGCGCGGCGCCGTGCCCCGATAGCTGCGGCAGCCGTTCCGCCAGCGCCAGCGCCAGCGCGAGGCTCGCAAGGAACGTCTCGCCGCCGGAGAGCGTCTTCACGGAGCGCTGCTCATCGCCGTTCAGGCGATCGATGACCACGAACTCGTCGCCGTCGGTGCGCATGCGGTAGCGCCCGCGCGAGAGGTGCTCCATCCGATCGGCCGCCTCCGAGGCGAGCACCTGCATCGCTTCGCGCTGCACGAACGCGATGAAGCGGTCGCTCCGCAGATCGAGCTCCAGCGCCTGCGCAAGCGCGCCGCGCCGCTCATATGCGGCGACCTCCTGCTGCAACTGCACGACACGCTCGGCATCCGCGCGCGCCTGCTGGAGGCGCGCCTCGACGCCTGCGAGGTCGGTCGCCACGCGGATCTCGTCCTGGGCGATGCGCTCGGCCCAGCGAGCGATCTGCGCCGCATCCGGCGCGGAGGTCACATCGTGCAGGAGTCGCCACTGTTCGGCGTACGCTGCCGCCGCGACCTCGCCGGCCGCCGAGGCGGTCTCCGCGAGCACCTCCACGCGCTGGGTCTCTGCCGCTGCCGCGAGCACCGCGGCACCGCGAACATCGAGGCGTGAGACAGCGGCGGCCTGCTGCTGCCCCGCGCTGCGCGCCTCGTCCTCGATCGCCGCGTGGCGTGTCGCGGCGGCCTCCGCCGCCTCCAGCGCGCCGAGGAGCGTGTCACCATCCTCGTGCTGCGGCGCGGGCAACGCGGTCAGCCGCGCCTGCGCCGCGTCGACGACGGCGGTGGCCGCCGTCACGCGCTCCGTCGCGTGCGTGTGCTCAATCGTCGCTGCGCGCGCTGCCTCGTCCGCCGCACGCTGCGTGGCCTCCGCGGCCTGCGCCGCTGAGGATGTGTCGCGATACGCATCGAGCGCCTCGCGGAGCAGCGGCTCGATCGCCGCCTCGTCGGCGGGCCCGGCGTCTGCCTCGGCATCCGTGGGCGCGGCCTCCGCAGGGACAGTCGCGAGCAGCAGCTCGAGCGTCCGCGCGCGTTCGGCGGTCTCCGTGGCGCGCTGGGTCGCCTCCGCGATGCCGCTGCGCGTGGTGGTGACGACCGAGGTGGCGCGCGCGCGGTCGGCTTCGAGCGTGTCGATCGTCACAGCGGCATCGGCGCAGGCGCGCTCGACCGCGTCGCGCCGGCCCTGCACTGCGTCGAAGGTGGCGCGCGCTGCCTCGACGCGCGCCACCTTCGTCGCAGCGGCTGCGGCGCGCTGCTGCAGCGACGCCTGCGCGTCCCGCAATACGACCTCCGCTGCGTGCACCGCCGCCGTCGCGGCATCAAGGTCCGGTGCGGCGTGATCGGCCAGCGCCGTGATCGGCTCGCCGCAGACGGGGCACGCGTCGCCGACCTGCAGGCCGCGACGCAGGTCGGCCGCAGCGTGCTCGCGGCTCGCGCGGTCGCGTGCCGTGCGTGTCTCCTCCAGTGCGATCGATGCCGTGGTGACGGCTGCCGTCGCGCGCACGTGCTCGGCCTCTGCGATTGCAGCCTGTGCGGTGGCGCGTTGCACGGCCTCGTCTGCGGCGGCGAGGTCAGCAGCGACCTCGGTCGACTGCTTCGCGAGCGCGTCGAGCAGTCGGACGCGCTCCTCGGCCTCGGCGGCCTGTCGCTCCGCATCCGCCCGCGATGCATCGAGGCGCGTGCGTGCCTCGATGAGCAGCGCCACTGTCCGCACCGCGACACCTGCCGCTGCCGCGAGCGCGGTGTGCGCGGCCAGGTGCGCCTTCGTGGCCTTGCCGAGTTGCGTGCGCTGGCGCTTCGCCTCGGCCGCTGTAGCCGTGGCCGCCGCGGAGGCGCCGGCAAGCGCCTCATGCGCCTGCGCCAGTGCCGCCTGCGCCGCCGCCAACTCGTCGCGCGCGCGCTGGCGTTGCACCAGTTGCTCGGCCTGCTGGCGCAGTGACTCGTGCGCCGCGCGGTCGTAGCCGAGCGCCGTGCGCTCCGTGGTGAGCGTTTCGAGGCGCGCCGTGGCCGCGGCGAGCTCGCGCTCTGCGTCCGCCAGCGCCTCGCGCGCCTGCGCCTCGGTCTGCCGCGCGGCGGCGGCCGTCGAGGCCGCTGCGGCGGCGTCGCGTGCGCGCTCGCTGGTGTCGCGTTCCAGCGTGGTGAGCACGGCCAGCCGCTCGCGTTGCTGGCGCACCGTCTCGCGCCGTGTGAGCAGCGCGTCGCGCTCCGCCTCCGTTGCGGCGATCGCCTCCGGGGTGGTGTCGCCCAGGTGCTCCGCCTGCTGCAGCAGCGCCCTGCTCGCGCTGCCGGCGCCCGTGGCCTGCGCTGCCGCGCGTTCACGCATCGACTGGTAGACGCCCAGACCGAGCAGGTTCGTGAGGATTGCGCGACGCTGGCCGGGCTCGCCGCGCAGGAACGCGTCGAAGGCGCCCTGTGGCAGCAGTACCGTCTTCGTGAACGTCTCGTAGTCGAGGCCGATGATGCGCTCGACCTCGGCGGCAACGTCGCGGGCCTTGTCGGCGATCGAGCGCCACTCACCCGGCGCGACCTCGCGATCGAGGCGCGCCGCCATCGTCTTGCCGATCTGGCGGCTGACGCGATACGTCTCGCCCCGCGCGCGGAAGTCGAAGCGGACGGCCATCGCGGACGCGCCGTGGGAGAGCAGCTGGCGTGCCTGGTTGCCGACGCGCGGCACCTGCCCGTAGAGCGCCCACGTGATCGCGTCGAGTAGCGAGGACTTGCCCGCGCCCGTTGGGCCCGTGATCGCGAACAGGTGGCGATGCTCGAAATCGACCTCGGTGCGCTCGCGGAACGCCGTGAATCCACGCAGCTCCAGGCGCAGTGGGCGCACGCTAGCCCTCGCCCTCTGCCGGGCCTGCGAGGCCGCTCGTGACCTGGTCGTGCAGCTCGCGGAAGAGCGCGAGGGTGTCGATGTCGGGATCGGCGCCGTGCTGCGAGCGGTAGTAGCGCGTGAACTGCTCGTCCGGCGACAGCGTGGCGAGCGCGGGCGCATCATCCTCGTCGAGGTGCGGGTAGTCGAGGCGCACGTCGACCGCGCCCGGCACCTGATCCTTCACGCGCTGCGCGAGGCCGGGCTCCGGGGCATCGACCTGCAGCGTGACACGCACGTGCGCATCGCCGACCTCGGCTGCCCGCGCGAGCACCTCGTCCAGTCGCCCCTTGAGCTCCTTGAGCGGCGTGCCCTTGGTCAGCGGGATCGAGCGCACGTCGCGCACCGGGCGCCCCGGCACGGCGTCGAAGACGACGACGCGCTTCTGCTCGTCCGCCTCGCCGA
The DNA here is from genome assembly GCA_041674885.1 of Dehalococcoidia bacterium. Classification (GTDB taxonomy): domain Bacteria; phylum Chloroflexota; class Dehalococcoidia; order UBA2979; family UBA2979; genus RH-chloro-G1. The sequence goes on from JBAYUZ010000040.1 coordinate 17,440, forward strand.
AGTCGAGTTGTAGCAGCGAGCCCGCGTACTCGGTGCGCACCGGCGACTCGTGGATCGTCTGCGGGCGGTGGATGTGACCGAGGGCGATGTACTGCGGCGTGCCCGGCAGCCCCGCAGGCTCGATGCCGTACGCCTGCCCGATGTGCAGTTGCCGCTCCGACCCGTCGAGTCGTGCGTAGCGCGCGCCGTTCACGAACACGTGCCCCATGAGTACGTTCACGGTGTCCCGTCGGAAGCCCTCACACATTGCGCGGTAGATGCGCGCAGCATGATCCGCATACTGGGTAAAGGTGTGCTCCTCCAGGCCCATGATCTGCTCGGCGTTCACCAGCTCACCCTCGCGCATCCACGGGATCGCCGCGATGCGCGCGACTTCATCGCCACGCTCGATGTTGACCATCCCACCCTGATCCGGGCGCAACACCTTGAACTGCGCGTGGACGCCCAGCCGGCCCGCCAGCAGCCCGAGGCCTTCGAGTTTCTTAGAGGAGTCGTGGTTGCCGCCGAGCAGCACCACCTGAATCTCGTGCGCCACGATCTCGCTGAGCGCCTCGTACACCACGCGGTCGGCCTCGGGCGGTGGTGCGGCGGAGTCCCACACGTCGCCCGCGACGAGGATCGCATCGACCGCCTCCGCGCGCGCGATCTCGACGAGCTCCGCAAGCACGTCGTGGAACTCCGAGGCGCGCGAGCGGCCGCGCATCGTGCGTCCGATATGCCAGTCGGCGGTGTGCAGGAAGCGCATGCCGCCTAGCCCCCGATTACGCCCGCCTTGGCGGCCTCTGCTCGGACGAGTGCGATTCCCACTTCGTACAGGTTCTCCACATCCGTTGTGGTCAGTGGTGACAAGGTCTTGGCGATTCCCTCGAAAGATTCGTCGTCCCCGCTTTCCGAACGACCACTCCACAGACCGGTGTGTCGCTCGACGACCCACCGGATCGCCGTCGGGAGCGTTCGGACCAAGGTGAGGATCACAGCATCACCGGAATCACCGGGGAGGGGCGGAAGTCCAGCCTTCACGCAGAAGCGACGCTTGCCGACGTAGTCGGAGCACCAATTCTTGTCGATGTCTGAGTCATAGAGGCGCACGAGGTCGTCTGGAAGCCAGGTGGGTTCGGTAATCATTAGGACTCCTAGTCGAACGCCGTGAACGGGTCGCCAGCCTCGACGGCTTCCGAGGCGCGCGTGGCCCATGCCGGGAACGGGAACTGCACCAGCAGAGGCACGGGGATCTCCGGCTGGTGGAGGATCATCGTGCCGGGCTTGAG
>JBAYUZ010000041.1:0-18630 GCA_041674885.1 Dehalococcoidia bacterium
CTCGCCGATGTAGGACGGGCCGCAGCCGATCTCGACGTAGACGTCGTCCGCGGTGAAGCGGTGCCAGCGCTCGATCTCCGCCATGTGGTCGTCGAGCTTCGTCGCCCAGAAGTCCTCGCGCTCCGCAGTGAGCTCAGCGAGGTTGAAGTCGTAGATGCGCTCCCACACCTCGCGGGCCGCCTGCACATCCTCGGCGCCGGGGATCGCGGTGAGCGCGATGCCGTCGTGGTAGCCGATCACGCGCGAGGGTTCCAGCAGGTCGGCGAGCGGGCGAGCGGTCGTCATGGGGGGCCCCGTCGAGGCACGTGCGTCGTGCCGTCCGTGCTCGATGGCGGGAGATGCGGACGGCCCGTATTCTCCCATTGGCCATGACGACAGACAAACTCGCGTTCGTCTCGCAGCTCGCCCCGCACGCGGCAGCGCCCACCTCGGGCGTGCCCCGCGTAAGCGTCGTCATGCCCGCCTACAACGCCGAGACGACGATCGCCGAGACGCTGGACAGCATCCTGGCGCAGACGTTCGAGGACTTCGAGCTGGTCGCCGTGGACGATTGCAGCACGGACGCGACGCCTCGCATCCTGGCGGAGTACGCCGCGCGTGACCCGCGCGTGCGCGTCGTCCGCAACGAGCGCAACTCGCGCATCTGCCGCACCCTGAACCACGGCATCGAGGTGGCACGCGCCGCCCTCATCGCCCGCATCGATGCCGACGACTGGTGCTATCCCGACCGGCTGGCGAAGCAGGTCGCGTACATGGACGCCCACCCGGAGGTCGTGGTCAGCGGCGGCACCATCGAGATCTGCGACGAGCGCCTGCAGCCGCTCACGATCCGCGCGTACCACCCGGACGACCGCGCGATCCGCGCGCAGCTGTTCCGCTACAGCCCGTTCGCGCACCCCGCCGTGATCTACCGCACCGAGGCCGTGCGCGCCGTCGGCGGCTACAACCCATCACTGCGTGAGGGCGAGGACTACGACCTCTACTTCCGGTTGGGGACGCTGGGCGCGTTCGGGAACCTGCCGGATCGCCTCATCCGCCTGCGCACCAGTCGCACCTCGCTGACACAGGTGCAGGGGCGGCGGCTGGAGCTGCGTACGCTCTACATCCGCGTGAAGGCGGTCTCCGAGTACGGATACCGGATGAGCGTCATGGACGCGACCTACTTCGCGGCGCAGCTGGTGACGATGTTCCTGATGCCCTCGTGGCTGCGCTTCTGGGCGTTCGCCTTCGTGCGCAGCCGCCTCGGAGGCGGCTCGACGACGCGTTAGTCCGGCAGCGTGGCGATAATGCGCGCCAGGCCCTCGTCGAGGCTCACCTGCGGCTCCCAGCCGAGCCGCTCCCGCAGCCGCGTCGCGTCCAGCGCGTAGCGCATCTGCTCGCCCGGGCGATCCGGGTGGTAGATCGGGCTCGGCTGCCGATCGAGCAGCCGAGCGATGCGCGCATACAGCTCGTTCAGCGTGGTCTCGATGCCCGTGCCGACGTTGTAGATGGGCCGCCCATCCGGCTCGTCCGGTGCATCGAGCATCAGCAGGTTCGCCCGCACCACGTCATCGATGAACACGTAGTCGCGCGTCTTCAGTCCGTCGCCCCAGATGTCGGCCTGCGCGCCCGCGCGCAGCTTGCGGATGTAATCCGCCATCGCCCCCGTCACCTGCCCCGGCCCGTACACCGCCGCGTAGCGCGTGATCGCGTACGAGATGCCGTACGCGCTTCGGTAGAACTCGAGGTAGTCCTCGACCGCGCGTTTCGAGACGACGTAGGGCGAGACCGGGATGATCGGCGCGGTCTCCGCGACCGGCAGCTGATCGGTGTTGCCGTACAGGAAGCCGGACGAGGCGAACACGATCTTCTCGATGCCCTGCCGACGGGCCATCTCGAGCAGGTTGATCGAGCCCTCGATGCTTTCGAGATCGAGGCGCGGATCCTCGACCGCCTTCGGGACCAGCACGTTGAACGCGAAGTGGTACAGGATGTCGGGACGCCACTCGCCCAGCAGCGCGGGCAGGTCGCGGTTCGCGACGCTGCTCTCGATGAAGCGCGCGCCCTCCGGGACGTTCGAGCGCAGGCCGGTCCAGAGGTTGTCGACGACAACGACGTCCGCGCCTGCCTCCAGCAGCGCCCATGCGGTGTTGGAGCCGATGAAGCCCGCCCCGCCGCTCACCAGTACACGCTTACCTGCCAGGTCCATCCGACTGCCCCTCATCCGCGCCTCGTCGCCCACGAGGCGAGAGCACGGTACATTCTCGACCGCGCCGCCCGGCGCGCAACCGCCGCCCAAGGAGCGCCATGCAGGCCCGCCGCATCGTCGTCGTCGCGCACAAGTTCCACACCACCGCGGAGGACGAGCTGGTCGCCTACCTCAACCTCCGCGGCGCGCCGGAGGTGCTGAACGTCCGCCACTCGTTCTCGGACGCCCCTGATCGGCGCAGCGCGTACCGGCTCTATCGGAGGGGCACACTGGTTGCAGAGGGTGCAACGCGCGACTTCGCGGGCCTGCCGGAGCCGCTCATCTACCTGAAGGAGCTGTGGTTCACCGCCTGGTGGATCCTCTGGTTCGGCGGGCGCTGGGATCGCTACATCGCCGTCGACGGGTTGCTGTCGTTCTTCGGGCTGCTCCTCCGCGCGGTCGGCGCGGTGCGCCTCGTCTCCTACTGGTGCCTCGACTTCGTGCCGGAACAGCGCTTCGCTTCCGGCCTCAAGAACGCGATCTACCGCTGGATCAATCGCTACGCCTCGCTCCACGCCGATGAGATGTGGGATCACACGGAACTCATGGTCACCTCGAAGCGCGAACTGCTCGGCCTGACGCCGGAGTCGTACCGCGCGCACTTCATCGTGCCATACGGCATCTGGGTCGACCGCATCCGGCGCTACCACTACGAGGCGTGCGAGCAGCACACGCTGGTCTTCGTGGGGCACATGCTGGAGAAGCAGGGCGTGCAGCTGGTGCTGCGTGCGATCCCCGAGATCGTGCGCACCATCCCCGACTTCCGCTTCCGCGTGATCGGCACAGGCGAGTACCGGCCCGACCTCGACCGGCTCGTCGAGGAACTAGGCGTGCAGCCGTGGGTGGAGTTCACCGGGCGCATCGAGAGCGACCTGGAGATGGAGGACGCGCTCGCCCGCTCCGCCGCGGCGATCGCGCCCTATATCAAGGAACTGGACACGTTCACGCAGTTCGGCGCCGACCCCGGCAAGGTGAAGAACTACCTCGGCTGCGGGCTACCGGTGCTGATCACGGATGTGCCGTGGATCGCTCGCGCGCTGGCCGAGCGCGGCTGTGGCGAACTGATCGAGGACAACCCGGCCTCGATCGCCGCGGCGGTCGTCCGCTGGCTCACGGACGCCGAACGCAACCAGGCGGCGCGCGACGCGGCGCTTGAGTACGCCCTGACGTTCGACAACGCGCGCCTGTACGACGCGCTGCCCCTCTAGCCTCGATCGCTAGCGCGCCCCGGCTGCGAGGCGCACCTCGCCGTTCAACGTGTCGAGCGGGCGCACCACGAAGCGAATCGTGAGCGCGCCGGTGTTCACCGGCGGAGCGAACGTGGCAGGCGCCGAGTACGAGAGCGTCCACACCGGGCGCTGCTGCGGGTCGACCTCGACCAGGAGCACCGGCGAGACGCCGAAGTTCACCAGCGTGTTCCCGTTCGCCAGCCGCACCGCGCTCGACACGACCGGCGCCGAGGCATCCGAAGTGTGGCGGTACTCCCAGACCTTGCGCGCGATGCCGGTGCTGCGATCCAACTGGTACTCGATCGCGCGGGAGTACGCGCCACCCTCGGACGCAGGTCGCTGGTGACTCGTCCAGCGCGCGCCGCCGTTGTCGAAGAGCAGCACGTTGCCGTTGGGCAACTCGTAGGCCGAGTGCTCGAAGTAGAAGCGATCCTCCGGGCGCTCGAAGCGGAAGTCAGAGAGCGGGCCGCCAAGGCGATACTCGATGCGCTGGAAGTCGGATGAGATCGAGTACACCGCATCGGTGAACGGCGATGAGACGAGGTAGTTCCCCCGCGGCCCTTGGGTGATCGAGTTGGTGTGCAGCCAGTCCAGCGCAGGCCCAATGCGCGCGCCGTCGATCGGCAGCAGCCCGGGCAGGTGCATCTCGCGCATTGGATCGATCGGCCCCAGGCCCTGCCAGAGCACTGTCTTCCGCCCGCTCTCGAGGTGGAACTCGGCGATCGCCGGGTTCGCGATCAGCTCCGCCGCCCCCTTGCCGTACGAGGTCAGATCCACGCGAGCGGGCAGGTCGACGAGGCCGAGCACCCGCCCGTCCGGCAACACTTCCATGTCGTGGTGACTGTACGTCTCCCCGTCACGATCCTCGATGATCTGGAGGAGGCGCGCATCCTCGGAGATACGCAGCAGACCCACGCCCTGCACCATCGCGAGGAAGTCACCGCTGTCGAGGCGTCGCAGGCCCGCGATGATGTTGCCGCCGGGCAGGTGGTAGTACCACACGATCGCGCCGGTCTCGTCCTGCACCACGATGCCGGTGTGTCCGCCGGAGTTGAAGCTCGAGTAACTCAGTTCGAACGTCGGTCGACCGGTGGTCGTAAAGCTCCACTGCTTCAGGACGTCGGGCAACTGCCCGGTGCGCACGTCGCGCACCCACGGCGTCGACCACTGGTCGCCGGCGACGGCGTAAACCACGAGGCCGTAGTCGCTCTCCGCGCGCAGCCGCATGATGCGCACCGTCTGCTCGGTGGTGCCGTTCGCGGGGCGAACGATGCGGAACGTGCCCACCTCGCGGTTGCCGTAGGAGATGACGAGGCCGGCGGGCACATCCGTGCGCACGCGCAGTTCAACGACCAGTGCATTGTGCGCAGCGACCTCCGCGGAGGCGTTCAGGATGCGCGGGGCATCCTCGGCCGCAGCGGGCCGCGGGGCCGCGAGCAGCGTCCACAGGCTCACGAGCACGAGCAGCATGCGCCCCGAGGCGCCTCGGACGAGCGTGTGACGAGTCATGGCCGCTGCCCCTTCACGGCGATCGATGCAGTCCCGATCGCGTACGCCTACGCGAAGTGGTCGGCGATGAAGTGCTCTGCGCGGATCGCGGCGGTGGCGCCGTCGCCGGCCGCGGTGACAAGCTGTCGAGCAGCCTCGGCGCGGATGTCACCGGCGACGTACAGGCCGGGGATCGGCGTCTGCATCCACAGGTCGACGATCGCGTGCCCGCCCGGGTCGAGCGGCACCAGGCCGCGCAGGACGCTCGTGTTCGGCGTCTGGCCGATGAAGATGAAGACCGCCTCCACCGGCAGCTCGCGCGTCTCACCGGTCTTCAGGTTGCGCAGGGTCGCAGAGGTGACGGTGGTGTCGCCGTTCACTTGCTCCACGACGGTGTTCCAGAGCACCTCGACCTTCTCATGGGCGAGGAGGCGCTCCTGGAGGATGCGCGAGGCGCGCAGCTCCTCGCGCCGGTGCACCAGGTACACCTTCGAGGCGTAGCGCGTGGTGAACAGCGCCTCATCGACGGCTGCGTCGCCACCGCCGACGACGATCACGGGGACGTCCTTGAAGAACGCCGCGTCGCAGGTCGCGCAGTAGGAGACGCCCTTGCCGGTGAACTCGCCCTCGCCGGGGACGCCGAGCTTGTTGTAGTCAGCGCCCGCGGTGACGATCACGGTCTTCGCGTGTGCCGTGCTGCCGTCCGCGATGTCGAGCGTGAAGCCGACGCCCTCGGTGTCCGGCGTGATGGCGGCGACGCCCTCGTAGACGGTCTCCGCGCCGAAGCGCTCGGCCTGCTTCTGCATGGCGAGCGCGAGGTCGAGGCCGTTCACGCCCTCCGGGAAGCCGGGGTAGTTCTCGACGTCGCCGGTCGTGGCGATCTGACCGCCGACGATGTTGCGCTCAAAGATGACGGTCCGGCGCTGGGCGCGGGCGGCGTAAACGGCGGCGGCAAGGCCGGCCGGGCCGGAGCCGATGATGGCGATGTCGATCTCTTCCATGGGGTCCTTCGCAGCCGCGTTTGATTGTGTGTTGGTCGGGCGTCGGCGGCCGCCTCTGGGGGTGGCGGGGATGTCGAACGGCGTGCTTCGAGTGTACGAGCGCGGGGGCCGAACTCCCAGCGGGTGGCTGCGTGATTCAGGTGTGTGATCGACCCTGGACCCGCACCGGGGAGCGGTAGCGCCGCCTCCCCGGGAGTGGGGCCGCCCCGCTATGCTCGTGGGCGACGAGGAGCGCTGTGATGGAGATCGCGGATCTGATCGAGGGCGAGCCGGATTCGGTGGCAACGTGGACGCACAGAGCGTACGAGCGCATTCGCGCCCGGCCGCTCACCGACGCGGCATGGCAGTCGATCTTCGATCTGGGCGTGGATACCGCACTCACACGGCGCGACATGAACGGGCTGCGGAGCGTGCTCTCGCTCGCGGCCACCTACTACGACTCGATCGGCGACCAGTTCGGCTGCCTACCCAACTTCGAGGCGACGATGGCGCGCGTGCAGGGCGATCCGCAGGCGCGCGCCGTGGTACTGGAGTGCACGCACGACATCCTGATCGGCAACTCGTAGCGGCTAGCGGTACTCGGCGACGGCGCGAAGACGGTCGACGTCCACGATGCGAATGTGGGAGCCATCCGTGCGAACGATGCCGGATGCCTCCAGCGCGCGCAGCAAGCGCCCCACGACCTCGCGCGAGGTGCCCGCGTTCTCCGCAAGCTCACGCCGCGTCGCCCCCGCCGAGGGGATGCCCGCGCCGACGCCAGCGTGCGGCAACTGCTCCTGGAGCAGGATGCGCGCGACGCGCGCGGGGACGTGGTACAGGGCCAGGTCGCTCACCAGTCCCACTGTGTCGCGCAGCTGCGCGGCGAGCATGCGTGCGATCACGCCGCCGGCCGCCGTGGACTCGGCCATCACGCGCAGCACGTCCTCCCGGGGGATGCGCAACACGTCGGTTGGCTCCACCGTCGAGGCCGTCACGACGTGCGGAGCGCCGTCCAGCACGGGTACGAGGTCGAAGAGCCCGCCAGCGGTGACGTAGCGAACGACCTGCCGTCGTCCATCATGGGAGGTACGCGAGAGGCGGACGCGCCCCGCCAGCACCTCGTACAGCCGCTCGCAGGGATCGCCTTCGCGGAAGATGGTGAGGTCGCGGCCTCGGTAGGAGCGGCGATCGGCGTTGCCGTAGAGGCGGATCGAGTCGCGAGGATCCAGCGCCTCCGCCAGGCTCATGTCGAATGGGGAACGCGCCGGCCGCGAGGGTGTGCTCGGCCCGTCCGCCGGAAGGGGAGGCGGATTCGGGTCGGACTCAGTCGCGGCCGGGCGTTCCGGCACAGGCGCCTCCCGCGCTACTCCTCGCCGAACCCAAGTGTGGGATCAGCACCGAGTTCCTCCGCGTCGCCGAACGCGAGGCTGCCGGCCTCAGCGGCGGTGACGCTTGGGGCAAGCGGGCACGTGGCGGGCTCGGCGTCGCCCATCATGCGGTGCTTCAGGCGCAGCGGTCGGATGCGGAAGCGCCGCAGCTCGTCTTCCACGAACTCCTGGCAGAGCGCGCCCAGCGTCCGGTAGAAGTGCGCGGTCGCGTCGTCATCGCCCTCAAGTGCGCCCGTGAGGTCGTTGCACAGCGTCCGCGTCCAGCGCCCCAGGTGGTCACGAAGGAACGTCGTCTGGGCCTGCTCCGCGGTCTGGAGTCGTCGCGTCCAGTGACGGGAGTCGGCGTACGCCTCCTTCCGCGTGAGGAGGCTCATGAACTCCAACTCCGACCCGATGAAGTCGTGCAACGTCGGCCGCTCCGAGGAAACGGCGAGGCCGAACGCGCTGTAGAAGCCGGAGATGTCCGCGGTCTGTCGTGCCTTCGCGAAGGGATCCGCCTCGTACTCCGTCTCGAAGGGAGAGCACAGCATCGACTGGTCGAAGAGGCGGTTGTACTCGACCTGGTGCGAGATCGGGTCGGCGGCGAGCAACGCGTCGAGCAGCGCGACGACGTGCGCGCGCAGCTCCGGCGCGATCTCGATCGGGAAGTCGCGCATGTCCTCCAGCAGCACCTGCAGGCGATCACGCGTCACGGCGTCCGGATAGGCGAAGCCCAAGCTCAGCGCCTCGTACACCGCAGAGCGGTACAGGGCTGCCTGGACGCGAGGCGATTCGAGTGCTGCGGTGGTCATCCGCCAGCCTCCACTTCCATCGCCGCCCACGGGAAGTACTGCTTGCGCGCGCCGCGCTGGCCCTTCGAGCCGTTCCAGACGGCAAAGGCGATGTTGCGCGCCTCACCGGGCTTCAGGCTGGCCTTGGTCTTGTCGGAACCGTTCATCGGGAGCGCGATCACCACGCTCCACCGGCGGTTCTTGTAGATGCCCTTACCGACAGCGTCCTGCGTGCTGTGGGTGGTGAGGGAGCCAAAGCCAATGGCGGTGAGCTCCTCCACGGGCGACTTGCGGTCGTGATCCGCCTGATGGTTCCCGGCGACGCGTGCCGGGTAGAACTTCGTCGCCGCGTCCTTCGGCATCAGGCCCTCAGGCGTGACGTCGTTGTAGGCGTTCGGGAAGAGGTTCTTGACGCCCTGGTGTCCCTCGTCGATGTCGGTCTGCCACGAGGCTCGCCACTGGCAGATATGCACGGGGCCGTCAACGTTGCCCATCGTGAACGAGGGCGCCTTCGCGGGGTCAACCTCGAACTGGATGGCACAGGCGTCGCGGAAGACGGCGATGCTCTCCTTGTCGTCCATGGTGGCGTCGGCCCACTCGATGTGCACGGCCAGTTGCTTGCCGTTGTGCATGGAGCGGACGCGCAGCTCCGGCACCTCGACGGTCGCCTGCACCGGGGTCGTGATGTTCTGCGCGACCATCTTCGTGACGAAGGCGTCCAGCCCGGTCCACGCCTTGTTCAGCGGGTCGTCGATCGGCAGGTCGCCGGCGTGGAAGTGGCTGACGAGCTTGTCGGTGGTACCGGGCTGCTGCGAGATCGCATAGCCGGCGGTACCAGCGGCGACCACGCCGACGGCGGTGGCTGCGGCGGCCTGGGTGAGGAACTTTCGACGGCTGGCGGTTGCCTCGGCTTCGGGTTGCTGTTCCTCGGTGCCGGGGTGCTGCTCGGTGGTCATCGATATGCCTTTCTCGAGTCGCGTCGGCTACGTGATGTTGTGCAGGTAGCTGTCGTGGACGCGGTCGAAGTAGTCACGGACGATGTTGGGCTCGCGGACCGGGACGCGGACGAGCTCCGTGCCCTTCTCGTCGTAGCCGATGGCCGTCTCACCCTGCACGGCGAACTGGCGGATGATCCGCTCGGTGGAGCCGAAGAGCATGAACAGGCCCAGCAGGTCTGCGTCCGTCTTGGTCTTCTGGTACGCGTCAATCGCACCGTCCACACCGGGGCCGAACATCTGGCGCAGGTACTCGCGGTCGGCGTGCACGGGCGGGATGTAGTAGACGTTGGGCTCAGTGCCGGCCTGCGGGTACAGCGGCACCGCGACCTTCTTCACCTTGACCATGTAGTCGATGGGGTTCTTCGGGTCGATGACACCCGGAGGGCTGATGTAGCCCGCCATGCGAATCCGGCCGATGCAGGAGACGACACACTGGGGCTGCTCGCCCTGCTCGATCTTCGGGTAGCAGGCGATGCACTTCTGGGAGACGCGGTCTTCCGGGTTGTACATCACCTTCTTGTACGGGCAGGCCGTCGCGCATTCCTGGTAGCCGCGGCAGCGCTCCTGGTCGACCAGGACGATGCCATCCTCCGGCCGCTTGTAGATCGCCTCGCGCGGGCAGGCCGCGAGGCAACCCGGGTAGGTGCAGTGGTTGCAGATGCGCGCGAGGTAGGAGAACCACATCTTGTGGGGGAGCTTGTCGACGTAGGTGCCCTTTTCGGCGACGCCGACCGGCTCGTCCTCACCGATGTTGGGGTGCGCCCAGTGCTCGGAGTCGAAGAGGAAGCCCTTCGCGCGCTCGCCGGCCGGCGCCTGCTCGAAGATCGTCTCCGAGGTGAGCTGGCCGGCGGTGTCCCACTTGGCACCACCCATCAACTCCAGGAGCTTCACGTCCCAGCCCATGGGGAAGAAGCCGTAGGGCTTCGTCTCCACGTTGTTCCAGAGCATGTACTCCTGGCCGGTGCTCCAGGTCCATGTCTGCTTGCATGCGATGGTGCACGTCTGGCAGTCGATGCACTTGTTGGTGTCAAAGACCCAGGCGATCTGCTTCTGCGGACGAGATTCCTCGTACTGGTACTTCATCTTCCGCTGGAGCTGCCAGTTGAATACGTCTGCCACGGTCTGCCCCCTTCGTCGTGGGCTGTTCCCTGCGGTTACTTCTGGTAGAAGCCGCCGGTGAGATACCGCTTCATGAGATCGGACTCGTAGGTCGGGCGCAGACCTTCCTTGGCCGGGAACCACAGGCCCTTGCTGTCAAGGCCGCCGTCTTCCGCCTTCTCAAGCTTCACGAAGGACTCCTTCGGCGCGCCCACCACGGTGTGGACGTCGGCCTCGTAGCCCTTGCCCATGAGCTGGCCGAAGTACGGCTTGCGGGCCATGGTTTCCGTCTGGAGCGTGGGGCCGAGCCAGGCACGGGTGCCGGACTGGTGGCTGCCGTGGCGGAACATGGCCTGGTAGTTGGTCTCCGGGTTCTTCGCGAGGCCGTCCTTGCGAGTCTCGGCGCCCTTCACGGAGCCCTTCGTGGCGACGTACATGTTGAACCACATGCGCGTGACACCGGGCTGGATGGCGTTGTTGAACCTGGCGCGGCACATGCCGCGGGCGACCTTGTAGTACGGGTCTTCCTTCTTCCACCCGCGGTACGGGCGGTCTTCGGGGTCGGCGTCGAACCAGACGTAGTCGCCGTCGTTGATGCCGAGCGCCTTGGCGTCGGCGGGGTTGACCTCGATGTAGCTCTCACCGGTCCACGGGGAGCGCTTGTCGTGGCGGAACATGTCACCGAAGGGGCCGAACAGCGCGGCCATCCAGTCGATGTCGACCGGGGTGCTGTGCGCACCGTGGCGGTACTTCGGCGTGATGAACATGAACTTGTACGCCGGGTCCTTGGCGTTGAGCGGGTGCTTGGTCACCTTGAGCTCGCTCCACGGCTTCATGACGTTGCGCACCTGGCGCGTCTCCGTGGAGAGGTCGTCGATCTTCAGGCCGTACTTCTCCGGGCCGTTCGGCTGGAGGACGGGGTGGCCCTTCGTGACGATGACGTTCGGCTCGTGCGGCGTCGCGTCGATCGGCTCGCGGTAGACCGGCAGGTTCTCGCCGTGCTCCATGAACTCCGGCTCGTCGCGGTAGAACTCCAGCCGGCCGGTGCGGTTGTACCAGGGCTTGTTCTCGTACCGCTGCTCCCAGCCAAGGCTGCGCGGGTACGTGCGGTAGTTCATGAGCGTCGGCACACCGGCCTGTGCCTTCTTCTCCAGGTCCAGCACGTCGTAGCCGCGCGTGGTGCCGGAGGCGTTGAAGATGCGCTGGAGGTAGATCTCCGACTTGCCCTCGTGGATGTGCTTCCAGTAGTCGACCAGGCGCTGGTCGCCCGTGAGCTTGCCCAGCTCCTTCGACACGCCCGCGAGCACCTCGTAGTCGGAGCGAGTGTCGAAGATTCGCTTCAACGGGGAGCGCGGGAAGATGTGGAGGAAGGGGTTGGTGCAGGACGCGGAGGCGTCCGGGAGCTTGTGCTCACCCCACGAGTCGACGCCGAACACCATGTCCGCGTACTCGCAGGAGGCGGTCCACCACCACTCGTTCACGAAGATCGCGTCGATCTTCGGAAGCGTGTTGTGCACGACGTCGTGGTGCCACTTGATGTTGCCGAGCAGCGAGTTGGAGTTGCCGAAGTGCATGAGCTTCGTGGGCGTCGGCATGTGGCCGGCACCGGTGAAGTTCTTGTTGCCGACGCGCAGCGGGCGGTCGCCGTAGTTGTAGTAGTGCGGCGACTCCGACTTGTAGTAGGGCTTCTGCCGCGACGGCTTCGCGGGGTCGAGCTCCATGTCGAACGGGTTTTCCTGGATGAACTGCGGCACGCCGTTGAAGACGGAGCCGCGGTAGTTCCCGGCGTACGCGCCGATGTTCCCGCCGAGGTGGCCGATGTTGTCGGTCAGCGCGGCGAGCAGGAAGATCGCGCGATCCTTGAGGTGGGCGTTGAAGAAGTGGTTGGGGCCCATGCCGGTCGGCATGAGCGTCTTCTGCTTCGCCTTTGCGATCTGCTTCGCAACCGACTCGATCGCCGCAACCGGCGCCCAAGTGAGTTCCGAGACGATGGCGGGGGTGAAGTCGTTGTCGAGGTACTGCTTCACGAGCGAGTAGACCGTGCGGCACTTGACGGTCTTGCCGTCCGCCAGCGTGACATCGAACTCGCCATCAAGCGCGGGATCCATGCCGGTCTTGTCGCCCACCTGGTCGCGACTGATCGCCTTCGCCGCCTTCGCCGCGGCGTCCCAGACGACGAAGTCGCCCCACTCCGCGCGGAGGTCGGTCGGGATGTACTCGGTGCCCTGCAGGTGGCCGAGCGGGAGTGCGCCGAGCGAGGTGCCGGGCGGCACCATGGTGACGTAGTTGGTGAGCGCCGCGTTCTGGTAGTTCGCGAAGACGTCCTTCGCGCCCAGCAGCTTGCGGGTGTCCATGCGCACCAGCAGCGGCAGGTCGGTGGTGCGCTTCACGACGGTCTCGTCGTAGAGCTTGTTGGCCATGATGTACTGCGCGGCCGCCAGGATGAACGCGCCGTCCGTGCCGGGGCGGATCATCACGACCTCGTCCGCACGGTTCGACGTGGACTGGTAGTCCGTGGCGACCGTGATGATCTTCATGCCCTTCATGCGGGCTTCGGCCAGCCAGTGGCCGTCGGGCATCTTGGTGGAGATCCAGTTCATGCCGAAGGTGATCAGCAGGTCTGCGTTCTCCGTGGCGAACAGGTCGAAGTCCACCGTCTGCTGACCGGAGACCATGGGGTGGCCGGGGGGCAGGTCGGTGTGCCAGGCGTAGGAGTCCCACGCGCGGGAGCCGAGGGCGTCGGCTGGGCCGACCTTGCGGACGTTGGCGTCCAGCAGCGCCAAGCCGTTGGCGAAGCGGTTGAAGCCGAAGATGCGGCCGATGCCGAGCAGGGGCATGCCGCCGCGCATCTTGATCGTGCGCACGCCGGCGTCATGGACGGCCTCGACCATGTCGTGGTCGTAGCCCTGCTTCTCCAGGAGGTGGGTACCCTTCGAGCCGGAGTAGGTGGTGGCGACGTTCTGGTAGACCTTGGCGGCGATGGCGAAGGCCTCGTCCCAGCCGAGCTTCAGCCAGCCGTCCTCGCCACGCTTGGTGGTGTCCATCTTCGGAGCGCCGGTCTCAGCGTCGCGCGGGAAGCCAGCGTCGACCCAGTCCTTGAAGCCCTTGCGGATCATCGCGCCCTTGACGCGGCGGTCGCCGTAGAACTTGCGGGCGAGCGCCAGGCCCTTCTGGCATGCACGCGGATCCCAGCGGTGGGACGCAGTGTTGCCGTGGAGGTCCTGTGCCTTGCCGTACCCGTAGGTCGGGTTGATGCGGGTGACGACGCCGTTCTTGACGTGCGCACGGAGGAGGCAGTCGTGCGTGTCGTTAGGGGCGCAGGTAAAGACGTAGCTGGAGTCCGACTGGAAGATGTCGCGGTACGCCTTCTCCCAGTCGCGCTTCGGGAAGACCTTGAACGGGTCGCCGATGGCGACCGGATCGCTGGCCTCCAGGTGGTGGGGTTCGAAGGCGAGCGCCTCGGTCAAGGCGACGCCCGCGGCGACGGCGGCCGCGCGGCCCAGGAACGAACGCCGCGAGGCGGGCTTCCCGAGTTGCTCCTGTACCTGCTCGCCGAGCTGGGCCCCGGTTTGCTCTGTCACGTCTGCCTCCAGACTGCCGGACCACGAACCCTTGTCGAGCGACGCACTGAACGTCGATCAACCGGCATGAGAATGATTTCACGAGCCTCAGCCTCCCAGTGACGAACGTCCCGTGATTTCCATGACCCAGTGACACTGCGGCCTTGATCGGCAACCTCCATGCTCGTGAATACAAGCACGGACGGAGCGCACCCCTATGGCCGCAGCAGTCCCCGTCATCCGGGTCATCGGCCCCGGCCGGAACATCGGGAAGACCTGGCTCGCCTCTCGACTCATCTCGGCCTTCGCCGCCCGCGGATACGAGGTCGGGGCGGTGAAGCGCTCGCACCACCCGGTACCCGAGGATCGCGAGGGCTCCGACACGCAGCTGTTCGCGGCGGCCGGTGCGCATTCGGTCGTCTTCGGCGCGGGCGATGCGACGCTGACGCGCTCCGCGCGCGTGGATGAGCTCGCCCCGCTGGTGGCGACGTTCGCGGGCAACGCGGACCTGGTCGTCGTGGAGGGATTCAAGTCGGACACGTTGGGTGCGGTGGCGATGATCGAGCCGGGCCAGCCGACGGTCGTCCACCTGCTGACGATGGATCAGCGCGCGATCGGCACGTTCCGCATCACCGATGTAGACGACATCGCCTCCGCGTTCGAGTGCGCGCTGGCGCTGAGCGCGGATGGCGACGCGGCGACACGCGCGGCGATCCGTGGCGCGGCGGCGCAGCATGGACACCGCTGCCCCGGGATCACGCTCGGCGCACGCATGGCGCTGCAGGCGCTGGATGTGCTGGGCGTTGCGGGTGATGCACATGCACTGCGCGAGATGACGATCGAGGTGGAGACGGCGCGCTGCGCGACGGATGCGATCGTCGCGGTCACCGGCTGCACACCCGGCAGCGGTCGCCTCTCGATCCGCGAACGCGGCAAGGTCGCGGCAACGTTCACGCTCGGCGGCCGCGCGGTGCGTGTTGCCGTGCGCCCGGGTGTCGATGCGCTGCCCGTCTGCTGCGACGATCGCATGCACGCGCAGGATCGCGCATACCGCACGCTGGACGTCGATGCACTGCTGCAGTGGTCGGAGCGCGAGGCTCCTGCGATCACCTCGACACCCGTGCGCGGGCGTCGCGTGACGTGCGCCGGCTGCGGCGAGGAGGTCACGTCCGCGTACACCGTGCCGGCGGGCGCGGATGCGCTGTGCCTTGACTGCGCGGCACGCGAGACGCAGCGCACCGAGACGCCCCGGTCGAGCGCGGCAGCGCTGCTCGCGGGCTAGCACAGGTCACAGGCTCGACCTTCGCATCAACACGGTGCACGAGAAGACACGACGAAGCCCGGGGCGTATGCCCCGGGCTTCGTGCTGTGTGCGTGCGGGACGAGGCTAGAGAACGGCCTCGAGGCGCTTCTGGAGGTCGGACTTCGGGCGGAAGCCGACGATCTGGCCCGCGACCTCGCCGCCCTTGAAGACGAGCAGCGTGGGGATCGAGCGGATGCCGTACTTGCTGGCAATGCCCGGGTTCTCGTCCGTGTTGAGCTTCACGAACTTCACGCGGCCGTCGTACTCGCCGGCCAGCTCCTCCACGATCGGGGCGACCATGCGGCAGGGGCCGCACCAGGGGGCCCAGAAGTCGACCAGGACGGGCGTGTCGTTGTTGATGACGTCGGCCTCAAAGGTCGCGTCGGAGGTGTCGGACGGGTGAGTCATCTTGCATTCCTTTCGGCCGACGCCGGCCCGCTGCTCGATTCGTTTACACTACCGTGCAGAGGGTGGCGTTGACAGCGCTGCGCTGCTTGCCTAGCATCGTAGATACCCCATAGGGGTATGTCAAGCGCTGGGCCCCCTGGAGGCGCGTCATGGCCGACCAATCTGCATCCCCCGAGCAACTCCGCGCGCGTCTGAGCCGCATCGAGGGCCAGATCCGCGGCATCTCCAAGATGCTGGAGAGCGAGCGTCCCTGCGAGGACGTGGTCACGCAGCTGATGGCGGTACGTTCCGGCATCGACACGGTCGGTGCGCTCGTGCTCGACCTGCACCTGGGTGCATGCATCGGCCCGAACGAGAACTCCGTGCAGCGCGTCGAGTCACTGCGCGACTCGATGCGGATGTGGTGGCGCTTCGCACCGGGCGCAGCGGGCTTCGGCGCGCTGGTGCCGGATCCGAGCGAGGAGCCGACGCCGCACCCGTAGTGCGCGCGCGTCCCGCCGTTCGTACGCATCACACACATCGATGTCTCATCGTGCGCCGCCTCATCGAGGCGGCGTTGTCGTGTGCGGGCTACGCGTCGGTCGGCGGTGCACCGTCACTGGCCTCGGCGATCGCGGCGGTGAGCACCTCGCGCAGGCGGTGATCGACGGCGCGCTGCGCGGTGCGGATCGCACTGGCGATCGCGCGCGCATCGCTGCGGCCGTGGCCGATGAACACCGCGCCGTTGACGCCCAGCAGCGGTGCGGCGCCGTACTGCCGGTAGTCCGTCTTCTGCACGATGCCGCGCAGCGCGGGGCGCAGCAGCAGGCCGCCGATACGTGAGCGCAGCGTCGAGGTCGCGGCGTCACGGATCTCGCGGAACAGCACGTCGATCGCGCCCTCCGCGGTCTTCAGGAACACGTTGCCGCTGAATCCGTCCGTCACCACGACATCGGCGACGTGGTTGAACACCTGGCGCCCCTCCACGTTGCCGATGAAGCGTACGCCGGACTTGGCGAGCGCGGCGTGCGCCTCGATCACGACGGGGGTGCCCTTCGTCGGCTCCTCGCCGATGTTGAGCAGGCCGACGCTGGGGTCGGCGATGCCGAACAGCTCGTGCATGTACGCGATGCCGACGCGCGCGAACTGGACGAGGTGCGACGGGCGCACCTCGGCGTTCGCGCCGACATCGAGCACCAGCACCGGGCCGGTGGGCAGCGGGAAGACGCCACCGAGCGCGGGACGCTCGATGCCCTTGATGCGGCCGAGCAGCAGCAGCGAGAGCGCGAACACCGCGCCGGTGTTGCCGGCGGAGACGAACGCATCCGCCTCGCCCTGCTTCACGAGCTGAAGACCGACGTAGATCGATGAGTCGCGCCGCGTGCGCGCCTCGAGTGCCGCATGGTCGCCCATCTCGATCACGTCACCGGCGTGCACCACGCGCAACGTGGGCGGCGCGCCCTGCGGCGCGATGCGGACGATGTGCTGCTCCAGCACCGCCTGGTCGCCGACGAGCGCGACCTGGATGCCTTCGCGCGCGGCCTCGATCGCGCCCTCGACGACGACGGATGGGGCTTCGTCCCCGCCCATGGCGTCGACGGCGATCACGCTCATCGTCGGCGCCTCGCGTGCGCGAAGACGGCGATGTGGCGATCGTCGCCGTCGGCGACCGGCGAGCCCTCGTAGTCGCCATAGGCGGAGACGAGCTCGAGGCCCGCGAGGCGAGCCGCGAGCTCCAGCTCGCCGGCGCTGATGACGCGCAGCGTGAAGGTGTGGCTGTCGCGGTGCAGCGCGCCGCCGGCGGGCTGCACGTCGTAGTGGAACGTCACCTCGCGCACGCCCTCGGAGGGGTGCGCCTCGACGGCGACGAGCTTGGAGACCTGCCCGCCGTTCCACGGGCGCGTCCAGTGCATGACGAGTGGCCGCGGGCCGGGCTCGATGTCCTCCGGGTGCGGCGCCTCGATGTCGATGACGGCGTAGCCACTGCGACCGAGGTGCGCGGCGACCGTCTCCAGCGCCTGCACGACCTCGTCGGGCGTCGCCATGTGCTGCAGGCTGCCGAACGGCACGATCACGGTGTTGAAGGTGCGCCCCAGGCGCACGTCGCGCATGTCGCCCTGCAGCCAGGTGGCGCGCACGCCCTCGGCCTTCGCGCGGGCGCGGGCGACATCGAGCATCGCCGCGCTGTAATCCACGCCGGTGACACGCAGTCCGTCACGTGCGAGCGGGATCGCGACGCGGCCGGTGCCGCAGCCGAGTTCGAGCACGCTGCCCCCGCGCGATCCGGCGAGGGCGCGGAACATCTCGACATCCTCGTCGACGCCCTCAAGGTCGAGGTCGTACCAGGGAGCGGTCGCGGCCCAGGCCTCTGCGTCGTCGGTCATGCGGCCTCCCTGCCTCGCGATGCTAGGGAGGCGCAGCGGGGTGGTCAACGCGCCTCGACAACGACGCGCTGATGAATCTCCGCGGTAAGCGCGCGCACCTCGCGCGACAGCCGCTCGACCTGCGTGGTGAGGTCCGTGTTCTGCTGGAGCAGGGCGAGCGTGGTCTGCGCCAGATCCTCGCGGTGACGCGCGTCGGCGTCCGACCACGCCTTGTCGCGATCGGCCTGCCGGGTCTCCGCCAGGAGGATGAGCGGCGCGGCGTACGCCGCCTGCGTGCTGAACGCGAGGTTCAGGAGGATGAACGGGTACGGGTCGAAGTGCGCGAAGAAGAGCACGCCGTTCGCGATGATCCAGATGATCACGATCACGGTCTGGCCGATGAGGTACTGCGGCGTGCCGAAGAAGCGCGCGGTGGCCTCGGCGAAGGCGCCGAAGGAGCCACCCCCGAACGTCGAGCCCAGGTGGGCGTGCTCCGCGTGGTAGCGCATGTGCGAGGCGCCGGGCGGGGTGGCGGGAGGCTTCGCGGCGGCGTTCGACTGGGTCATGGGGCACCTCCTGGTCGCTCATCGATGGTACGGCGGGCGCGGTTGACCGGCGCGAGGCGCACGCGCAGCATCCGGCACATGACGACGACGCAGAACGAAACGCGCTGGCGATCGCTGGTCCGCGACGTGCCGGACTTCCCGCAGCCGGGAATCCTCTTCCGCGACATCACGCCGCTGCTGCACGACGCCGACGCGCTCCGCGCGGTGAACGACGCGCTGGCCGCGCAGGCGCGCGCGCTGGACATCGATGTGGTGGCGGGGATCGAGGCGCGC
>JBAYUZ010000042.1:0-18418 GCA_041674885.1 Dehalococcoidia bacterium
GGACACGCTCAGCCGCTGATCGCGCCGCCCGTGCCCCTCACCTAGTCACGAGCCGCCGAGGCGACCGCCGCGAACCCGCGCGCGATCGATCCCTCCCGGTCGTCGGGATCGAGGATCGGGTGCGCCAGCACCTCGCCCATCCCGGACGCCGCCAGCGCCCGCAGGCCCTCCGCCACCTCGGCCTCACTCCCGGAGATCACGAGGTCATCGAGCAGCGCGTCACTGTAGCCGCCGCTCACGTCCCCGAAACCCGCCTCGGCGAACATCGCCTGATAGAACGGTGTCCTGCTGTAGTTGCCCAGCTGCGTGCGTGCCAGCTCGCGCGCCTGCTCACGAGACGGCACGACGGCGATCGGCACGTGCGCGACCAGCGGTGGCGTCGCGCGGCCCGCCCGCTCCGCGCCGCGCCGCAGCGCCGGCAGCGCCTGCTCCACCAGGTAGCCGCGCGGGCACATCCACGAGATCGCGCCGTCTGCCAGTTCCCCGCACACCTCGAACGATCGCGGGCGCAGCGCCGATGCCATGACCGGCACCGCCGCGACCCCGCGCGACCGCATCCGCGCCGTCACCTGTGTCCCCACGAAGTCGACCTCGCCCGTGTGCAGCAGCGAGGTGATCACGGTCAGGTACTCACGCAGGTTCGTGAGCGGCGCGCTGAAGTCCACGCCGTACGCGCGCTCCATGTTCGTCACGTGCGCCGGGCCGATGCCGAGCCGGAAGCGCCCCGGCGCGATCGCATCCAGCCCCATCGACTGCTGTGCGATGACGATCGGGTGACGCGGCCAGGTCTGGATGATCGCGCTGCCCACCAGGATGGTGCGCGTCCGCGCCAGCGCCGCCGCAAAGGCGATCAGCGGGTCATCCCCGCCCGCGCCGCCGATGGTCGACCACGCCGCCTCAACCCCCGCCGCCTCCGCCTGCACGATCTGCGCCACCGCGTCCGCGGCATCTCGGCCCTGGATCGCCACCCCAAACGTCGCCATCGCGCCCTCCCTCGTTCGCACGCATCCTACGCCGCACAACCCCCACGATCCCGCCCCACACCAGCATGCGAGGACGCCCGCTACACTCCTCGAACACACATCGAAGCCACATGCCGAAGGGGTTCCGCACATGGCTGATCGCGTCGCGCTGCTCATCGGAACACGGAAGGGCGCGTTCATCGCGGAGAGCGATGCCGCCCGCCGCGACTGGACCGTCCGAGGCCCCATGCTGCAGGGCCAGAACGTCATGCATATGACCCACGACCCGCGCGACGGCGCGCTGCTCGCCGCCGTGGGTGACCCGTGGTTCGGCTCGCGCGTCTACCGCAGCACCGACTTCGGGGAGACCTGGGTCGACCCGCAGTCGGGCCCGACCTTCCCCGCCGACCTCGCGCAGGCCGGGCGCACCGTCGAGAAGATCTGGCACGTCCAGCCCGGGCGCCCGGAGGAGCCCGGCGTGCTCTACGCGGGCATCGAGCCGGCCGCGCTCTTCAAGAGCACCGACCTCGGCGCGTCATGGGATCTCGTCCGCGCGCTGGAGGAGCACCCCACGCGCGCCGAGTGGATGCCCGCGCAGGGCGGCCTCTGCCTCCACTCGATCGTCCTCGACCCGCACGACGTGCAGCACCTGTACGTCGGCATCAGCGCCGCGGGCACGTTCGAGTCGCGTGACGGGGGCGCTCACTGGCAGCCCGCGAACCAGGGCACGCGCGTGAACTTCCTCCCCGACCAGCCGCCTACCTACGCCGATTACGGCCAGTGCGTGCACAAGCTCGCCAATGCGCCCGCGCGCCCCGGCCGCATCTACCAGCAGAGCCACTGTGGCATCTACCGCAGCGACGACAACGCCGCCTCCTGGACCGAGATCACCGAGGGCCTGCCGTCCGACTTCGGATTCGGCATCGTCGCCAGCCCCAACGACCCCGACACGATCTGGGTCTGCCCCTCGATCAGCGGCTACGAGCACTGGATGCCCGGCGCTCGCGTCGTCGTCTACCGCTCGCGCGACGCCGGCGCGCACTGGGAGGCGCTCGACAGCGGCCTGCCCGGCGAGGGCGCCTACCTGAACGTCCTCCGCGAGGGCATCGCGGTCGACGCGATGCCGACCGCAGGCGTCTACATCGGCACGAACACCGGCCAGCTCTTCGCCAGCAACGACGAGGGTGACCACTGGCAGGCCGTCCCTGCGTTCTTCCCGCCGATCAGCAGCGTCACCGCCGTCACGCGCTAGCCTCGGTCACGCGCGCACGGAAACGAGGAGCCCCGGCACAGCGCCGAGGCTCCTCGTTCGTTCACACTCCGGGGGACGCGTGCCCCTCAGCGCGGCTGCACACGCTCCAGGAACCGCACCAGCACCAGGTTGCTGCTCTTCCACGCCGTTGCACACGGCATGCCGACGTAGCGGATGTGCCACGGCTCCCAGATGTAGCCGGTCTCCGCCTCGCCGCCCTGCGGGTACGACAGCGCGAAGCCGTACCGCGACGCGTTCGCGGCGAGCCACTTGCCCTCCGGCGTCCCACCGAACTCCTCGATGAGCTCCCAGTTGATCGAGGCGACCGCGAGGTCGGCGGTCGTGCCCAGCTGGTGCTCGCTGTGGCCCGCAGGTGCGCTCTCACGCTTCGCCTGCGCCTCGCCCAGCCGCGATACCCAGTACTGGAACGTCGTCACCTGCTCGTCGTACGACCGGAACGTGGAGCGCACGCGCAGCTTCATCCCCTGCGCCTCGGCGTCGCGCAGCAGCGCCACCAGCGCGGTCGCCGTCTGCGGTCGCAGCCGCTGCCCCGCGAACCCCGGCGCGGCCCACGCATCGTCGAGGCGCACGAGGTCGCCCGGCACGTAGCTCGCTGCGAGCCCGCGCTGCTTGTCCACGACGCGGAGGTCGGGCTCGCCGGTCCCTGGCACGCAGGCCGACGCTGCGCTCGTCGCGGCTGCCGTCGCCACCGTCATCGCGACCGAGGTCGGTGCGGGCGTGCTCGTGCTCGCGGGCGGCTTCGGCTCGCCGCCACACGCCAGCGCGGTCAGCGCGCTCGCTGCGGCGATCGCGAGCGCCCATCGACGCAACCCAACCCGTCGATGCTCGATCATGCGCGCTCCTCGCTGCGTCCGCTCATGGCGTCGTCCATCGCATCGATGGTACCGACGGCGCAGCGAGGAGCGCCAATCACGCGCCTAGTGCGCGGTCATCGATCCGCCGTCGACGTTGATCGCCTGGCCGTTGATCCAGTTGCCCTGGTCACTGCACAGGTACACCGCCATGTTCGCGATGTCCGTGCCGTCGCTCGCGCGCCGCATCGGGACGTTCGCGATCGTCTGCTGCCATCGCGCGTCGCGACCGAGGTCGTCGAGGCGCGACGTGTCGATGACGCCGGGGCAGATCGTGTTCACGCGGATACCGTGCGGCCCCAGCTCGCCCGACATGCCGGACGACAGCGCCTGGATGCCGGCGTTCGAGGCGCTGTACGCCGTCGAGTTCGGCCCCATCCGCTTCCCGGCGATCGAGGAGATGTTGACGATCGCGCCCTCGCGCTGCTGCTTCAGCATCTCGCGTGCGAACGCCCGCGACATCAGGAAGCCGCCGCGCAGCTTCACCCGGATCACCAGGTCCCACGTGTCGAGGTCCATGTCGACCACCGGCACGCGATCCTCGCCGCGCGCCGCCGCTGCGTTGTTGATGAGGAAGTCGACGCGGCCCAGCTCGCGCACGGTCTGCGCGATCAGCGCCTCGCTCTGCGCCTCGTCCGCGACATCCATCACCACCGGCAGCGCGCGCCGACCGAGCGCACGCACCTCGTCCGCGACGGACTCGATGTCGCGCCAGCCCGCGGCCTTCTCATCGTCGGGGTAGCGGTCGGGCGAGCGCCCCGTGCCCGTCACGACGACGTCGCATCCCGCCTTCGCGAACGCGAGCGCCATCTGCCGCCCGATGCTGCGCATCCGCCCCGCGCCCGTCACGACCACAACCTTGCCGTCCATCCCCGTCAGTTCGAACGTCATCCGGCGCTCCTCCCCCTCGCCTCGGCGACCGCGCCGCGGCGCGCGCATTCTAGCGGAGGTGACGCGCGAGGATGCGGCGCTAGCCCTCCGCGAGTCCTTCGAGCGTCGCCGGCTCCCCGCGCCGCTGACCATCGCCGGGGTGTTGCGGCTCCGGCGTGAACAGCACCAGCACGGCAGCCAGCAGGTATGCGGCGATAAACAGCACGAACGCCACCTCGTACGACCCGCCGAGGTCGTACGCGAGCCCCGCCGCGACCGGCCCACCGGCGCTGAACACGACGGTGAACGGCCGACCGATGCTGCGCACCACGCCCAGTGTCTTCCGCCCGTAGTAGTCCGCCCACACCGTCTCCTGCACCGTGAGCGTGCCACCGACCCCCACGCCGAACACGAAGATCGAGGCCGCCGTCATCCACAGCGAGGGGGACACCATCACCAGCCCGATGCCGATCCCCAGCAGCAGGAACTCCGCTGCCGCCACGTACCGCGTTGGCACGCGCTCCACGATCAGTCCCCAGATCGGCTTCGAGATGAGGCCCGACAGCCCGATCATGCTGAACGCAAACGCCGCCTCCGTCGTCGAGTACCCCACGTCGCGCAGGTACGCCACCAGGTGCAGCAGCAGCGCGCCGATCCCCAGGCTCGCGAGTCCGAACACGAGGATCAACATCCATAGCGTCGGTGTCCGCAGCGTCTGCGCGCGCGTCCACTCCAGCCGGTCCACCGCTGCTCGCTTCTGATCGAGCACGCTCGTCGCCCGCTTGGAGGTCCATCCCCCGTCCGGCTCCAGCCCGTGATCCTCCGGCCGACGGCGGATCACGATCGCCGCCACCGGGATCATCACCACCCATACCGCGACGCCGAACACCATCCACGCCGCGCGCCAGCCGAACCGCTCGATCAGCCACGCCGCCAGCGAGGGGACGATGAACGCACCGAGCGAGAGCCCCATCGCGGCGATCGCAATCGCGCGCCCACGGCGCTGCACGAACCAGTTCGAGATCGCGACGTTCACCACCAGCGGGCCCAGCATCGTCACGCCTACCGTGAGCAGTACGCCCTTGATCAGGTAGTACTGCCACAGCGTCTGCACGAACCCCAGCGAGAAGTACCCCAGCCCGCCCACGACGGCGCCGATCACCATCAGCAGTCGCCCACCGCGCCGGTCGAGCAGTCCACCGATGAACAACGCCAGGATGCCGCTGGTCGCCATCGACACCGTCTGCCCCAGGGAGATATCGGTGCGGGACCAGCCCAGCTCTTCTGTCATCGGGCGGATGAAGGTGCCCAGCCCGTAGGCCTGCACCCCGGACGACAACGCGGAGGATGCGATCCCCGCCAGCACCAGGTACCACCCGTAGAAGACGACGCGCCCGAACACCCGCGTGGGCAGCGGAAGCCCGGTGCCCGCGCGGCCCGCTTCCTGCCCGGAAACCGCTGCCTCGGTCATCGTCGTCCTCCTTGTGCGCGCGCATTCTATGCCGCGCGCCGATCGAGGGGGCGACTACCGATGATCCTCGTAGCGGTCGGACAGGTCGCCCGTCACACCCAGCTGCCGCGCGGCGACATCGATCGCAAACGGCGTCAGCACGCCCACGCACGCCGCCGCGACCAGCACGACCCGCGCATCCAGCCGCGGTGCCCACCCCAGCCACAGCGCCGCCCACGTCACCGCGAACGCCACCAGCCCGCACGAACCGCACGCCAGCACACGCCGCACCAACCGCAGTGCTATCCGCCGCACGCGCTCCATAACGCGAGCATACGCACGGGCTCAATGCGCGTCGGTACGCTCCAGCACCGGCGCGTCACCCACCGTGATCACGTGCGCGATCGTCATCCGCTCCACGGCCTGCCGCCGCCGGATGCCCAGCTGCACCTCGCGCACCCACGTCCCGCCCGCCGGCACCTCGTACGTCTCACCGGTGCAGAGGCAGCGAATCATCAACGCCGGCTCCGCCGAGTGCGGCACCGGCAAGTGCGGCGCAACCCAGAACCGCACCGGGCGATCGAGGGGGTTCCGCACCACCACCGCCACCGTCTCGGCGCGGTCGAGCTCGACACGCACCACGCCGTCCGTGATCGCCTCGCCCACCATCGGCTCCACACCGCGCTCGTACGTGCGCATCACCGGCGACTCGCCACCGGTGCCCGGGCGGTGCAGCGAGACCCGCGCCGGGAACTCGCTGGGCAGCACCCACTGCACGCGCAGCTCCGCGCCGCGCTCGGGCGTCCCACTGCGCGCGCACGACGTCGCCAGCAGCGCCCACGCGAGGAGCACCGCCACGAGCCCGCACCGCCGGATCGCACCGCGCATCAGCACATCCATCCCCAACCACAGATACCACGAGGGCCCCGTTGCCGGGGCCCTCGCGCTGCCGTCATCCCGGGCGGAGTCGCAGCCTAGCTGCGGCCACCCTCGATCTTCGTGTCGGAGCGCCCGCCGTACTCCTCCCAGGAGCCGTCGTACACCGCGACCTTCTCGTAGCCGATGAGGTACTTCAGCACGAACCAGGCGTGCGCCGCGCGGACGCCGGACTGGCAGTACGTGAAGATCGTCTGGTTGTCCTGCGCCTTGATGCCCGCGTTGTCGTACAGCTTCTTCAGCTCCTCGACCGACAGGAACTCACCGCTCTTCGCGACCGCATCGGAGTATGCGAGGTTGAGCGAGCCCGGCACGTGGCCACCGTTCTTCGCCGGTGCGCGCAGGTCGCGGCCCGTGTACTCGTCCGCCGTGCGCGAATCGCACACGATCTTGGACGGGTCACCGACCGCCTTCACCATCTGATCCATCGTCACGACGATCGAGCTGTTCGGCGCGCCGCTGAACGCGTACTGCGTCGCCGCCCGCGTCGGCACGTCCTTCGTCACCGGCTTCTTCGCCGCGTCCCACGAGGTCCACGTGCCATTCAGCACGCGCGAGTCCTTGTGGCCGTAGACATCCAGGCTCCACACCGCGCGCGTCGCGGACAGGCTGCCGCCGTCGTCGTAGAAGACGATGGTGTCCGTCGGCTTCACGCCGATCTTGCCCAGCGCCTCGGCAACCTGCGCCGCCGGCGCAAGGTCGGTGACGTCACCGGTCTTCTGGTTGAATGCAGCGGAGGCGAGCAGCACGGCGCCGGGGATGTGCCCCGCGTCGTACTTCTCCTTCGTGCGCAGGTCGACCGGCACCACCGCCGGGTCGCTGAGCTTGCCCGCCAGCCAGTCAACGCTGACTGCACGGTCGGGGTTCGGCTTCAGCGCCGCCGCCGCCGGCTTCGCGGCCGTCGCCGTCGCGGCAGCCGTCGAGGCCGCCTTCGGCGCGTCGCCCGCCGCGGGCTTCGCCTCCGCACCGCACGCGATCGCCGTCGCGGCAAGGAACGCCGCCCCGACCAGCACGCCCGCTCGAGGCGTCCAGAAACTCGTCATCCAGTCCCTCCCTCTGACGACCGGCACGCCCAGTGCCGGTCGATGAAACCCATGCACTCGAACCAAGTGATACGGCTACTGATCCTTGAACAGGCGAATCACCCACTCGCCGTCACGAACCTCGTCGATCTCGCAGCCGTAGCCGCGCTTCATCGCCTCCGGCGGGATCGTGGACAGCGCAGGCGGGTGATCCGTCAGCACGTCCAGCGCCAGGATGCCGGGCTGCACCTCGTCCAGCTCCTTGTTCGTACGCAGCATCGGGTACGGGCAGATCTCCCCCCGCACGTCGAGCATCGGTACGGTCTCCGTGTCGCTCATCGCATCCCCCTCGCTTGCGACCTCGTCCGAGGTCGCTCGACTACTCGCTCTTCGGCGCGCTGCGCGGGCGCAGCGTGATGCGCCATGCGCCCTCACCATCGCGGCGGTATCCGGCGCGAACGCCCCGCACCGCCGCAGTCGGCACCACATACTTCACCACGACCTCGTGCTCGGTCGTGAGGTCGATCGCCTCACCGCCCGAGGCGCGCACGATCGCGTCCTCGATCGCGTCCAGCGTGAGCGGCAGTGCCTGCGCGCCCAGCACCACCTCGGTCGCCGTCGGCTCGCCGGTCATGTGAGCCTCCGGATGATCTGTGCGCCGATCACCGCACCGGCGGCCATCGCCAGGCCGTACACCCAGCCGTTCAGCGCCAGCGACGGAATCGCCGAGTAGAACGCCCCGAAGGTGCAGCCCAGGCCCAGGCCCGCGCCGTACCCCATCACCACGCCCCCGCCCAGCGACTGCACGTAGCGCTGCGGCTGCCGCGGGATGCGCAGCCGGAACTCGCGCGCCAGCACCGCCGCCGTGAACGCCCCGACCACGATGCCGAGGTTGAGCATGAAGCCGTCCGTGAACCACGACGCGCCCTCGGCCAGCGCCGCAGCGCAGCCGGCGAGGCTGTCGAGGCCCTCCAGCACGCCGACCGGCATCCCGGCCAGCGACCCCAGGTCGTTCGCCCATCGCGAGATCTCGCCGACCACGCCCAGCGGGCGGTAGCGAATGAACAGCAGGATGTTGAGCGCAGAGATCACGACGGCGCCAATGACCGGCGTCCACTCGCGGCGGAATACGCCGCGCAGCGCCACGCGCACGTCGTCCGCCACGGTCGTCGGCGGCGCGGGCTCACGGCGCCGGATCGGGATCTGCACCGCAGGGGCCTGCCGCCGCTCCCACCAGAGCGTCGCCAGGTACGCCAGCGCCAGCAGCACGGCCGTCAGCAGCAGCGATCCGCCGTAGCCGAGGCTCGTCGGGAACCAGATGCGCGGCGCGGTGGCGATCGAGACCTCCCACCACCAGTTCCACGTGCGGTTCAACGCGTACAGCCCGATCAGCACGCCGCCCATCGCGACCCAGGAGCCGAGGTACCCCTCGCCCATGCGGTACAGCGATCCGGTGACGCAGCCGCCGGCCAGCACCATCCCCACGCCGAACAGCACGCCGCCCAGGACGGTCGCGATGCCCAGCGGCAGGATGTGCGCGTCGTCCGGCATCCGCCCGCCGCTCGGGTCGCCGACGATCGTGCTCATCACCATCGCGAACCCGAGGCTGGCGACCGCCAGTCCGACCAGCAGGCCCTTCAGCGTCCGCCCCTGGTGCAGCAGGATGAGATCGCGGAACGCGGAGACGAAGCACAGCCGTGCACGCTGCAGCGTGAAGCCGACAGCCGTCCCGACCGCAAAGAACGTCGCGAACGAGGTTCCCAGCGTGAGCGCGACGAGGTAGAGCGCTGCCGGGACGAGCACGACGGCGATCTGCAGGACGCCCGGAAGCGTCGAGGTAGGCTGAGGACGGGCTACGGCAGGTGCTGTCATAGAGAGAATGATACATTCACGACCGGATTGGTCAACAACCATTCTCGTCTCGCCTCCACCGGCCCGCGCGGTATCCTCGATCGCAGCAATGGATGGGGATGACGATGCCTGAGCCGAACACTCGCCGCCTGCTCCGGTACGCCGCAGTGGCGCTCATCCTCGGCGTGATTGGGCTCGGCCTGCTCCGCCAGCAGCTCGATGCCCGAGCCGACTCCGCCGCCCGCCACAGCGCGGAGGCTGACGCGATCGCGGCCGCCGATGCCGGCGAGGTCGAGGTCGGCCGGCCGGCCCCCGACTTCACCCTCGAGACCGCCGATGGCAAGCGCTTCCGCCTCTCCGAGGCGCGCGGCAAGGTCGTCGTGGTGAACTTCTGGGCAACCTGGTGCGCGCCCTGTCGCGAGGAGATGCCCGGCTTCCAGGCCGCCTCGGTCGACCACGCCGCTGATGTGCTGTTCGTCGGCGTGAACACCACCTCCGTCGACAACCGCGCCGAGGCGATCGAGTTCGCCCAGCGCCTGGGCGTGACCTTCCCGATCGTCTTCGACGAGCGCGGTACCGCCCAGCAGACCTACGGCGTCCGTGGCCTCCCCGCGACGTTCTTCATCGGCCCGGACGGCGTCACGAAGGCCAAGACCCTCGGCCCCGTGCTCAAGGACCGCCTCCGCGAGCAGCTCCAGCTCGCCGGCGCGAAGTAACCCCGCCCCAGCCCTCGCACGAGGCGACGCCCGCCGCACGCCTCGCATCCCTTGCGAACGCACGCGCTACGGCCCCCGGCTGACGCCTCAGCCTGAGTTGATCCGGCTGGCTATCACATTCGCGATTTCCAGGACGATACAGCCGCAACATGAAGTTTCGCTTAGTGCTATCATCCGCTCTACCTAAACGATATGGCGGGCACTGATCACTGGCCCGGGATGAATCGAGTCGTCTGTATGGCAGAGCAAGCCGCTGTCGCCCGCACACCGCGCGAGTCCGCCCCCGGCCGCGAGCAGAGCTGGCTGAAGCGCACCTTCAGCGCCCTGGGCGACGCCAACTTCCGGCTGCTCTACGTCGGCAACATCATGCAGTTCGGGTCGATGCAGATGCAGTTGGTCGTCCGTGGCTGGCTCGTCTTCCACCTCACCGGGTCGTTCGCGGCACTGGGCACCATGTCGCTCGCGAACGCGATTCCCGGCCTCATCTTCTCGCCGATTGGCGGCGTCGCCGCCGACCGGCTGCCGAAGAAGACCGTCATCCAGGCGGCGCAGCTCTTCAACGTCGTCAACGCCGCCGCGCTCGCGATCCTCGCGGCGGGCTGGTTCGGCCTCTCCCTGCAGTTCTGGCACCTCTTCGCCAGCGCGATGCTCCAGGGCGGCGTGAACTCCGTGATGATGCCGTCCAGGCAGTCGATCATCTCCGACCTCGTCGGTCGCGACCGGCTGATGAATGCGATCGGCGTGAACTCCTCCGGCCAGACGCTCATGCAGCTCGTCGGCCCCGGCCTCGCCGGCTTCCTGATCGCCGTGCTCACGCCCGCATCGGTCTTCTGGGTCATGGCCGCGATGTACGCCATCGCCGTCACCTTCACCATGCGCCTGCCCTCGCACCCGCTCTACGCGATGAGCAACGAGGCACGAGGCACCAGCAACCGAGGTGGCCGTCGCGGCAGCGGTTCCTTCCGCGATCTGGTCGAGGGTTTCCGTTACGTCGCCCACGACCCGACGATCCGCATGCTGATCGCCGTCAACTTCCTGATCGTCATCGTCGCGATGCCGTACACGATGCTGCTCCCCGGCTTCGTCCGCGAAGTGCTCTGCCGAGAGCCCGAGTGCACCGCACAGGCGTCCGGCGTGATGCAGGGCACGCTGCAGAGCGTGCAGGGCATCGGCGCGATCGCCGGCTCCATGGTGATCGCCATGGGTGCGGAACGCGGTCGAGGCAAGATGATGCTGATCTGGGGCGCGGCCCTGGGCGTGGGCGTCATGGCCTTCGCCGCCTCGTCCAGCTTCTGGATCACGCTCCCGATCATGGTGCTCATCGGCGCCGGCCAGGCCGGCCGCATGGCGATCGGCCAGGTCCTCATCCAGGTCTACTCGGAGGAGCAGTACCGAGGGCGCGTGATGTCGGTCTGGTTCATGCAGTTCGCACTGGTCCAGGTCGGCACGTTCCTCATCGGCATCCTCGCGGAGCAGGTCGGCCCACAGATCGCGCTCGGCGGCACGGCTGCCCTGCTCGTCGTCGCGATGGTGATGGTCGGCGTGCTCGTACCGAAGATGCGCAGGTTGCAGTAGACCTGCGATAGATAGGTCACGCGCGGGGGAGGTTCCCATGAACCCGCAGTCCGTCCGCTTCGCATGGATTGCCTTCGTGCTGCTGTGGCTCAGCATCGTGACTACGCAGCCGCGATCTGCCGCCGCGTTCGAGGTGCCGCCCGACATTAGCCTCGGCCCCTCCCTCCACGCCGCGCTCAGTCAGTTGGAGTTCACGCTCCCTGCGCGCGACGGCGCCCACACCGTCGAGTTCTGGAACGGCGTCGTCTGCGAGGATGACACCGTCCACCCGGACAACTACCACTGCGTCATGCCCGGCGACATCGGCGAGTAGGCATCTCGCCCTGACCGCCGAACACGCAGCAGCGCCGCCCTCACGGGCGGCGCTGCTCGGTCGAGCCGTCGAACGCACCTCGACGCGAGGACTAGCTCGCGAGGCTGGGCACCAACGCTCGCACCTGGGACAGGTCATGCCGGTCCAACGGACTGCACTCCCTTCGTGGAGTCACCTCCACTCCCACGATCGACGCTACCCGCACCGTCAACACGCGCCGCTAGTAGCCACACCACGCGATGGGCAGCGCCGCTGTGGGATCCGCCTTCGGGTTCTCCGGCGCGGCATAGACCGCGACGAACACGTGCTGCGTCGCCGCCTCGACACCCGCCGCCTTGCGCTTCGCCTCCAGTTGGTCGACGCAGGATGCGGACGTGAGCCCCGACAGCACCGCGTAGAGCGTCACGTTCTTGGCGACCGTGCCGTCGGGGTACTTGTACGGTCGCGTGCCGAGTTCACGGCAGAACCCCACATCAGGCGCGCCGTATCCGCTACCGCGGCCATCCAGCGCGCTCAGGATCGCGGCATCCAGAGCCTTTGCGTCCGCAGTCTGAACGATCGGACATCCGAGGTCGGTCAGCCGCTGCCGGCCATACGCGACACCCTCTGCGCGCAACGTCGGCTTCGGCTCAGGAGAGCTCGACGCGCGCGCCGTCGGGGTCGCAGTCGGCACAGTGCTACCCCGAAACGACTGGCGGGCCGCCGTCCAGTTCCAAGTGGTGCCGGCGGCGTTCTTCGCTGTCCCGTCCATCGTCAGTCGATCGGGATTCACCGTCCCGGTCCAGACGATACCTGCCGCGCTGTCGAGCTTGATGACGATGTTCGAGCCGTTGGCTTCCCAGATGCCTCGGGGGCCATCGGCGGACTCCATGCTGCCGAAGCGACCGCCCTCGGTGAACATCATCCGGCCCCAGCGGACCACTGGCGCAACCTCTCGACCACCTTGCAGGCTGGGCCTACCGTCCGTAATGACCCATGCGTCGCCCGTGATCGGCTGCGGCGTCGCCGTCGGTGTCGCGGGACGCACGGTCGGCGTCGGTGTCGCCGCCGCGCGAGTGGCAGTCGCAGTGGCCGCAGCCGCGGGGGTGCTCGTCGGCTCTGCCGCCTTCGAGCCACCACACGCCCCCAGCACCAGCGCGGCGACCACCGCCGCGCCCACGTATCGCAATCTCCCTGCCCTCATGTCGGCAATCTCATTCCACCGCCCATCCCTCGGGCGGAAGCAGTACTGCTACTTCGGCTGCGGGTACAGCGGACAGAAGTTGAGCGAGCCTTCCCGCCCCTTCATGTCCAGGCACCCGCCCTTGCTCAGCACCATCTCCACCATCGACTTGCCGCGATCGTCGATCACGATCACGACCTGATCGCCGGTTACGGTGTAGGTGGCGTCGAAGAACTCGTCGGCCCTCGCCTTGCCGCCGCCTTTGAACTCGATCGAGGCGTCCCCGTCCGCCCCCTGGTACGTCAGCCCATCGATCTTCGTGGGCGCCTTGCAGTACACGACGTCCTTGCCGCTCTTCACGCAGCCGGATCCGTCCACCTCGTACACCGCCGTCTTGCCGTCGTCGGTGATCTTCACCTGCTTGCCCTCGGTCGCGTACGCGACCTCGACCACGGCGCCCTCGCCTCGGCTCACCTGAGCCTTGCCGCCGGAGCGAAACTCAATCTGCGTGTACGGGAACTGCGAGGCTTGATCCGGTGAGAACACCGGCCCGTACATCCCGCTCACGCCTCCGCCGCCGACAACGCCGCAACCGGCAGCGAGCACCGCCGACAGCAGCGCACCCGCTACCGCTGCCCAGCGCAGCGCACGAGGCATCGCCTTACCGGCCACGGGTGTTCTCCTCGATGCGGAAGAACACGATCGCGATCTCCAGGTACACCCGGCTCACCAGCGCGAACACCAGGAAGATCACCGGCGCCAGCAACAGGCCCAGCACGTACCCCGCGCCACCGATCATCCCGCCCATCGTGAAGATGAAGCCCAGCGCGGACAGCCCGCTCATCACCAGGAACAGCGCGAACAACAGCGAGATGATGCTGGGTGTCACGAACGAGTGGAACGAAAAGTCGAACAACCGCGCGAAGAAGTTCTTATCCGGCAGCACCGGCCGCGTCGAACCCACCTCACCCATGCTCGCCATATCGTGCCCCCAATCGATTGCACATCCCTTTGACGTGCACGTGCACTATCAGTCGGGCATTCGAGGGCCACCTGAGCCATTCGACTCGGCCGGGGTGAGACAAATATCACAGCTGTAGTACGCCGCCGTACGCCCGCGCGCCCGCTACGTCAGCCGCATGACACACCGCGAGACATTGGAGGCCCACCACCGAAGCGCCCGCCGCCACATGGCCTACGAGGCAAGTCTGGTGGTGACATCACAGTTCATGCTCGCGATGTCACCTCGACCCGCCGCGCCTGGCACGCATCAGCGACCGCTGCTGTGACACGGCACGCGCAGCGCGCTCCACCGCGAACAGACCGAGGCCCGCGGCGACCGGCCACGCGAGCACCTTCGGCGCCCGCGCGACAGCAAGCGCCGACACGGCAGCAGCGAGTCCAACCCCCGCGTTGATGTTCCGCTCATTGCGATCGAGCACATCCGAAATCGCACCCTGCGCAAGCGCTCCACCGAGGCTCGCGATCGTCGAGGACGCCCGAGAGCCATGCACTCGCGAGAGCTGCCGGACGTCGCGAACGCCCCGACCACCTCGCACCGATCGTCCCTCGATCACCAACTCACGGGCGTCGTCCAGGTCCCGAAGGAACATCTCCTCCATCGCCGTCCCGAACTGCTCGTCCTGCACGATGAGGTCGATCTCCCAGTTCGTCATCAGGCCGGTGATGTTCATGTTCGTGGAGCCGATGCGCGCGCACCATCCGTCCGCCAGGCTGGTCTTCGCGTGCATCATCGGCCCCCGGTATTCCCAGATCCTCGCGCCGGCCTGGAGGAGCGGCCGATAGCTCGTGCGGGACAGCGCCCCGACAAGCGGCAGGTCGTTCGTGGAGGGAAGCAGCAGGCGCACATCGATGCCGTCGCGTGCGGCGGCAATGAGCGCCTCACGAAGGATCTGGTCTGCCAGGAAGTAGGCGTCGGCGATCCAGATGCGATGCTCGACGCCGGCGGTGAGCACCTGGAGCATCCGTGAGATACGCATCTTCCCCGGCTCCTGCACCACGACGCGAGCCGCCATGCCGCCAGGCGCAGGGATCGAGCCGGCGGTGGGACACTCAGCCGTCGGCAACGGCTTGCCGTTGAGCCTCCAGACCCCTGCGAACGCCCGCTCGATGTCCGCTACCGCCGGCCCATGGATTGCGACGGCGGTGTCGCGGTATGGGAGGCCGGTATCCGGCGCACGCTCAAGCCACGCGTCCGCGATGCCCATCCCGGCGACCGACCCGTACTCGCCGTCGACCGCCAGCAGCTTTCGGTGATCGCGTTGGTAGAGCGCCAGCGGGTCGGTCAGGCGAGGCGGATTGACCGCGCGCACATCGACTCCACGCGCCCGCAGCGAGGCCCAGAACGACAGTGGGACACCGAGGGATCCGTACCAGTCGTACAGCACGCGGACGGTGACGCCCGCCTGTGCCCGCTCCGCCAATGCATCAGCGAACCGCGTGCCGACCTCGTCCGACCGGAAGATGTAGTTCTCCAGGTGGATCCAGCGGCGCGCGCCGCGAATCGCCTCCAGCCAGTTGTCGTACGCCACGTCCGCGTTCGGGAGCAGCGCAATCCGGTTGCCGAAGTGCAATTCGGCGCCGCTCGTGCGCTGCAACGCGTGCTCGCTCACACCGGTTGGGCTGCCCTGCATGGGTGTCCCTTGCTGTTGCGCTCGTCCAGGCTCGGGTGCGGCTACGACCAGTATAGAAGCGGCCCTCGACGCGGCAGCGAGCCGGCGGAGGTCACACGAGCGATCCCCACTGGCTCATACTGGAGGCGTATGGCGACGAGGATCACGACTGCGTTGACGGCATCCATCGAGTCCGCGCTCGCGCGAGACAGCAACCGAGACGTGCCGGACACAGCCGTCCGCTGGCTCGGCCACGCCACCGTCGAAGTAGAACTCGATGGCGTTCGCCTCCTCACCGATCCGGTGCTCGCTCCGTTCGCTCCCTTCGTGGAACGCCGTGCGCTGGAACGTGCTGTCCCGGCTCCGGAGCGCCTCGACGCCGTGCTGATCTCGCACGCGCACCACGATCACCTCCATCTGCCATCGCTGCATGCGCTTTCGGAGTGCACGCTCGTCGTCTGCCCCGAAGGGCTGGCCGAGTGGCTGTACCGGCGCGGCGTTCGGAACGTGGCCGAACTCCGCGTGGGCGGCCACCTCGACATCGAGGGCATCCGCATCCACGCCACCCCGGCGGCGCACCAGGGAACGCGACTGCCCATCGGCCCCAGCGCACCCGCGCTCGGCTACCTCATCGAGGGCACGACCGCGATCTACTTCGCCGGCGACACCGGCCTGTTCGATGGCATGGCTGACCTCAGCCGCCGCCTCGACAGCAGGGTCGCGACCGCACTCCTACCGGTAGGTGGCTGGGGACCGACGCTCCGTGGCGGCCACATGGATCCTCGTCTCGCGGCCGAGGCGCTCAGGAGGCTCCAGCCTGCGCAGGCAATCCCGATCCACTGGGGCACCTACTGGCCGCGTGGACTCGGCCGAGTGCGACCGCAACGGTTCCACCTGCCGGGCCCCGCCTTCGCGCGCGAGGCCGCCGAGGCAGCCCCCGCCGTACAGATCGACGTGCTCCGCCCGGGCGATGCGATTCGCCTCGGCGCGCCGCACGCTGCCTAGCGCAGCACGAGCCTCGCACGGCGCGTCGTCACGACAGGTGATGCACCTCCGGCAGGCCGTACACGGGCGTGGGGATGCCCTCCATGCGGGCTTTGATCTGGAGCGCGAGGTACTTCGAGTAGTTGCGCGACTGGGCAAGGTTGCCACCGTGGAACCAGAGACCGGGCTGCTGCGTGGGCTTCCACATGTTCCGCAGCTCGCCCTCCCACGGGCCGGGATCGTAGGCGGTGTCCGAGCCCAGCCCCCAGACCTTCCCGACGCGATCCGCGACCTCCTGCGAGATCAGTCGCGCCGCCCACCCGTTCATCGAGCCGTAGCCGGTGGCGTAGACGATGAGGTCCGCGGGCAACTCGCTCCCGTCGGTCAGGACGACCGACGCAGGGGTGATGCGCTCGATGGTGACACGAGTCTTCAGGGCGATCTCACCCCTGATGATGAGGTCTGACGCACCGACGTCGATGTAGTAGCCCGAACCCCGACGCTGGTACTTCATGCCGAGCCCGCTGCCATCCTCGCCGAAGTCGAGGAGGAACCCGGCCGCTTCCAGGCGCGCGTAGAAGTCCGCCTCGGTGCTGCGGAGCCGCGTCGTCGCCTCGATCGCGGCGACCGGGGCGAGCCGTGCCGGCATCGAGGCGCTCATCAGGTCGGCGACCTCGGTGGTGATCCCCGCCGCCACCGCAGCCTCGGAGTAGTTCCCGGTCGTCACGCTCCGCGCACCGGCCGACCGAACCACCGTCGTCGCTGACCGCTGCAGCATGGTGACGTGCGCATCGTGCTCCCAGAGGTCCTGGCACACGTCGTGCGCGGAGTTGTTCGACCCGACGACGATGGCCCGCTTGCCTCGATACTGCTCGCCGCTCCGGAACTGGCTGGAATGCATGACATCGCCGGCGAAGGTCTCCGCGCCGGGGATCGCAGGGATGCGAGGCAGCCCGGACATGCCGGTCGCAAGCACCAACTGCGGAGGCCGCAAGGTGACGCGTTCGATGTCGTCACCGACGTGCCGCTCGACCGTGATCTCCCATGTGCCCGTGGCCTCGTCGTAGCGAGCGCCCGTGCATTCGGTCGCGGCCCAGTAGTTGAGCTCCATGATCTTCACGTACATCTCGAGCCAGTCGCCCATCTGATCCTTCGGCGTGTAGATGGGCCAGTGCTCCGGGAATGGGATGTACGGCATGTGGTCGAACCACACCGGGTCGTGCAACGTCAGCGAGTCGTACCGATTGCGCCACGCATCGCCCGCTCGCGGGCTGCGCTCGATGATGATCGCGGGCACGCCGATACGTCGAAGCCGCGCACCCAGGGCGATACCACCCTGACCGCCGCCGACGATGACGACATACGGCTGCCGGCTGTACCCGAGCTCCGCCTCCTCACGCTGTCGTTGCTGCAGCCACGTGACCCGCTGCTTCGACGCGCCGTGCTCGACACCAAGCGGCCGCGTGAAGCCTCGCTGCTCCTCGAAGCCCTGCAGCTCCTGAAGCGTCGTCAGCAACGTCCATGCCTTGCCACCACGGAGCCGCAGGTGCCCCTTGCCTCTGCCGACGCTGGTCTCGAAGGTCAGCCACGCCTCGGTGACACCATCACTGCTCTCGGCCGGTTCACCCTCGACCTGCCAGTTCCGAGGCTGCACGCCCGCGGCGCACGTGGCGAGCATCTCGCGAATCGCTTCGCGCCCCTCCATCGTCTTGATGTTCCACGTCATCGCGACGAGGTCGCGCCAGTAGCACTCCTCGCCGAACAGATCCGCCACCGCCGTCGCATCGCCGCGTTCAAGCGCCGCGGCGAACTCGGCCAAC
>JBAYUZ010000043.1:0-18411 GCA_041674885.1 Dehalococcoidia bacterium
ACGTTGTCCAGCTTGCCGCCGGTGCTGGTCGTGCGGGCGTGCGCCCACAGGTTCTGTACGTTCTGGGCGCAGCCGTCCGGGTGCGCGTTCGTGGCGATGAACCCGCGGATGCGAGGCGTGACCACCTGCTTCGACACTCGGCCCTCCCCTGCTCGCCGCCGCCGAGGTGGCGCGCGGGCTTTCGCCGATAATGGCACAATCGATGCTCAACCGCCCCACGCGACCGCACCGGAGGGAGCCCGCCGTGCATCGCTCCATGCAGTTTGCGATCGGTGGGGTCGGGCTGATCGTGCTCGCCGCGGTCGCGGCAGCGGTCGTGCTCATCATGCAGGTGCGCACCCGTGCGAACGCGCTGGACGCCCCCGGCTGGGCGCAGCGCTTCTGCGCCGCCGAGGCGAAGTACGCCGAGACGCTCACGCCCGCCTTCGACAACCTCGACCCCAACACCCTCGACATCGAGGCGCGCAAGCAGCGCGCCGACCGCATCGGCAAGGCACAGATCGCCGCCGCCACCGAGGTCGCGAAGGCGCTCAAGGCGATCACCCCGCCCGAGGCAGCGCGCACCTTCCACGAGGCGCGCCTGCGCGACGCCGAGGAGGAGGCCGCGAGCACCCGCGAGCAGCTCGACGCGATCGCGAAGGCGACGAACGCGCAGCAGTTCGTGCTGGCCAACGCGCAGGTGCGCTTCCGCCGCGACTCCAGCGCGCAGAACCTCGCCGCCGCCGCGCAGGCACTCCCGCCCGACGTCGTCGCGGCGCTCGATGCCGAGCCCGCGTGTCGCGCGCTCCCGCCTGCGCAGCCCGGCCAGCCCGGCATCCCCAGCACGCGCGGCCCGGCGTAGCCCGGATGCAGTTCAGCACGACGCAGCTCGCGTGGATCCAGGCGATGCTCGATGACTACGCGCTCCTCGCCACCGACGCCGTGGATCGCTGCGGGTCGATGTTCCTGCGCAACGCCGACGCTCCCACGCGCCACCTCGCGAACCACGTACGGCGTGTGCGCCACGGCGCGGAGGACGACATCGAGGCGTTCATGGCGGCCCTTGATGACCACTACGGCGACCTCGGCTTCCGCGCCGTCGTGACCGACTGGTTCACGCCCCCGCCGATCGAGGCGCGACTGCTCGCCGACGGCTACGAGTGCACGACAAACCTCGTGCTGGCGACCGACGCCCCGCTGCGCGGCGCCACATCCGAGGTCGACATCCGCACGGTCCCGCACGACAGCGCCGACCTCGCCGCGCTCGTGGAAGTCGATGAGACCGACGTCTGGCGCGAGTGGTGGGCGCTGGAGCAGCGGCGTGGCGACGCGTACACCCACCTCGTCGCGTTCGAGGATGGACTGCCGGTCGGCCGGCTCGCGTACCGGGTGAAGGGTGTGCTCGCGAACCTCGAGACGCTGTTCGTGCGCCCGGAGCATCGCCACCGCGGCCTCGCGACCGCGCTGCTGCTCCGTGCCGACGCCGAGGCGCGCACTGCGGGGGCGACGACGCTCTGCCTGCTGACCCGCGCCGACCAGACGGCGAAGGATCTCTACCGCCGCCTCGGCTTCGAGCCCGCGTTCACGACGCGCCTCTACCACCGCACCGTCGAGGCGTGATGGCTCGCGCTACTGCCGGACGCTGAACGGCTGATTCGGCGCTACGAACTGCACGACCTGCAGCCCCTCCGGCGCCAGCTCCTCGATCGCCGCGTCCTCGGCCTGCCACGGCGCGAAGAACCGCGCGACCTCGGGGACTTCGAGGCCCGGCGGGAAGTCGTCGGTCTGTCCGATCAGCAGCAGCACCACCAGGTACGCCGAGGGGTCGTCCGCCTGCTGCAGCAGCTGCCCGCGCACCAGCAGCCCGAACGACTCGCGGTAGTGCGCGACCAGGCTCTCGATCTCGGCGCGGCTCGTGCCGCGCTCGCCCTGTCGCACCTCGAACGTCCACGCGAAGCGGGCATCCCCGTGCCGCCACTGCTCATCGAGCAGGTGGTACGCCGTCGTGCGCTCCGGCGCGTACAGCGCCTCGCTGGGGTGCAGCTGCTCGAACTCGCCCCACAGCCCGCCGCCGAAGCACGCCGAGGCGGCCTCGGCGCTCTCCCAGTGCGTGAACAGCACGTAGCGCGTGTCGTGGAAGTACATCGGCGAGTACTGCATGACCGGGTAGCCGAGGGAGTTCAGCAGCAGCTCGCCCACGAACCCCGGCTGCGCGCGCAGGAACTCCAGACGCGCGTCGTCCTGCCGCTGAAACTCGACGGCGCGCGTGGTGAGCACCGTCATCTCCGTCCGGATCACGTACATCGCGTCCCCGCTCTCGCACGGTCGAGGCTGTCGAAGGTTCGGCGCAGCGTACAGCAGGTCGAGGACGCCGGTGGCGATGGTCGAGTGGTAGCCTCCGGCGATGCGACTCGAAGCCCTCGATGTGCTGACCTACACCGAGCACGACCCGGATCGTGCCGTGACGACGATGCCGTTCGATGGCGCCGTCGCGCTGCGGCTGCTGCCGGGCGACTGCTCGCTCGCCCTCGCTGCCGTGTTCGTGCCCGACCCGGGCGACGACGCCGCGACCCATCGAGTCCCCTGGCTGTTTGTGACCCACGCCGAGGAGAGTGGCGCGACGGCATACGCGACCGCGCGGCTCATCGCGCGCAGCGTCGAGCGTGCCGAAGACGGCAGGCGCATTGAGGCGCGGTACGACCTCGGACTTCGACCCGCGCGTGCCGGCCTCCACACGCTGCTGGTGGAGGTCGCCGACGGCCCACAGATCACGTCGCTCGAATGGTCGCTGCGCGTCACGCACGCCTACCGGGCGTAGACGCGACGCGGGCCTCCGAGGTCAGTCCCTCAGCTTCAGCACGGCCATGAAGGCTTCCTGCGGCACCTCGACGGAGCCGAGCATCTTCATGCGCTTCTTGCCGGCCTTCTGCGCCTCCAGCAGCTTGCGCTTGCGGGACACGTCGCCGCCGTAGCACTTCGCGAGCACGTTCTTGCGCATCGCCTTCACGGTCTCTCGCGCCACGATGCGCCCGCCGATCGCCGCCTGGATCGCGACATCGAACAGCTGCCGAGGGATGAGCTCCTTGAGCGCACTCGCCAGCTTGCGGCCCTGCACCTGCGCCTGCTCTGTGGGCACGATCGCGGACAGCGCGTCCACGATGTCGCCGTTCACCATCACGTCCAGCCTCGACACCCGCACCGTGCGGTACTCGTCGAGCTGGTAGTCGAGGCTCGCGTACCCCTGTGTGCGCGACTTCAACTGGTCGTAGAAGTCCACCAGGATCTCCGACAGCGGCGCGTGGTACTCCGCGACCACGCGCTGGTCGCCTGCATCCCCGGTCTTGTCGATGTAATCGACCTTGTCGAACCGCCCTCGGCGACCGGTGACGAGCTCCATGATCGGCCCCAGGTAGCGTGCCGGGCTCGTCACGGTGAGCTGCATCCACGGCTCGCGCACATCGCGGATGTGATCCGGCGACGGCAGGTCTGCCGGTGACTCCACCACGCTCTCGGTGCCGTCCGTGCGCGTCACCTGGTACGCCACAGAGGGCGCCGTCGCAACGAGGTCGAGGCCGAACTCGCGCTCCAGCCGCTCCTGGATGATCTCCATGTGCAGCAGGCCCAGGAAGCCGCAGCGGAACCCGAACCCCAGCGCCGCCGAGGATTCCGGCTCCCACGACAGCGAGGCGTCGTTCAGCGTCAGCCGCTCCAGCGCGTCGCGGAGCTCCGGGTACTGGTTCGGGTCGGTCGGGTACAGCCCCGCGAACACCATCGCCTTTGCGGGCCGGTAGCCCGGCAGCGCGTCGGTCGATCCGCCGCGCTCCAGCGTTACCGTGTCGCCCACGCGGCTGTCGGTCACCGACTTCAGCCCCGTCGCGATGTACCCCACCTCGCCCGCCGTGAGTCGGCCCACGACGTCGAGCGTCGGGCGGAAGCAGCCGATCTCGACCGGCTCGAACTTCGTCCCCTGCTGCATCATCCGCAGCGTGCGCCCCGGCTCGACGACGCCGTCCACCACCCGCACGTACGCGAGCACGCCCTTGTACTGGTCATACTTCGAGTCGAAGACGAGCGCGCGCGTCGGCGCGTCCGGATCGCCGCTCGGCGGCGGCACGCGCTCCACGACGGCCTCCAGGATGTCCTGGATGCCGATGCCGCTCTTCGCGGATGCGAACACGATGTCGTCCGGGTCGAAGCCGATCACATCGACCAGCTCCTGGGCTACCCGCTCCGGCTCGGCGGCCGGCAAATCGACCTTGTTCACCACGGGGATGAGCGTGAGGTCGAGCTCCATCGCCTGGTACACGTTCGCGAGCGTCTGCGCCTGGATGCCCTTCGTGGCATCCACCACGAGCACCGCGCCCTCGCACGCCGCGAGCGCGCGCGACACCTCGTACCCGAAGTCGACGTGGCCCGGGGTGTCGATCAGGTGCAGCTCGTACTCGACGCCGTCGCGCGCGCGATACGCCATGCGCACCGCCTGCGCCTTGATCGTGATCCCCTTCTCGCGCTCGAGATCCATCGAGTCGAGCAGCTGCTCCTGCATGTCACGCGCGGCCACGGAGCCCGTCGACTCCAGCATGCGATCGGCCAGCGTCGACTTGCCGTGGTCGATGTGCGCGATGATCGAGAAGTTCCGGATGAGTCGCTGTTCCACCCGCCCATGGTACGGGCAGCGGCGCGTGACCGC
Source organism: Dehalococcoidia bacterium (assembly GCA_041674885.1). Classification (GTDB taxonomy): domain Bacteria; phylum Chloroflexota; class Dehalococcoidia; order UBA2979; family UBA2979; genus RH-chloro-G1. Next base: position 4,670 of record JBAYUZ010000043.1, read on the forward strand.
CTCCGACGCCCCTACGACCGCTTTGGCAAGGACAGCGGCATCACCGCTGCGGCCAGCAGCACGCCGATCACCAGCACGACGCCCACACGCACCGGGTCGGCCGCCGGGCTCGCCACGGCGCGCTCCGCGTCCTGCGCGGCACCGCTGACACGCCCCCACGAGATGCGCACCACCGGCGACGCCGCGACCTGCTGCCCGCTTCCGCCCAGTACGACTGCACGTACGGCGAAGTCGTCGCCGTTGCGGCCGTCCACGCGCACCTGCGTCGTGGTGCAGGGCGTGTTGCAGCCGATCGCGATCCCGCGCCCCGTCGCGGGCCCGATGTTCAGCCGGTACGGGCCCAGCGCCGTCAGGTTGCCCTCGATCGCCGCCGACAGCAGCGCCGGCGTGCCCGCAGGCAGCTCCACCGCCGCCTCGCCGGTCGTCCCCGGTGCGAACGCGAACCGCTGCCCACCCGCGAGCACTGAGAGTGTCACGGCCACAGGCGGCGCACCCTGCGCCTCCGCGCGACCCATCGCCGCGCCCACCAGCGCCAGCACCCCGACCACCACCATCGCCACGCGTCTGCGCATCCGTCGTCTCCTCGTGCCCTCGCATCATGCAACGAGGCCCGGGTGCGAACACCCGGGCCTCGTGCGAAGTTGAATCGGTGCGAGCCTAGACGCGGTGGCAGGCCACCCAGTGCATCGGCGTCGCCTCGCGCCACGCGGGAATCTCCTCGCGGCACTCGTCGATGGCGATCGGGCAGCGCGTGTGGAACACGCAGCCCGCCGGCGGGCGCAGCGGCGAGGGCACGTCGCCCGTCAGGATGATGCGCTCACGCGTCCGCTCCAGGTCCGGGTCGGTGATCGGCACGGCGGAGAGCAGCGCCTTGGTGTACGGGTGCAGCGGGTTCTCGTACAGCTCGTTCGAGTCCGCCAGCTCCACCACGTGGCCCAGGTACATCACCGCCACGCGGTCGGAGATGTGCCGCACCACCGCAAGGTCGTGCGCGATGAACAGGTACGTGAGGTTGAACTCCTGCTGGAGATCCTCCAGCAGGTTGATGACCTGCGCCTGGATCGACACGTCAAGCGCGGACACCGGCTCGTCACAGACGATGAAGTCCGGCTCCACCGCGAGCGCACGGGCGATGCCGATGCGCTGGCGCTGACCGCCGGAGAACTCGTGCGGGAAGCGCTTGGCGAAGTACGGGTTCAGACCGACCGCGTTCATGATGTACGCGATGCGGTCGTCACGCTCGGAGCCCTTGTGGAGACCGTGGATCGACATCGGCTCGCCGATGATGTTGCGCACGTTCATGCGCGGGTTCAGCGAGGAGTATGGATCCTGGAACACCATCTGCATCCGGCGCCGGAAGGAGCGCAGCGCGCTGCCCTTCAGCCCCGTCAGTTCCGTGCCATCGAAGTTCACCGAGCCGGCCGTCGGGCGGTACAGCTGAAGGACGGCGCGGCCGGTGGTGGACTTGCCACAGCCGGACTCACCCACCAGACCCAGCGTCTCGCCGCGGTGCACCGTGAACGACACGTCATCGACGGCCTTCACGTCCGCGACCTTCCGCTGGACGATCGCGCCCGCGGTGATCGGGAAGTACATCTTGAGGTTCTTCACCTCAAGCAACGGCTCACCCAACTGCTTGCCCGAGGCGGCAGCCTGCGTCGTGGTCATCTTCGTGGCCCCCTTACGCCTGCGCCGCGGCCGGAACGACCGTCTGCGCGTCCACCATTGGGTTTCGCAAGCATGCAGCCCAGTGCTTCTCTTCCTTCAGCTCCAGCGGAGGAGCTTCGGTCTTGCACCGGTCGATGCGCCATGCGCAGCGCGGCTCAAATGAGCAACCGGGAATCGGCTCCACCAGCAGCGGAGGCTGACCCTCGATCGCGAAGAGACGCTTGTGCTCGGTCGCGTCCAGACGCGGCACCGACTCCATCAGGCCGTGGGTGTACGGGTGGCGCGGCTTCTTGAACACGTCCGAGGCCGAACCCGACTCCACGATCTTGCCCGCGTACATGACGTTCACGCGGTCGGCGTAGCGCGCCACCACACCCAGGTTGTGGGTGATGACGACCACCGCAGTGCCAAGCTCCTTGGACAGGCGCGCCATGATCTCCAGGATCTGTGCCTGGATGGTCACGTCCAGCGCCGTCGTCGGCTCGTCAGCGAGCAACAGCTTGGGGTTGCAGGAGAGCGCCATGGCGATCATCACGCGCTGGCGCATGCCGCCGGAGAACTGGTGCGGGTAGTCCTTCAGGCGCTGTGGCGCTTCCGGGATGCCCACCATCTCCAGCAGCTCGGTTGCCCGCTTGTCGGCTTCCGGCTGGTCGAGATGCAGGTGCAGCTTGATCGCCTCGGTCAGCTGCTCGCCGATCGTCAGCACCGGGTTCAGCGAGGTCATCGGCTCCTGGAAGACCATCGCGATGCGGTTGCCGCGCACGTGGCGCAGCTCGTCATCCGACATCTCCACCAGGTTCTGACCCTCGAAGAGAATCTCACCCTCGACGATCCGCCCGGGAGGCCGGGGAATCAGGCGCAGGATGGACATCGCGGAGACCGACTTGCCCGATCCGGACTCGCCGACCAGGCCGAGGGTCTCACCCTCGTCCAGATCCCATGACACGCCATCCACGGCGCGCACCACGCCCTCTTCTGTGTAGAAGTAGGTACGCAGGTTCTTGATCTCGAGCAGCTTCGCCATTCAACGCCCCCCGGTGTGGTGGTCCCGCCTGCTGGTTCCTACCCTCGTTCCCCCCGTGTGCTGGTGGGGAAGAGGAGACTCGAACTCCTACGCCTTGCGGCACATGATCCTAAGTCATGCTCGTCTGCCAGTTCCGACACTTCCCCGGCGACGATCCCTGCTAGCGGTACCCTCCTCGACATGGCTGGTACTGACCTTGCGGTACTTGTTGGTGAGCCCCCAGGGACTCGAACCCTGAACCGGCTGATTAAGAGTCAGCTGCTCTACCATTGAGCTAGAGGCCCACGGTCACCAACGTACTGCCCGGCCATTCCCTCCGTGTCGAGGTCGACTCCGTGGAGCGGGAAGTTACAGGCACTCCCCGCACCTGTCAACGAATGTGAACACTTGCAGTCACGTTGACCCGTACTCCCCGCTTCGCTACCCTCGCTTCCCGTCGACATCGACGACGTGGGCGGTTAGCTCAGTTGGTTAGAGCGCTGCGTTGACATCGCAGAGGTCACTGGTTCGAATCCAGTATCGCCCACCACGTATTCTCCCCTCCACCCCACCCGCCGCAAGCCCGCACCGCGGCACGCGTCGCCGCTGCACGGGCCTGCCGGCACCCCTGCCGCCTTCCGCCCCCTCGACCGCCGCGCTACCATGCCTGCGCACTCGCGCGTGCCACCGCACGCGCGTCCGAGCGTCGACGGGGACACATCCCGCCGGCCGCCGGCACCCAGAGACCGGGGTCACGGCGCACCAGCGCCCTGGCTGCAAGCCCCGGAGCCGGCCCGGCCCGATACCACCCCTGAGCCCGCGGGCGAACCCGCGGCGCATCGGCCCCGTTACCGGCCGCACGAGCCTCGACGCCCGCGTCGAGGGAATCGGGGTGGAACCACGTGCGCGCGCCGCTCGTCCCCAGGGATGACCGGCGCGTTTCCATGTTCGCCAGAGAGGGCCACAAGATGACCACCGAGCACGCCACCCCCTTCGCCCAGCTGCCGCCGGAGGAGCGCCTGTTCCGGCAGCGCCACTCCGCCGCCCACGTGCTGGCAGAGGCGATCCTGGAGATGTTCCCGGAGGCGAAGTACGCGATCGGCCCGCCGGTCGACAACGGCTTCTACTACGACTTTGACCTGCCCCGCCCGCTGACCCCGGACGACCTCGTCACGATCGAGGCACGCATGCGCGTCTCCGTGGATCGCGACCTGCCGATCCGCGGCGAGCAGATCCCGAAGGCGCAGGCCCGCGAGATCTTCCGCGACCAGCCCTACAAGCTCGAACTCATCGACGGTATCGAGGACGACACCGTCGGCTACTTCCGCCACGGCGAATTCCAGGATCTCTGCCGTGGTGGCCACACCGAGTCGACCGGCCAGCTCGGCGCCTTCACCCTCGACCGTGTTGCCGGCGCCTACTGGCGCGGCGACGAGCACAACCCGATGCTCCAGCGCGTCTACGGCCTGCTCTTCCCCACCCAGGAGGAACTGGACGCGTACAAGCTGGCGCGCGAGGAGGCGGAGCGGCGCGACCATCGCCGCCTGGGCCGCGAGCTCGACCTGTTCCACCTCGACCCGATCTCACCGGGCTCGCCGTTCTTCCACCCGAAGGGCGCCGTGCTCTACAACCAGCTCATCGAGTACATGCGCTCGCTGTACCTCGAGTACGGCTACTCCGAGGTGATCACGCCGCAGGTCTTCGGCGCCGACCTGTTCAAGACCTCCGGCCACTACCAGAACTTCAAAGACGACATGTACATGCTGGAGATCGATGAGCAGGAGTTCGGCCTGAAGCCGATGAACTGCCCCGGTCACTGCTCGCTGTTTGCCAGCGGTCACTACTCTTACCGCGACCTGCCGCTGCGCTTCGCGGAGTTCACCCGTCTGCACCGCAACGAGCGTTCCGGCGTGCTGCACGGCATGACCCGTGTACGCTCGTTCGCACAGGACGACTCGCACATCTACTGCACCCCCGACCAGGTCGAGGACGAGATTCGCTCCGTCTTCGCGATGGCGAAGCGCATCTACGAGGAGCTCGGCCTCGGCCTGCCCGTGATCCGCCTCGCAACCCGCCCCGAGAAGTACGCGGGCAGCATCGAGGACTGGGATGTTGCCGAGCGCTACCTCGGCAACTCCGTGAGCGCCGTCGGCTACGAGTACACGCTCGCCCCCGGCGAGGGCGCGTTTTACGGCCCGAAGGTGGAGTTCCACTTCCGCGATGCGATCGGCCGCTCATGGCAGCTCGGGACGCTCCAGATCGACGTCGCGATGCCGACGCGCTTTGACCTCACGTACGTGGGTGACGACGGCGCCGAGCACCGTCCGTCGATGCTGCACCGCGCGATCCTCGGCAGCCTGGAACGCTTCATCGGCGTCTACGTGGAGCACACGGAGGGCCGCTTCCCGCTCTGGCTCGCTCCCGTGCAGGCGGTGGTCATTCCGATCGCCGACCGTCACCTCGACTACGCCCGCGAGGCGGCCGCGACACTTCGTGCCGCCGGCCTCCGTGCCGAGGTTGATGACGGCCCTGACCGCATGGGCGCGAAGATCCGCCACGCCCAGCTGCAGCGCGTCCCGTACATGTTCGTCGTCGGCGACCGCGAGGCGGAGCAGCGGCAGGTCGCCGTTCGCACCCGCGCCGGTGGCGACCTCGGCGCCCGCGACCTCACCGAGGTCGTGACGCGCCTCGCTGCCGAGCGCGACGCCCGCGCCACGGAATCGAACTGGGGGTAGCTAGTCTGCCTTCCCCCGGCCTTACAACGCATCAGGCCCGCTCACCGAGCGGGCCTGATGCGTTGTAAGGCGAGAACGCGCGCTTCTAATGCTGCATCCGCACGTCGAGCTTCGCCTCGACCGTCCGCTTGCCACTCTCGTCCTCAGCGAAGACTTCGATGTGCAACTTCCCCTGCCCCTCGGGCAGCCCGCCCAGGCTGACGTTCGCCTCCCACAGCGCGGGCATCCCCGCGCCGGGGCCGACCGGCTCCACCGGAAAGCGGATGTCGCCGCTGGGCGGTGTGCGAGCGCCGTCGTCCATCTCGTTGAACACCGTTGCGGTCAGGGGGCCGCTCACACCGCCCACGTACCCCTGCACCCGTAGTACGGGGGAGACCGTCGCGCCTGCCGTAGGCACGTCAATGCAGAGGAACGGCGTGCTCACTGCCTTCCCCCACGTGTGGGATGCCGCGCAGGACTGCGCGTAGAACTTCGGGGCCTTGTTGGCGTTGCGGGCCTCCTCGATCGTGGGCCCCGGCGTTGCGGTCACCACGGCGGGGGGCGTCCGTTGCGGGAGCAACGGCTGTCCCTCCACCAGGCGCCCCACGCCCAGCAAGACCACGACCAGTGCACCCACGAGCACGACCCACCGCACGACTGCCAGCAGCAACTTCACCATGCCTCGAACCTAGCACGCGCTGCCGCCTCGCTCACCCCCCGCAAGGTTGCCGCACCCGCCCGCACGTGCGAGGCTGTCTCCCGGTCTGCCGCGACCATACTGACGCGGACAAGCGACCTTCGGGGGCAACGCGTGTTCAAGCGCATCCTGCTGGCGAACCGGGGCGAGATCGCCCTCCGTGTGCAACGTACCTGCCGCGAACTCGGCATCGAGACTGTCGCCGTCTACTCCGAGCCCGACCGCGACGCACTGCACGTGCGACTCGCCGATCAGGCCGTCTGCATCGGCCCGGGCCCGGCCGTCGAGTCCTACCTCGTCATCGACAAGATCATCGAGGCCGCGAAGGCGACCGGCGCCGAGGCTGTGCACCCCGGCTACGGCTTCCTCTCAGAGAACTCCCGCTTCGCCGACGCCTGCGAGGCCGCCGGCATCGCCTTCATCGGCCCGTCTGGCTCCGCCATGCGCGCCCTGGGTGACAAGGTGTCCGCGCGCAAGCTTATGGAGGAGGCCGGCGTCCCGGTCGTCCCCGGCGCCAACGACATCGACGCGAACGACGTGGAGACCGCACGCCGCGAGGCGCAGCGCATCGGCTTCCCGCTGCTCGTGAAGGCCGCCGCCGGTGGCGGCGGCCGCGGCATCCGCGTCGTCGAGAAGCTCGAGGATCTCGAGGGCGCCATGCGCGCCTCGGGTGCCGAGGCTGCGACCTCCTTCGGTGACGCCACGATCTTCCTCGAGCGCTACGTGACGATGGCTCGCCACGTCGAGGTGCAGATCATGGCCGACTCGTTCGGCGAAGTCCGCGCCTACGGCGAGCGCGAGTGCTCCGTGCAGCGCCGCCACCAGAAGCTCGTGGAGGAGGCGCCCTCGGTCGCCGTCACCCCGGAGATTCGCAAGGCGATGTGCGACGCCGCGGTCGCCGCCGCGAAGTCCTGTGGCTACCGCAACGCCGGCACCGTCGAGTTCCTGCTCGACGCCAATGGCGAGTTCTACTTCCTGGAAGTGAACGCGCGCCTGCAGGTCGAGCACCCGGTCACCGAGCTTGTCTACGGCGTCGACCTCGTGAAGCAGCAGCTCCAGGTTGCCGCCGGCGAGCACCTCCCCGCCTACCCCTACCCCGGCCCCATCGAGCCGCGCGGCTGGGCGATCGAGTGCCGCATCAACGGCGAGGACCCGTACACGTTCATGCCGAGCCTCGGCCTCGTCGAGCACGTGCAGGCGCCGCTCGGCCCCGGCACGCGGTTCGACTCGATGCTGTTCAGCGGCCTCGACGTGCCGGTGTTCTACGACTCACTGCTCGGCAAGCTCATCGTCTGGGCGGAGACGCGTGACCTCGCGATCCGCCGCATGCGCCGAGCGCTCAACGACCTGGTGATCGCGGGCGTGGACACGAACATCCCGTTCCACCTCGCGCTCTTCGACAACGACGACTGGCAGGCCGGCGCCATCCACACCGGCTGGCTCGAATCCGCCTTCACCATGCCGTCCGCCGAGGACGACCCGCGCGAGCAGACCGCCCTCATCGCGGCGGCGCTCGCAGCGAGCATGGCCGCACCCGCGCCCGCCGCGGGCGGCGGTCGGTCGACCGGCAGCGGCAACGCGTGGGCGGCACGTGGACGCGAGCGCGCCATGCAGGGGCGCGCTTCAGGAGGGGGTCAGGGTTGGCGACGCGGCACCGGTTCCTAGTCGGCGGCCGCGAGCGCATCGTCGTCCTTGATGAGGTCGACGGCGTGCTCACCGCCACCATTGACGACAACGCCCCCATCGCGCTGGCCGCCTCGGCGACCGGCGTGCCCGGCACCGTCTCGCTCATCATCGACGGCCAGCCCGCCAGCGCCTTCGTCACCCGCCGCGCCGGTGGGTACGAGGTCGTGGTCGGAGGCCGGCGCTTCCGCCTCGCACCCGGCGGCGCTGCCGCCGGCCGGCGCGGCCACGGCGGCTCCAAGGACCGCGAGGGCGAGGTCACGGCACCCCTCGCCGGCGTCGTCGTCGAGATCCGGGTCGCCGTCGGCGACACCGTCGAGGCCGGTCAGACCCTGCTCGTCATCGAGGCGATGAAGATGCAGAACGAGATCCAGTGCCCGCTCGCCGGCAAGATCACCGCCATCAAGTGTGAGGCGGCCGGCCGCGTGGAGCAGGGCGCCGTCATCGTCGAGTACGAGCCGATCGCCGAGTAACCCTCGCGCGCACGTGACGTATCTATAGGTGCGCTCCCGCGAGAGTACTTCGCGCACCTGTGCTAGTATCTGGTGACTTGCGGCGCACCTGGCGCCGCTTGTTCGTCCGGGCCCAGTAGGAGGCGCGCTCCATCCCGAAGGAACTTCGCATCAACGGCCAGATCCTCTCGCCGCGAGTCCGGCTGATCCGCGATGAGGAACAGCTCGGCATCGTGTCGAGGCTCGACGCCCTCCAGATGGCCGAAGAGGCCGGGCTCGACCTGGTGGAGGTCGCGGCTGCCGCTGACCCCCCGGTCTGCCGGATCATGGACTACGGCAAGTTCAAGTATGAGCAATCCAAGCGCGAGAAGGAGTCTCGCAAAGGCGCGAAGCACTCCGAGTTGCGCGAGGTGCGGATGCGCGTCAAGATCGACGACCACGACATCGACTTCAAGGCACGCACGGCCCGCAAGTTGCTGGCCGACGGCGACAAGGTGAAGGTGTCGGTGATGTTCCGGGCGCGAGAGATCACGCATCCGGAGGTCGGCCGAGAGCTCCTCGACCGGTTCTACGAGAAGATTCGGGACGTCTCGTCGATGGAGCGCCCACCGGCCCTCGAAGGCCGCATGCTCTCCATCGTCGTCACCCCCGGCGCCAAGCGTGAGCGGCCACCCGCGAGCAGCAGTCGTGCCGAGGAGTCCGAGCAGCCGGCCGCGCCGGAATCCAGCGCCGCCGTGGGGAGTGTCTGAGCCAATGCCGAAGATGAAGACCCACAAGGGCACCGCCAAGCGCGTGAAGATCACGGGCACCGGCAAGCTCATGATGATGTCCCACCACCGCAACAATAAGCGCATGACCAAGCGCGCCGAGAAGCTCACCGACCTGCGCACCATGGAGGTCGTCAACGGCGTCCACGACCGTCGCATGCGCGTGCTGCTGCCCTACAAGAAGCACTCCTAGCCACTCCGACCCCAGCCGAGCGGCTGCTGCCGCCCGAGATGATCGAGGACTGACATGGCCCGAGTCCGCTCCCGCGTCGCCGCCCACGCGCGCCACAAGAAGATCCTGAACCTCGCCGAGGGCCACCGCGGCAAGCGTCGGACGAACTTCAAGCTCGCGCACGAGTCCGTGCAGCACGCGCTGAAGTACGCCACGGACCACCGCCGCGACAAGAAGGGCGACTTCCGCCGCCTCTGGATCGTGCGCATCAACGCCGCCGCGCGTCTGCACGGCCTGACCTACGGTCGCCTCATCAACGGCCTCGCGAAGGCCGGCATCGACCTGGACCGCAAGGTGCTCGCCGACCTCGCCATCCGCGACGACAACGCCTTCGCCAAGATCGCCGCGCAGGCCCAGGCCGCGCTGGCGTAGCCACCACCCTCGCGCTCACACCATCGAGGCGGCCTTCGGGCCGCCTCGATGTTTATGTCGGCCTTCTGCTCAGAGGTTGACGCGAGCGCTCGTTCTCCGCAAAGTCTCGCTATGGCTAAGCCGAATACGCTCTATTACGGTGACAACCTCGACGTGCTTCGGCGGCATATTCCCGACGACTCCGTTGACCTCATTTACCTCGACCCACCCTTCAACTCCAATCAGGAGTACAACGTCCTCTTCGCGGAGCGGGACGGCTCACGAGCGGCCGCACAGATCAAGGCGTTCACCGACACATGGCGCTGGGATCAGGCCGCTGCACGGTCGTACCAAGAGGTCGTCGAGGCTGGCGGCGACGTGTCGAAGGCGATGCAGGCCTTCCGAACGCTCCTCCCGGAGACGGACATGCTCGCCTACCTTGCGATGATGGCCCCTCGGCTCGTGGAGTTACGTCGGGTGTTGAAGCCGACGGGTTCGATCTATCTTCATTGCGACCCTACGGCGAGCCACTATCTGAAAGTACTCATGGACGCTGTCTTCGGCGCACGGAACTGTCGCCGGGAGATTATCTGGCGATCGGGCTGGGTGTCGGGATTCAAGTCGAAGGCGAAGAACTGGGTACGGAACCACGATGTCCTGCTGTATTACGTGAAGGACGCATCCGCGCCCTGGGTCTTCCACAAGGAACTCGCGTACAAGCCGCATGAAGAGGGGTACCAGCGACGCGGGGGGGGGGGCAACTCCCTCGGTGTCGCGATCGACGACGTGTGGGATGAGAACGCGCTCTATTCGCCGTGGATCAAGAGTTTCTCGACCGAGAAGTTGGGCTACGCCACTCAGAAGCCACAGGCGCTGCTCGAGCGCATTATCACGGTCTGTTCGAACGAAGGCGATGTGATTCTCGATCCGTTCTGCGGGTGCGGGACGACGATCGCGGCAGCCCATGCGTTGAAGCGGCCCTGGATCGGGATCGACATCACGCACTTGGCGATCAACCTCATGAAGACGCGCCTCATTGGCCACCACGGGCCAGACGTGATGGAGTCGATCGACGTAATCGGCGAGCCGACATCCATTGAAGACGCTGAGGAGCTGGCACAGGAGGACCCGTGGCAGTTCCAAGCGTGGGCACTGGGCCTCGTCGGCGCGCGTCCGAACGGCCCGACAAAGAAGGGCGCCGACAAGGGCATCGACGGGCGGCTGTATTTCCATGACCAGCCCAGTGGGCCTACAAAGCAGATCATCCTCTCAGTGAAGGCCGGGCACGTCACGGTCAGTCAGTTGCGTGACCTACGCGGAGTGGTCGATCGCGAGCAGGCCGCGATCGGCGTGCTGCTGTCATTCGAGGAACCCACCGCCGCGATGCGGAAGGAAGCAGCAAGCGCTGGATTCTATACGTCGCCGTGGGGCACACACGCGAAGTTGCAGATGCTCACTGTGGCTGAACTGCTCGCAGGCGCGAAAGTCGACTACCCTCCCGCCGCGCAGACGAATGTGACATTCGCGCGCGCGCAGCGCGCCACGGAGAAGGCCGAGACACTCGCCATGCCGCTCGACGGCTAGCCTACCCCCTGAGGCTCGCCCCGAACTCCCGCTCCAACCGACCGAGGATGCGCGCCTGCTCCTTGTTCGCATCCTCCGTCGTCAGCGTGCGGTCGGCGGCCTGGTACCGCACCGCGAACGCGACCGACTTCCTGCCCGCCGCCAGCTGCTCGCCGCGGTAGACATCGAACACCCGCGCGGACGCCACCAGCCGAGACGACTCGATCGCCCGCTGCAGCGCGCCCGCCTCGACCGCCTCGTCCACCACCAGCGCCATCGCCTGCTCCACCGCCGGGAATCGGGGTGGAGACACCGCCTGCTGCCGCGCCGGTACATGCGGCAGCAGCAGCCCCAGGTCGATCTCGAACAGCAGCACCGGCCGGTCGACGTCGAACGCCTCCAGCGTGTGCGGATGCACCTCGCCCAGCACGCCCACGCGCTCGCCGCCCAGCCGCAGCTCCGCGGTGCGCCCCGGCAGCAGCCCGTACTCCTCGTGCGCGACGTAGTCGAGACGCACGCCCACCGCCTCCAGCGCCGCCGCCAGCGCGCCCTTCGCGTCGAAGAAGTCGAGGCGCCGCCCGGTCGAGGTGCCCCAGCGGTCAACCTCGACGCCGGACAGCGCGCCCGTCACCTGCTCGCGCTCATCTGGCAGCGGCGAGGTCGCCTCCCCCGTCGGTGGGATGTACGCGCGCCCCGCCTCGAAGATTGCGATGCGCTCCGCGCCCGCGCGCACGTTGCGCGCGACGACCTCGAGGATCGAGTGCCGCAGCGACTGCCGCAGCACGGCGCTGTCCGCCGACAGCGTGTTCATCAGCGCCAGCGAGGGCCGCTCCTCCAGTGTCTCCTGCGGGATGACGGCGGCCTGCACCTCATCGGTGGTCAGCGAGTAGGTGATCACCTCGCGCAGCCCCGCGCCCGCGAAGGCGTCACGCAGCGCGTCACGCAGCTCGTGCAGCGGGCGCGCCTCGTGCGCCGGTACCGAGCCGCGCAGTGCGCGCGCCGGCAGCCGGTCGAAGCCGGCGGTGCGCAGCACCTCCTCCGCGATGTCGTCCGGGATCGCGACGTCCGTGCGCCACCACGGCGCCCGCACGGTGAACGTCGATCCGTCCGTGTCGGTGTCGAAGCCGAGCGAGGTGAGCCCCCGCACGACCTCGTCCGTCGCGACGTGGAAGCCGAGCAACGTGTCCAGCCGCTCGCGCGAGAGCACCACCGTCGGCGCGACCCACGGCCGAGGGTAGACGTCCACCGCGCCCTCGCGCGCCGTGCCGCCGCACAGCTCGACCAGCAGCGCCGTGGCGCGCGCCGCCGCGTACAGCGGCAGCTCCGCCGACAGCCCGCGCTCGAAGCGCCCGGAGGCCTCGCTGCGCAGGTGCAGCCGAGTCGAGGTGCGCCGAATGCTCGCCGGGTCGAAGCGCGCCGCCTCCAGCAGCACGCGCGTCGTGCCCTCGGTGACCTCGGTGTGCAGCCCGCCCATGACGCCCGCGAGCGCGATCGGCCCGCTGTCGTCGGTGATGAGCAGCGTGCCCTCCGTGAGCTCGCGCTCCTCGCCGTCGAGCGTCGTCATGCGCTCGCCCGCGCGCGCCGTGCGCACCACCACCGCGCCTCGCACCGTGTCGAGGTCGAACGCGTGCAGCGGCTGCCCGAGCTCGAGCATGACGTAGTTGGTGATGTCGACGATGTTGTTGATCGGCCGCTGTCCCGCTGCCCGCAGTCGCTCCTGCATCCACGCGGGCGAGGGGCCGACGCGCACGCCCTCGACGACCGTCGCGACGTAGCGAGCGCACAGCTCAGGCGCCGCGATCTCGACCGCCACCGCCTCGCGCGCGGGCGCACCCGTCGAGGGCAGCGCTGCCTCCGGCATCCGCACCGGTACGCCGAGGATGACCGCGATCTCGCGCGCGATGCCGACCATCGACATCGTGTCGGCGCGGTTCGGCCAGGTGTGCACGTCGAGCACGACATCGCCGAGGTAGTCCGCGAGCGGCATGCCCACCGGCGCGTCCGACGGCAGCTCGATGATGCCGTCGTGCGACTCGGACAGCCCGAGCTCGCGCTCCGACAGCACCATGCCCGCGGACTCGACGCCGCGAATCTTGCCCTTCTTCAGCACGCTTGCCTCGCCAGTGTGCCCGTCGCGCAGCCGTGCCCCCTCGAGCGCGAACGCCACGTGCTGACTGACCGCGAGGTTCGGCGCGCCGCACACGACCTGCAGCGGCGCCTCCCCGCCGTAGTCGACAGTCGCGAGGCGCAGGCGGTCCGCCTGAGGGTGCGGGTCGACCGCCAGCACGTGCCCGATGCGCACGAACTCGCGATCCCAGTCGCCCACCCGATGGATACCCTCGACCTCCGAGGACGCCATCGTCAGCCGCGTCGCCAGGTCGTCGACATCGACGTCGCCGGGCACATCCACGTAGTCACGCAGCCACTTCAGTGAGACGAGCATCGGACGCCCCTATCGACCTCGACGCTGCCGAGGAATCTCGATCGCGCGGCGGTCCGGAGCCGCCGCGCCAGAAACTCAGAACTGCGAAAGGAAGCGCAGGTCGTTCGCGTAGAAGTTGCGAATGTCGCTGATGCCGTACTTCAGCATCGCCACGCGCTCCACGCCCATG
>JBAYUZ010000044.1:0-18378 GCA_041674885.1 Dehalococcoidia bacterium
CGCCGATGCTGTCCAGCGCCTCCTTGGCGGCGTCGATCGCCGCGATCATCGGCGCCTCCGCGTTGCGATCGGCGACGCGCACCGGCGAGGCGTCGACGGCGGCCCAGTCGATGTGATCCGGCACCTTCGCCTCGACGTCACCGATCACCAGCGAGTGCGAGTGGATGGTGATGCCGATCTCCGCGAGCAGCGCGCGGCACACCGCGCCCACTGCGACGCGCTGCGCGGTCTCCCGCGCGCTCGACCGCTCGAGGATCGGGCGCACGTCGTCGAAGCCGTACTTCTGCGTGCCTGCCATGTCGGCATGGCCGGGGCGGAGCAGCGTCACGCGCTCGACGTCCTGATCGACGGGGCCGGCGGACATGCGGACGCGCCAGTTGGCGTTCTGGTGATCCTTGTTCTCCATCCACAGCGCGATCGGCGAGCCCATCGTGCGGCCGTGGCGGATGCCGCCGGTGATCTCCGCGAAGTCCTTCTCGATCTGCTGGCGCATGCCGCGGCCGTAGCCGCCCTGCCGACGCACGAGGTCGGCGGCGATCAGTTCCTCGGTGACGGCGAGGCCGGCCGGGATGCCCTCGATCACCGAGGTGATGCCCTTGCCGTGCGACTCGCCGGCGGTCAGGAAGCGGAACTCTGTCATGGGGTCGTGTCCTCCTGCCGGTCGTCGTCGAACTCGCCGGGCGTGATCAGTGCGCGAATCTCCGGGTCGAGCGGGGCGCCCGGCGCACGCTCGCGCGTGTGCCACGCAGCGAGTATCGCTGCTGCCTCCTGCTCGTCCCAGTCCGTCTCGGCCGCCTCGTCGCGGGAGACGATGGTGGTGAGCAGGCACTCGGTCTCCGTCGTGCCGTCGGGGCTACGGTACTGCGTGTAGGCGTCCACCTGCACCGCCTCGAAGTGTGCGAGGGGGATCTCGTACAGCAGGCGCTCCGCCATGCGCACCGCGACGCGGCGCGCCACCGACTCGGCGGGGCCGACCTCGCGGCGCTCGCTGCTGCCGAGGACGCGCACGTCGGGCTCGACCATCACGGAGACGCGGCAGCGGTCGCGGTCGGCGGCGACGACGGCGGCGGATTGGAGCGCGCGCCAGTCCGCAGGCGGGATGCCGCGCGGCGGGCGCAGCCCGCGGAACGTCACGAGCGCCTCCTCGACCGCGGCGAGCAGCGTCTCGCGGTCGCCCTCGGCGATCACGTGCTTCCAGTGACGCTGCGAGAATGCCGCCGAGGTGATGGCGAAGCCGATCACGGCGGTGACCACCAGGAAGCCGATCATGCCGAGGATGATCATGAGCGCTCCGCCTGCGCGCGCTCCGCGAGGGCGGTGCGTGCTGCCTCGAACATCACGTCGACGGGTGGTTCGAGGCCGGTCCAGAGCCGGAACGCCTCGGCGCCCTGGTGGATGAGCATCGCCAGGCCGCCGATGGGGTGCGCGCCGGCGGCGCGGGCGTCGCGCAGGAACGGCGTCTCCTCCGGGATGTAGACGAGGTCGAACGCCGCCTGCCCGGCGCGAAAGGCCGAGGCCGGGAGCGGGCTCGCGTGCTCGTCCGGGCCGTGCGCCATGCCGAGCGGCGTCGCGTTCACGACGAGGCTCGCCTCGGCGACGGCGTCGAGCAGCGCCTGGCTGGTGGGGTCGAACGGCAGCACACTCGTCGGCAGCTCATCGCCACCAAGCGCAGCGACGGCCTGTGCGCGCGCCTGGTCGCGGTTCGCGATCGCAAGGTGTGCGGCGCCCGCGCGGCGCATCGCGATCACGACGGCGCGCGCCGCGCCGCCCGCGCCCAGCAGCACGACGCGCCTCCCGCGCACATCGACGCCCTCGGCTGCCAGCGAGCGCTGGATGCCGGTGATATCGGTGTTCGTCGCAGCGAGCTGGCCGCCGTGGTTCACCAGGGTGTTGGCGGCGCCCATCCACTCGACGAGTGCGTCCGGGCGGTCGGCGAGGCGCGCGACGGTCTCCTTGTGCGGGATCGTGACGTTCGCGCCCAGCATCTCACCGCCGCGCAGGCGCTCGAGGGCGACCGGGACGTCCTCGGGGAGCACGTCCCACGCCTCGTAGCGGGCGTCCACGCCCAACGCGTCGAGCGCGGCCTGCTGGAAGCGTGGCGACAGCGAGTGCGCGACCGGGTGGCCGAGGAGCGCGATCGTCTTGGTCATGGCCGTGCCTGCCTCACTACCGCTGGTACTTCGCCACGTTCGCGTTGTGCTCGTCCAGCGTGCGCGCGAAGGCGTGGGAGCCGTCGCCCTTCGCCACGAAATAGAGGTAGTCCGTCGTGGCCGCGTTGGCAACGGCCTTGATCGCGTCGATGCCCGGATTGGCGATCGGTCCGGGCGGCAGGCCGGGATTGCGATAGGTGTTGTACGGCGAGTCGATGCGTAGGTCGGCGACGGTGAGATCGGTCTTCCACCAGCCGCCCGCGCCACTGGGCGGCTTCGCGTTCGCGATCGCGAACTGCACCGTGGGATCGGCCTGCAGGGGCAGCCCCGCCTTCAGGCGGTTGAGGAACACCGAGGCGATGACCGGCTGCTCGGCACGGATCACCGCCTCGCGCTCCACGATCGAGGCGAGGATGACGGTGTCGTCGAGGCTGAGGCCGTGACTGCGCGCGGCGGCGATGACCTCGGGCGTGACCTGCTGGGTGAAGGCGTCGAGCATCGCCGCGACCATGTCGGAGGCGCTCGCCTGGCACTGGAGCGGGTAGCTCGCGGGGAGGAGGTAGCCGAGGAGCGATCGCGACGCCGGCGGGGCAGCCGGCAGGCGGTCGCGCGGTGCCTTCGCGACGGCTGCGTCCCAGTCCGCGCGCGCGGCGATGCCCGCCTGCTCGATGATCGCGCCGACCTCCTCGAGCCGCCGTCCCTCCGGGATCGGCAGGAGCTGCACGGAGGTGATGCCGCCACGCAGGCGCCGCACGATCTCGGAGGCGGGCGTCTGCTTCGCGAAGATGTAGCAGCCGGCGCGCAGGTCACGCCCGGCACCGTCCAGGCCGACGAGCAGGTGGAAGCGGCGCGCATCCGTGAGCACCTCGGACTCGACGAGGCCGGTCGCGATCGCATCGGGCGTCATGCCCTGCGCCACCGTGAACGTCACCGGCACCGGCGCCTCGTGACCGCTCGCGGGCGGTGGCGGGAGACGCATGGCGCTCGCAGTCCACAGTGGCGTGAGCCGGAGGCCAAGGGCGAGCGCGGTGACGACGGCGAGCGCGTAGAGGGGGCGGCCGAGTCGGCCCATCACGCCTCGCCGAGCGCGGCGTGCGCCGCCTCGAAGCGGCGACGGTCGATGAACTGCTGGAGCAGGAACGCGGCGGCAAGGTCATCGCTCGGCTTGGCGCGGCCGGCCGTTCGCTCCACGGCGCGGCTGGAGAGGCGCTCGTCCTCGTACTCGACCGGGATATCGAGGATGCGCCGGACGCGCTCGCCCAGCTTGCGGGCGGCAACCGCCGAAGCGCGCTCCACGCCGTCCAGGGAAAGCGGCAGCCCGATCACGATGCCGCCCGCACCCTCGCGCGCTGCGATCGTGCGGATCGCCGGGAGGGCGACCGAGGCGGGGGCGATCTCGACGGGGACGGCGACGCGCTCATGCTCGTCGCAGATGGCGATGCCCACGCGGGCACCGCCGGGATCGACGCCGATCCAGCGCATCTAGTTCCCGGTCAGTCCGGCGTGAGCCGCTTTGCGGGCCGCTTCCAGCGCGGCATCCAGCTTCGAGGCGTCACGTCCACCGGCCTGCGCGAGCTGCGGACGGCCTCCGCCGCCACCGCCGGCGACGGATGCTGCGGCGCGCACGAGCACGTCGGCGCGGACACCGCGGGTGACGAGGTCGTCCGTGACCATCGCGAGGAACTGCGGCCGATCCTCGATGAGCGCGGCGAGGACGACGACGCCGGACTGGAGTCGCTCGCGCAGCCGGTCGGCCAGTGCGCGGAGCGCGTCGACGTTCGCTGCATCGACACGCGCGACCAGCAGGTGTGCGCCGCCGACCTCGACGGCGGATGCCGCTAGCTCATCGGCGAGGCCGGTCGAGGCGCGGCGGGCCAGCGTCTCAGCGCGGCGGCGCTCCTCGACGACCTGCGCTTCCAGGGCGTCGATGCGGCCCGGAATTTCTTCGACCGGCGCGCGGAAGCGCTGCGCCAGCGAGCCGATGAGTTCGAGACGATCCTCGATGTAGCGCTCCGCCTCGGGGCCGGTCACGGCCTCGATGCGGCGCATGCCGGCGCCGATGCTCGTGTCGCTGACGATCTGGAGCATCCCGACGCCGCCCGTGGAGTGCAGGTGCGTGCCGCCGCAGAGCTCGCGGCTGAAGCAGTGCGCGGTGTGCTCGCCGGTGGCGGGGTTGTGCGCGTGCATCTCGCAGTACTCGACCATGCGCACGTTCGAGGTGTAGCGGTCCTCGAAGAACGCGATCGCGCCGCGTTCGATCGCCTGCTCGTACGGCAGCTCGATCGTCTCGCGCACGATGTCGTCGCGCACCTTGGAGTTCACGAGGCGCTGCACCTCGCGCAGCACCTCGGGGGGCGTCGCCTCCGGGTGCGTGTAGTCGAAGCGCAGACGGTCGGGCCCGACGTAGGAGCCGGCCTGCCGGACGTGATCGCCCAGCACGGCGCGGAGCGCCGCGTGGAGCAGGTGGGTCGCAGTGTGGTTGCGCGCGCTGTTCACGCGGCGCTGCGGGTTCACGTGCGCCTCGACCGCCGAACCTACCGACAGCGTGCCGCTCAGGACGCTGCCCGCGTGGACGATCGTCTGTCCGTGCCGCTGGGTGTCGGTGACCAGGAACCGTGCGCCGTCGGCGGCGATGATCTGGCCGTGGTCGCCGACCTGCCCGCCGCCCTCCGGGTACAGCGCCGTCTGGTCGAGCACGACCTCGCCGGGCTGGCCCGCATCGAGGCGGTCGACGGCAACGCCGTCGCGCAGGATCGCGGTCACGGTGGCCGAGGCGTGGAGCGCCTCGTAGCCGACGAACGCGCTCTGGAGGCCGAGCGCGGCGAAGCGCTCCGCAGCCGAGTCCTCGAAGTCCGCGAACGTGTCCTCACCGCGGGAGCGCTGGCGCTGGGCGGCCATCTCCGCCTCGAACGCCTCGCGGTCGACGCTGTAGCCGCGCTGGCCGGCGACCTCGACGGTCAGCTCCGGTGGCAGGCCGTGGGTGTCGTACAGGACGAACATGTCGCGCCCCGGCACCACGCGCGAGGTCGCCTCGCGCTCCAGCACCTGCTCCAGCAGCTCAAGGCCACGCGCGAGCGCCTGCTGGAAGCGGGACTCTTCGAGGTTCACGACGCGGAGGATGTACTCCCGCTGCTGTGCGAGCCCCGGGTGGGCGCGCAGCGACGCCTCGATCGCCGCATCCACGACCTGCGCGAAGAACGAGCCGCGCGCTCCGATGGTGTGCCCGAAGTAGATCGCGCGCCGCAGCACGCGGCGGAGCACGTAGCCCCGGCCCTCGTTGGAGGGCAGGACACCGTCGAACAGCAGGAACGCGCCCGCCCTGGCGTGCTCCGTGATCGCGCGCAGGGCGCGTGCACCCTCGGGGTCGCCGTCCGGGTCGTACGCGCGGCCCGTGATTTCCTCGGCGCGGCGCATGATGCCGCGGAGTTGATCGGTCTCGTAGACGGAGCCCACGTTCTGGAGCACCCAGGCGACGCGCTCGATGCCCGCGCCGGTGTCGATGTTCTGCCCGGGCAGCGGCTGCAGCGTCCCGTCCGGCTGACGGTCGTACGCCATGAAGACGAGGTTCCAGATCTCCAGGAATCGCCCGCACCCGACATCCGGGTGACAGGTGCCCTCGGCGCAGCGCGGGCAGTCGGCGTTCACACCGAAGTCGTAGTGCATCTCAGAGCAGGGCCCGCAGGGGCCGGTGTCACCGGCGGCCCAGAAGTTCCCCTGCTCGGCGGTATAGCGGAGGATGCGCGCGTCCGGGACGCCCTTGCTCTGCCAGATGCCGTACGCCTCATCGTCATCCGTGTAGACGGTCGCCCACAGTTTCGTGGGGTCGATCTGCAGGACGCCGGTCAGGAACTCCCACGCCCAGCCGATCGCCTCGGCCTTGAAGTAGTCGGCGATCGAGAAGTTGCCGAGCATTTCGAAGAACGTCAGGTGCGAGGCGTCGCCCACCTCCTCGACGTCCGTGGTGCGGAAGCACTTCTGGACGGAGGTCATGCGGGTCGCGGGCGGGCGCTCCAGCCCCATGAAGTAGGGCTTGAACTGCACCATGCCGGCCGAGGTGAACAGCAGCGAGGGGTCGCCGTGCGGCACAAGCGGGGAAGAGGGGATGCGGCGGTGCCCACGCCCCTCGAAGAAGGCGAGGAACGCTTCGCGCAGTTCGTCGACGGTCACGGATCGGCCCTCGGATCAACGCTGATGAGTGGTGACAGGGATTCGCGCGAGTGTAACATGGCACCATCGGCGAGTCGTACTCGTCCGACCACCACGCCGCCGCACAGGCGATAGCGGAGCAGCCACACCCTGAGCGTCGACTCTCCGCAGCCCGGACACCCACGATGACCACTGCTTCCCCCGCCACCGGGTGGGTCGCCGTCGTGCTGGCGGCCGGCCGCGGCACCCGCATGCGATCGCGCCTGCCGAAGGTGCTGCACCCCGTCGCGGGGCGCTCGATGGTGCGCCACGTCTGCGAGGCCGTGCGCGCCGCCGGCTGCGAGCAGATCGTCGTCGTCACCGCCTCGGCGGACGACGAGGTCGCGCGCGCCGTTCGCGCCAGCGTGCCCGGCGTCCGCATCGCGGCGCAGGGCGAGCCGCTGGGCACCGGCCACGCCGCGCTCGCGGGGCAGGCCGAGGCGGAGGGCGCCTCGCGGGTGCTGATCCTCAACGGCGACCTGCCGCTGCTCACGGAGCGCACGGTGCGCGAACTGATGCAGCGCCACGACGGCTCGGCCTCGGTGCTCACGTTCCTGACGGCGTTCCTCGAAGACCCCACCGGCTACGGCCGCGTGCTGCGCCGCATGGGCAAGGTGACGGGCATCGTCGAGGAGACGGAGACCGATGCCAGCACGCGCGGTGAGCCCGAGGTCAACGTCGGCCTGTACGCGGCGGACGCCGCCTGGCTCTGGCCGACGCTCGATGCGGTGCAGCCGGGCCCGCGTGGCGAGCGCTACCTGACGGACATCATCGCGCGCGCCGTGGAGCATCCGGACGGCGCGCAGGCCTACACCATCGTCGAGTCCGCCGAGGCGCAGCAGGTGAACACGCGCGTGGAGCTCTCCCGCGCGGAGCAGCTGATGCGAGAGCGCATCCGGCGCCGCCTGATGCTGGACGGCGTGACCCTCGTCGACCCCGCCACGACCTACATCGATGCCGGGGTCACCGTAGCGGCGGACACCACGCTGCTGCCGGGCGTCCACATCCTTGGTGAGTCGAGCATCGGCGGCGGCTGCCGCATCGGCCCGAACGCCGTCCTGCGTGACATGCGCGTCGGCGACCGCTGCGAGATCGGCGGGTCGACGCTCGAGGAGTCGACGGTCGGCGACGACGTGACGGTCGGGCCGTACTCGCACGTGCGCCCCGGCTCCGCGATCGAGCCCGGCGTCCACCTGGGCAACTACGCCGAGGTAAAGGCGTCGCGCATCGGTGCGCGCACGCAGATCGGACACTTCTCCTACATCGGCGACGCCGACGTGGGGACCGACGTGAACATCGGCGCGGGCACGATCACGGCGAACTACGACGGCGTCGACAAGCACCGCACGCGCATCGGGGACGGCGCCTTCATCGGCAGCGACTCCATGCTCATCGCGCCGGTCGAGGTTGGCGCGCGCGCTCGTACGGCGGCTGGTTCCGTGGTGACGCACGACGTCCCGGAGGGCACCCTTGTGGTGGGCGCCCCCGCACGGATCCGGCCTGAGCGACAGGGGGTCTGAGGCCCGCTCGCGGGCCGACACCGCTTGGATACCACCTTCGTCCCCGCGCTGATCGTCCTCATCGCCTCGGCGGTGCTGCTCGTCGTCGTCTCGGCGGCGGAGGCAGCGGTCGGTGCGATCAGCCGCACGCGTGTGCAGTCGGCCGGAGCCAACGGCCTCAGTGACCTTTTGCAGAGCTATGTGCGCCAGCGCCAACGCATCCTGCGCGCGCTCAACACCGCCGGATCGCTGGCGATCATCGCGATCGCCGTCTCGCTCGTCCTGATCGTCGTGGCGCTCACCAGGCCGGGGACGCGTGCCGAGGTGGTTGCGGGCCTGGCCTCGCTCTTCCTCGTTGCGGGTCTGCGGCAGACCGGTCGCACCTTCGCGCTGGTCGACCCGGAGACGACCGGCCTCCGCCTCGCGAAGCCGATCCTGGCGCTCCAGTGGCTGCTTGGGCCGGTGGCATGGGCGCTCGCCGCGCCGTCGCGCGCGCTCATCCGCGCGCTGGGCCGCAACCCGGACGAGCACGAGGCCGACACCGCCGGTGACCTGCTCGCAGTCCTCGAACGCACCACCGCCGAGGGCGAGGAGGAGTCGCTGACCGAGGAACGCCGGATGATGCGCGGCATTCTGGCGATGTCCGAGCAGACCGTGCGCGAGGTGCTCTCGCCACGCCCGGACGTGACCGCCGTCCCTGCCGACACGACCGTGGAGCAGGTGATGCGCGTGATCGTGGAGACGGGCTTCAGCCGCATCCCGGTCTACGAGGAATCCCTGGACCACATCGTCGGCGTGGTCTACGCGAAGGATCTGCTGCGCTACCTGCGGGTGGGAGACGCCGCCCCCTCGGTGACGACGATCGCGCGTGCGCCGTACTTCGTGCCGGAGTCGAAGCGCACCGACGACCTGCTGGCCGATCTGCGACGCGACAAGGTGCACATGGCGATCGTCGTGGACGAGTACGGCGGCACGGCGGGCGTCGTCACCGTCGAGGACCTGGTCGAGGAGATCGTGGGTGAGATCACCGACGAATACGACCCTGTCGAGGTCGACGTGCTCCGCGTCTCCGACGACGAAGCGATCGTCGACGCCGGCCTCCCCATCGACGACCTGAACGAGCTGTTCGGCACGGCGATCGAGGGCGAGGACTTCGACACCGTGGGGGGGCTGGTGCTCGCTCGCATCGGGCGCATCGCCGCCCCGGGCGACGAGGCGACCAGCGAGGACGGGCGGCTCGCCCTCCGGGTGCTCTCGGTGCTCGGCCGCCGCATCAAGCGCGTGCGCGTGCGCCGGGTTGAACCCGCCGAGGGTGACGCCTCGGACTGAGCCGTCGCGAGGCCTGTTTTCGCTCACCTGTTCGCATCGGTTGCCGCGGCTTGCTAGGCTATCCCCGTGAACGAGGATGCTCCGGTCGATCTCGCCTACCGCGTGGCGCTTCACCGCATCTACCGGCTGGGAGCGGTGCGCTTCCGGCTGCTCGAGCGCTACTTCCCGACGCTGGAGGAGGCGTGGCGCGCCGACCACGCGACGTTGTGCGCCGCGGGCCTCGACGCCCGCACGGCGACCGAGGTCGTCCGCGCCCGCGCCGAGTCCGATCCGGATGCGGAGCTGGAGCGCATCTACCAGGCTGGCGTCACTGCGCTCGCCCCCTCGGATCCTCGCTACCCGAGCCGCCTGGGCGAGATCGCAGACGCGCCGCCGCTGCTCTACGTGAAGGGCTCCTGGCGCGCCGAAGACGAGTGGGGTGTTGCCGTCGTTGGGACGCGTCGCGCGACCGCCTACGGGCGGCAGGCGGCGGGTGAGTTGTCGCGCGGGTTGGCCGCGAACAGCGTGACGATCATCTCCGGCCTCGCGCGGGGCATCGATACCATCGCCCACCACGCGGCGATCGAGACCGGTGGCCGCACCGTCGCGGTGATCGCGAACGGCCTCGATACCGTGTACCCGCCCGAGAACGCGCGCCTGAGCGAGCAGATCGCCGAGCACGGCGCCGTCATCACCGACTACCCGCTCGGCACCAAGCCGCGTGCGGAGTTCTTCCCTCGGCGCAATCGGATTATGTCAGGAGTGGCACTCGGGACGCTGGTGGTCGAGGGCGATCACACGAGCGGCGCGATGATCACCGCCCGGTTCGCGCTCGAGCAGGGGCGCGAGGTGTTCGTGGTGCCGGGGTCGATCTTCTCGCCGCAGTCGCGGGGCCCGCACGCGCTGCTTCGGGACGGCGCGACCCCCGTCGCCTCGGCCGCCGAGGTGCTGGAGGCGCTCAACCTGACGATGGTCGGCGCGCAGATGGACTTCGGTCGCGCGATGCCCCCGACCGACCCCGACGAGCGTGCGCTGATGGCCGCGCTCACCCGGGAACCCCGGCACATCGACGATGTGGTGCGGGCCAGCGGTTTGGCGGCAGCCACCGTCTCGGGTACGCTCGCCATGCTGGAACTGAAGGGTCTGGTGCGCGATCTGGGCGGAATGCAGTACGTCCGTGTTCGGGAAGACCTCGTCGGGTACGACGCCGAGGCCGGCACCGCCGTGCGGGAGCGCGCCGAGTGACGACCGCTCGTAGCCCCCGATCACGCTCGCGCACGCCCTCCGGGAAGCGCCTGGTCATCGTCGAGTCGCCGGCGAAGGCGCGGACGATCGCGCGCTTCCTTGGCCCGGATTACGTCGTGGAGTCCTCGATCGGGCACGTCCGCGACCTGCCCTCGAAGGCCGCCGAGATCCCGGACAACCTGAAGAAGCAGGCCTGGGCCCGCCTGGGCGTTGACGTCGACCACGACTTCGAGCCGCTGTACATCGTGCCCGCCAACAAGAAGGCGCAGGTCACGAAGCTCAAGGCGCTCCTCCGCGACGCGGACGAGCTGCTGCTGGCGACAGATGAGGACCGCGAGGGCGAGGCGATCGCCTGGCACCTGCAGCAGGTGCTGGCGCCGCGCGTGCCCGTGCGGCGCATGGTGTTCCACGAGATCACCCAGCAGGCGATCGAGGCGGCGCTGGAGCACCCTCGCGACCTCGACCACGATCTGGTGGAGGCGCAGGAGGCGCGCCGCATCCTCGATCGGCTGTACGGGTACGAGGTGTCACCCGTGCTCTGGCGGAAGGTACGGCCTCGGCTGTCCGCCGGCCGCGTGCAGTCCGCTGCGATCCGCCTGGTGGTCACCCGCGAGCGAGCGCGCATGGCGTTCGTGGCCGCCTCCTACTGGGACGTGGACGCGACGGTGTGGGCCGGCGACGCCACCTTCGGTGCGCACCTCGTCGAGCTCGCCGGGCGGCGCATCGCCTCCGGCCGCGACTTCGATCCCACCACCGGCACCCTTGCCAGCGAGGCCTCGCTGCTTGATGAGGCGGTCGCGCGGCGAGTCGCGACCGCGATCGGCGGGGCCGAGGCGACCGTCACCGACGTTGTCGAGCGCCCGTTCACGCAGCGCCCTGCGCCGCCCTTTATCACCTCCACATTGCAGCAGGAGGCGGCGCGCAAGCTCCGCTTCACCGCGCAGCGCACGATGGGCGTCGCGCAGCAGCTGTACGAGAACGGCTACATCACCTACATGCGTACCGACTCGACGAACCTGTCGACGCAGGCGCTGGACGCCGCGCGCGCCCAGGTGCGCCAGCTCTACGGCGCCGAGTACCTGCCGGACGCGCCTCGCCAGTACACGACCCGCGTCCGCGGCGCGCAGGAGGCCCACGAGGCGATCCGGCCCGCGGGCGACGCCTTCCGCACCCCGGAGAGCCTGCGTCGCGAGCTCGACGGCGACGCGCTGCGCGTCTACGAGCTGATCTGGATGCGCACCGTCGCGAGCCAGATGCGGGACGCCACCGGCATGCGCACCAACGTCCGCATGCAGGCTGACGCCGGTACGGACGGCGCCGCGGTGCTCACCGCCTCGGGCCGGGTGATCCAGTTCCCCGGCTTCCTGCGCGCGTACGTGGAGGGCTCGGACGACCCGGAGGCGGAGCTGGACGAGCAGGAGCGCATCCTGCCACCGCTCGCGACCGGCCAGCGCATCCAGGCTGTCAGTGCCGAGGCGCGTGGCCACGAGACGCAGCCGCCCGCCCGCTACACCGAGGCGAGCCTGATCCGGGAGCTGGAGGAGCGCGGCATCGGCCGGCCGTCCACGTACGCCTCGATCATCGGCACCATCCAGGATCGCGGGTACGCGCAGAAGCGCGGCGCGGCACTCGTGCCGACGTTCCTGGCGTTCGCCGTCGTGAACCTGCTGGAGCTGCACTTCCCGGAGCTGGTCGACCTCGACTTCACCGCGAAGATGGAGGAAGACCTCGACGCCGTTGCGGAGGGCGCGGTCGACGCGACGCCGTGGCTGCGACGCTTCTACTTCGGCGACCCCAACGCGCCCGAGGGCGGTGCGAACGCGCTGGCGAACGAGGGCCTCCGTGGCCGCATCGGATCCGGCTGGGAGGCGATCGACGCCCGCGAGGTCTCGTCGATCCCCCTCGGCACCGATGCGCAGGGCCGCGTGGTCGCCGTGCGCGTCGGTCGCTACGGCCCGTACATCCAGGCCGGTGACGACGACGTGCGCGCGAACATCCCCGAGGACATGTCACCGGACGAGATCGACATCAAGAAGGCGCTGGAGCTGCTTGCGCAGGCAGCGCGCGGCGACCAGCCGCTGGGCACCGACCCGGAGAGCGGGCTGCCGATCTACCTGAAGACCGGCCGGTACGGCCCGTACGTGCAGGTCGGCCCGGACGACACGAACGACGGCAAGCCGCGCCGGGCCTCGGTGTGGCCGACGATGGATCTGTCCGAGGTCACGCAGGAGCAGGCACTCATGCTGCTCTCGTTCCCCAAGACCCTCGGTGTGAACCCGGCGAACGGCGAGCCGGTGACGGTGCAGGACGGCCCGCTGGGCCCGTACGTGAAGTGCGGCACCGAGAACCGCAGCCTGCGCGACCACGACCACCTCGCCAGCATCGAACTGGACGAGGCGCTGGCGCTGCTGGCTGAGCCTCGCCAGACACGTGGCCGCCGAGGTGCCGCAAGTGCCCTCGCTGAGCTCGGCCCGCATCCGGATACGGGGAAGCCGGTGTCCGTGCGCAGCGGCCGCTTCGGCCCGTACGTCACGGATGGCGTTGTGAACGCCTCGCTGCCCAACGGGCGCAGCCCGCAGGGGCTGACGCTGGAGGAGGCGCTCGATCTCCTCGCCCTCCGCGCGCAGCGGATGCGGGAGCAGGGGCAGGATCCGACCGCACCCAAGCCCACGCGCGCCCGCCGCACGACCACGACACGCAGCACTTCGACGAGCCGGTCGAGCACGACCCGCACCACTCGAGGGACACGCCGCAGCGCGTAGCCGCGGAGGAGGGCACGGATGGCCGCCCGCTCGCCCCGCGCTCGCATCGACCCCGCCACGCGGAACGCGCTGATCGCGCGCGGACAGGCGGAACTCTCCCGCTACCTCACGCACCTCGAAGGTGTGCGCGGGCGCTCCCCGCACACGCTCCGCAACTATCGCAACGACATCGGCGCGTTCCTCGCATTCCTCGCGGAGCGCGGGCGCGAGTTCGACCGCGCAGGGCGCACGGACGGGCGCGCGTACCTCGCCCAGGCGCGCGAGGCGGGGCTGGCGCCCGCCTCGATCAAGCGACAGGCGACGACGATCAAGGCGTTCTACCGCTGGGTCGATCGCGAGGGGCGTCTGCCCGCCGCCGAGCCCGGTGACTCGATCCTGATGCTGCGCTACCCGAAGGCGCCGCAGCTGCTGCCGCACTTCCTGAGCACCGAGGAGACTGATGCGCTGGTCGCGGCGCCGGACGCGGAGACGCCGCGTGGCCTGCGCGACCGTGCACTGCTGGAGTTGCTGTATGGCGCCGGGCTGCGCGTGAGCGAGCTGGTCGGCGTCGATGTCATCGACCTCGACCTGGCGAACCGGCAGGTGCGGGTGCTGGGCAAGGGGTCGAAGACGCGCATCTGCCTGTTCGGCGACCCGGCAGCCGAGGCGCTGCAGACGTACCTCGACCGCGCGCGCCCGGCGCTCGTGACCGGGGCGCAGCCCGCGCTGTTCATCGGCCGCGAGGGTGCACGGCTCTCGGTGCGGGCCGTGCAGGAGATCGTGCGCCGCTCGGGCGTTGCGGCGGCCGTGCGCTCGCAGGTGCACCCGCACCTGCTGCGTCACACCTTCGCCACCCATATGCTGGAGCGAGGCGCCGACCTGCGCGTGGTGCAGGCGCTGCTGGGGCACGTCTCCGCCGACACGACGCAGATCTACACCGCCGTCACACACCGCCGACGCGAGTCGCTGGTCACCTCGGCGCTGGATCAGGCGCGCGCGGCGGAGCGGCGGGACGAGGCTCGGCGGTAGCGCCGAGGTCTGACGGGAGAGTTCGATGCGCATCCTGGTGATCAACGGGCCGAACCTGAACCTCCTCGGCAAGCGCGAGCCGGACATCTACGGCGTGCTGACGCTGGCGGACATCGAGACGCTGCTGGACGCGCGCGCCGACGAGCTGGGCATCGAGCTGTCGCTGGCCCAGTCGAACTCCGAGGGCGAGATCATCGAGCTGATCCACGGCCATGCTGACTGGGACGGCCTGATCATCAACGCCGGCGGCTACACCCACACCTCGGTCGCTATCGCCGACGCGATCGCCGCGACGCAGCTGCTGACCGTCGAGGTGCACCTCTCCAACATCTACAAGCGCGAGGCGTTCCGGCACCACTCCTACATCGCCGGCGTGGCGTGGGGGCAGATCACCGGCCTCGGCTACCACGGCTACCTCTCCGCGCTCGACTCGCTGCACCGTCGCCTGGCCGAGGGTGCTGCGTGACGTATGATTCGCCGTCCCCGACGCCGACGCTGCTGCGCCGGCTGGAGCGCGTGCGCGCACGCCTCGATGCCCTCGAGGTGGATGCGCTGCTCGTCACCACGCCCTCGAACCGGCGCTGGGTGAGTGGCTTCACCGGCACCGCGGGCGTCGTGCTCGTGACCGCCGACCGCGCAGTGGTCGCCACCGACTCGCGGTACTACGAGCAGGTCGGCGTGCAGGCCACGGCGTGCACATTGCTGCGCGCGAACGGCGCGATGGCGGAGTGGCTCCCGGAGCTGCTCGCGGGCCTCGGCGGCAAGCGCGTCGGCTTCGAGCCCGCCGACATGACAGTGGCTGCCTACGAGGAGTGGACGCGCGAGGTTGGTGCGCTGCCGCAGGCTGACCGCCCGACCCTCGTCCCCGCCCCACATGCGATCGAGGCGCTGCGGGCCGTGAAGGACGCCGAGGAGATCGAGGCGCTCACGCGCGCGGTGCTCCTGGGTGACGCCGCGTGCGAGCACGCCCGCTCGGTCGCGCGTCCCGGCATGACGGAGCGCGAGCTCGCCTGGGAGGTACAGCGCTACGCCATGGAGCATGGCGCGGAGGACCTCTCCTTCCCGACGATCATCGCGGGTGGGCCGTGGGGCGCGCTGCCGCATGCGATCCCGCGCGATGTGCCCCTCGCGGAGGGCGCGGGGGTGGTGATGGACCTCGGTGTGCGGGTGGACGGCTACTGCTCTGACCTCACGCGTACGATCTTCCTCGGCGAGCCGGACGCGCAGTTCCGGCGCATCTATGACATCGTGCTCACCGCGCAGGAGACTGCCGAGGAGCGCATCGAGGCGGGGATGACCGGCGCGCAGGCGCACGAGATCGCCGCCACGGTCATCCGCGCGGCAGGCCACGGCGAGCACTTCGGGCACGGGCTGGGTCACGGTGTGGGCCTCGACATCCACGAGGCGCCTCGACTGCGGCCCCGCTCGGAGGACGTGCTGGAGGATGGGCAGGTGGTCACTGTCGAGCCCGGCATCTACATTCCGGGCTGGGGTGGTGTGCGCATCGAGGATCAGTGCGTGATGGAGGGCGGGCGCCTGCGCCGGCTCTCCACCGCATCGAAGCGAACGTAGACAGCACCGACGGCAACGTCGACGGTAGACCGAGACAGCAGCACGGTGGCACCGCCGCCGAAGGGGAGGGTCGCATGATCAGCACCGGGGAGATGAAGAAGGGCGTGTCTGTCGAGATCGACGGCAGCCTCTTCCAGATCATCGAGGTTCAGCACGTCAAGACGAAGAAGTCGGCCGTCTACCGCGTGAAGCTGAAGGATCTCCGCCACGGGCACATCACGGAGCGCACCTTCAACACCGGGGAGAAGCTGACCGCCGCACGCGTCGAGCGTCGCGATATGCAGTACCTCTACGGTGACGCCGACGCGCTCACCTTCATGAACACCCAGACGTTCGACCAGATCAACGTGCCGCGCGCGATCGCCGGGAACGCGCTCGACTTCCTCAAGGAGGGCGACGTCGTCCAGGTGCTCGCGTACGGCGAGGAGGCGCTCGGCATCGACCTGCCGGCCTCGGTGACGCTGAAGATCACCCGCTCCGACCCGGGCGTGAAGGGCGACACCGCGACCGGTGCGACGAAGCCGGCGACGATGGAGACCGGCCTGGTGGTGGACGTCCCGCTGTTCATCAACGAGGGCGACACCATAAAGGTGTCGACCGCGGCTGGGACGTACATCGAGCGCGTCGCGAACGCATAGCGAGCCGTGCCGCCCGAGGTCTACCCGGTCAGCCAGGTCACGCGCTATCTGCGTGAGTTGCTGGAGCACAACCACCACCTGACCGAGGTCTGGGTGGCGGGTGAGATCTCGAACCTCTCGCGGGCGGCCTCCGGGCACATCTACTTCACGCTGAAGGACGAGCGCGGCGCGCTGCGCTGCGCGTTCTTCCGCAACCGCAACGTCGGCCAGCGCACGCCCCTCGCGGAGGGGCTGTCGGTTGTCGTGTACGGCTCGCTGTCGCTGTACGAGCAGCGCGGCGAGCTCTCGTTCATCGTCGACTTCGTCCAGCCGGAGGGCACCGGCTCGCTGGCGGCCGAGTTCGAGCGCCGTCGCGCGGCGTTCGAGGCCGAGGGGCTCTTTGCCGAGGAGCGGAAGCGCGCGCTACCGCGGTTCCCGGAGCGCATCGGCGTCGTCACATCGGCCTCGGGAGCCGTGTGGCATGACATCTGCGACGTGCTGGGGCGGCGCTGGCCGCTCGCGACGCTGCTGCTGCAGCCCACGTCGGTGCAGGGCGATGGTGCCCCGTCGGCGATCGCGGAGGCCATTCGCAGCGTCGCCCTGCAGCGCGTGGACGTGGTGATCGTCGCGCGCGGCGGTGGCTCCGCCGAAGACCTGTGGGCGTTCAACGAGGAGCCCGTCGTACGCGCGATCTTCGGCTGCCCGGTGCCGGTGGTCTCCGCCGTCGGGCACGAGACGGATCACACCCTCGCCGACCTCGTGGCGGACGTGCGTGCGCCCACACCGTCCGCCGCCGCCGAGCTGGTCGCGCCCGATCGCGCCGCCGTGTCCCGGCACGTCTCGGCCCTCCAGACGCAGCTCACCGTCTCCGCCTCGCGGGCCGCAGTGCGGCGCACCGAGGACGTCGAGGCGCGACGACTCCAACTCGCTCGCTCGCTGCCGGCGGTCGAGGTGCTCGCCGAGCGGGTGCGCGACCGCGCGGCCGTCGTCAGCCGTGCCGTCACGGCGCGCGCCGAGCACGCCGAGGCGCGCGTCGAAGGGCACCTCGCGCGATTGCAGGCGTTGTCTCCCCTCGCGACGCTGGAGCGCGGGTATGCGATGGTCGTGCGGGCTGACGGCAGCGTCGCCGCCTCGGCGGGCGCACTGACGGACGGCGAGCGCGTGACGCTGCGGCTGCGCGACGGCGCGCGCGGCGCACGCATCGAGGAGCAGGCATGACCACTGGCGAGCAGCCGGAGACGTTCGAGGCGCTGTACGAGCGGCTGCAGGCGCTCACGGCGCGCCTGGAGGCGGGCAACCTGCCGCTGGAGGAGTCGGTGACCCTCTACGAGGAGGGTATGGCGCTGGCGCAGCGCTGCCAGGCGCTGCTGGCCGCCGTGGAGCAGCGCATCGAGACGCTGCGTGAGACCTATGAGGACGGCTTCTCCCGGTGACGCTGCGCCTGGGCTGGTTCACGAGCGCGCGCGGGCCCGGATCGCGCGCGATGTACGAGGCGGTCGCCGAGGCGATCGCGGCGGGCAGCATCGATGCCCGCTTCGCCTTTGTCTTCTGCAACCGTGAGCCAGGCGAGGATTCCGTCACCGACGCGTTCTTCGAGCGCGTGCGCGCGGACGGCGTGCCGCTGGTCACCCTGTCCTCGGTGCGCTTCCGCCGCGAGGCGGGTGGGGCGCGCTCCCGCCCGGGGGAGCCCCTCCCTGCGTGGCGCATCGCCTACGACGCGGCGGTCGAGGCGGCACTGGCCGCCTCCCCGTTCGACCTCGGTGTCCTCGCGGGATACATGCTGATCTTCGGCGCGGACTTCGTCTCGCGGCATGCGCTGCTGAACCTGCACCCCGCGCTCCCCGACGGCCCCGCCGGGACCTGGCGCGAGGTGATCCGCCACCTGATCCGAACCGGCGCAGCCGAGAGCGGCGTCATGCTCCACCTCGCCATTCCCGAGGTCGACATGGGGCCGGTGGTTGCCTACTGCCGGTACGCTCTGCGCGGCACCGACCTCGACGACGAGTGGGCGCGGCTCGGCGGCGGTGCGGCG
>JBAYUZ010000045.1:0-18196 GCA_041674885.1 Dehalococcoidia bacterium
CCCGTGACGAGTGCCTGTTCGCGCTGGCCACGCTCCACCGTCGAGGCGGGCGAGGCGACCTCGCGGTGCCGCACTGGCAGGAGATCGCCACCCGATCAGGCGCCCCCTCCGCCCGCGCACTGGTCGAACTGGCGAAGCACCTCGAACATCGCGAGCGTGACCCCGGCGCGGCCCTCGCGCACGTAGAGCGCGCGATCGAGGCGGCGGGCCCGACGCCCGCGCTGCTCCGCCGGCGGGACCGACTGGCCCGCAAGACCAACGCGCCGCTGCCGTCAGGTGATCGACAGCGCGGAGTGAGGGTTCACCCCCCTCCGCATGCGGCAAGACCCGCATGAGTCGATGCGCTCCTGGCGCCACCATGAGGTGCGCGCAACTGGAGTGACCGATGAGTGGATTGCTGATCGCGTGGCGCACGCCGCTGCTGGCGTTGTTCATCCTGGGGGTCGGGCTGTCCGGCGCGGGCTACGCGTTCGCCGCCGCCAACACCGTCCCAACCTCGAAGGCCGGCGATGGCGTGGGGGCGATCACCGGATACACGGTGAGCTCCGTCGTGTACGACCTGAACGCGGCCGCCCCGCAGAACATCGACCAGGTGACGTTCAACCTCGATTCCGTGCCGCCCGCGGCCTCCAAGATTCGCCTCAAGCTCGTCTCGGCCGGGGCGAGCTGGTACACGTGCAGCAACGTCGCTGCCGCCGTGACCTGCGTGACCACGGTTCCTCAGGCCACCGTAGCGAGCGCGGACGAGCTCCGCGTCATCGTCGCCCAGTAGCCGAGGCTCGACCGTGACCGCTCGCCTCCGTCGCCTCAGCAGCCTCCGTCCGCGGCGCGCACGCCTTGCGGTAGGGCTCGTTGCGCTGGTCACCGCCTACCTCTTCCTTGCCCCCGCCGCCTGCGGCGGCCCCATCACGTACGCCCGCGTCGCCGGCTCGTCCATGACGCCCCGGCTGCAGCCGGGCGACCTGGTGTTCGCCCGCGCGGCGGACGCCTACGGGGCGGGCGACGTCGTCGCGTACCACAACCCGGAGCTCGGCCTGGTCATGCACCGCGTGATCGTCGACAACGGCGACCGAGTGATCGTGAAGGGTGACGCGAACTCCTGGGTTGACTCGTACCAGCCTCGCAAGTCGGACATCGCCGGAAAGCTGTGGTTGCGCATCCCGCACGGCGCACTGCTGCTCGGCTGGCTGCGACCGCCGTGGGCGACGCTCGCGTTCACGCTGCTCGGCCTCGCGGTCTTCGCCTACCCGCTGCTGCGCCATCGGTCACCTCGGACGCTCCGTCCGAGGTGGGACACGAGCCGCGCGCGGACGCTGTGGCACACACGCGTCGCGCCGACGCTGACCGTCTACGCACCAACGGGCTCCGTGCTCGCGCTCGCGGCGATCGTGGTCGCGGGTGTCTCGCTGCTCCTCGCCTCCCTCGCGTTCACGCGCGCGTCGCACCGGGTGACCTCCGAGGAGCGCTCCTACACGCAGCAGGCGCACTTCCGCTACGAGGCCGAGGCGCCACCGGGCATCTACGACGACCCCACCATCCGCGAGGGTGACCCCGTCTTCCTCCGCCTCACCCGTGCGGTGCGCATGGGCGTCGATCTCGGTATCGAGGGCGATCGCCTCGAACGGCCCGAGGGCACGGTGCGGCTGACCGCCACCCTGCAGCAGCTGAACGGGTGGGAGCGCACGATGGTGCTCGCGCCGGAGCGCCGCTTCACCGGCACCCAGGCTGCCGTCGACGGCACGCTCGACCTCGGCGCGTTCCGGCGCATGGTCGAGGAGGCCGAGGCCGCCTCGGGCGTGCACTTCGAGAGCTATCAGCTGATCGTGCGCGCCGACATCCGCGCGTACGTCGGTGACCACATCCCGCTGCGGCCGTTTGAGCCGCAGGTCGTGTTCCGCATCTCCTCGACTCAACTCCAGATCGAGCGCGCACCGAGCGGCGAGCGCAGCCCGTTGGCACACGCATCGAACGGCGTCCTGCGCAACGATCGCGTCGAACCGAACCTGCTCGCACTCGGGCCGTGGTCACCGAGCGTCGCGGCCGTCCGCTTCTGGTCGCCGCTCGGGCTCCTCGTGAGCATCGCCGTACTCGCTGCACTCACACGCGCCACGATCACCGCGCTCCACGGCACGGAGGCTGAGCGCATCGAGGCGCAGTACGGCAGCCTGATCCTGCGTGCGCACCTGCTGGAGCCCCCGCCCCACGTCACGCTGGTCCGCATGCAGTCGTTCGAGGATCTTGCGCGCATGGCTCGCGTCTCCGGGCTGCCGATTCTCCGGCGCTCCGACAGTCCGCCTGACTACCTGCTCCTCACGCCGGAGGCCGCGTACCACTACGAGGCCACCGAGCACGAGCGCCCGAGCGCCATCACCGCGCGCATCGCACGCCGCATCCGTCCGCAGGCAGCCTGAGGGTGACCGCACAGCGCCTCGGTGCCGCGCTCCTAGCGGTGGCGCTGTTCGTGGGCGTCGTGCAGGCGGCCGCAAGCACCGTGCCCGCCACGAAGATGGGCGTGATGGTGGACACGCTCACCGCGACGAAGCTCGCGCCGGTGGCCTGCTCCGCGCTGCTGCTCACGGGCGTCACCTGGGGTGACGGCGACCTCGCGGACCTGGTGCCGAACCGGCTGTTCCTGGGCGGCCCTGGCGATCAGCGCATCACCGGCACGCTGGGCACCGACTGCATCGTGGGCGGCGCCGGCAACGACATCCTCGATGGCGCGGGCGGCAACGATGTGTGCATCGGGAGCGCGACCTCGGCATTTGTCAGTTGCGAGGTCGCGCTCACCTGGTAGCGAACTGCTCAGCCTAGTAGACCGGGTACTTCGAGAAGTCCGTCACTCCCGCAACCTCGCGCAGTGCCGACTCGTCGTTGAACAGGCGACCGGTGATCACGCGGTGGTCGGCTGCGGCGATCGCCAGGCAGGCATCACCCATGATCACGCCGTCCTTGCGCTTCCCGGTGAGGTCGATCTTGTCGAAGTCCGGCCGCTGCGTCTGCGCCACGTAGACGGTGCCGCCGACCCAGATCTGCGTCGAGGGAGACAGCGTGTTCACGGAGATGTTGTCTTCGCACAGCTCCGCGGCCATGCCCTGGGTCATCCGCTCCAGCGCGGCCTTCGAGAGGCCGTACGGGGTGCCGTTGTTGATCGCGGCCTTGTAGGGGCCAGCCCCGGGCCCACGGCTGGCACCCGAGGAGATGTTGATGATCGCCCCGCCCCCACGCTCCCGCATGTGCGGGATCGCGAGGCGCGACAGGTACGCCGGTGCCGCCACGTTCACCGTGAAGTTCAACTGGAAGTGCCGCCACGACATCTTCTCGATCGTGCCGGGGACCAGGATGCCCGCGTTGTTCACGACCACATCCACCGCGCCGTACGCGTCGAGCGCAGCCTGCCACAGCGCCTCGATCTCATCCTCGCGCGAGAGGTCGCACTTCACCGCGACGGCCTGACCGCCCGAGGCGTTGATCGCCTCGACGGTCGTCGACAGCGATCCGGGCACGCGGAAGTCGCCTTCGTTCACCGTGCGCGCGGCGGCCACGACCTTCATCCCCGCCTTCGCGAACACCGCCGCGATGTCCGCGCCGATGCCCCGGCTTGCGCCGGTCACAATCGCGACTTTGCCCTGCAGACTGCCCGTTGTCATCGCGTTCCCCCTCGTGTGGCGCGCATGCGCGCCATGTCGTCCATCGATATCACCCGGCGCACTCTACGCCAGTGCCGTCCGCACATGCAGAGCGGCGGGGCAGAAGCCCCGCCGCTCTTGGTTCCAACCTCGCGAGGTCGTGCGGCTACTTGCCGACCAGCCCCGCGTCCATCAGGTCGCCCAGCAGCACGCGCGGCGTCGCCGGCAGCGAGTGCGGCCGGAGGCCGACCGCGTCGTTGATCGCGTTCGCGATCGCGCCCAGCGGCGGGACGATGTTGCACTCACCCACACCACGGACACCCAGCGGGTGACCGGGGTGCGCGCACTCCACCATGATCACGTCGACCATCGGCGCGTCGAGCGCGGTCGGGATGCGGTAGTCCAGCAGGCTGGCGTTCCGCAGCACGCCCTGCTCGTCGTAGAAGTACTCCTCCGTCAGCGCCATGCCGATGCCCTGAACGGCACCGCCCTGGCACTGGCCCTCGGCGTAGCCGTGGTGGAGCACCTTCCCGACGTCCTGGACAACGGTGTAGCGAAGCACCGTGACCTTGCCGGTATCAGTGTCGACCTCAACGTCCACGATGTGGCCGCCGTAGGTCGCAGCACCGGTGGCGCCGCCCAGGTCGACGTGGCCGGAGATGTACCCGCCGGTGCCGCCCTGCTGCGCAGCGATCTGCCCGAAGGTCAGCTTGCGCGTCGCGCCCTCGTCATCCGAGGGGCCGACGAGGGTCGCGTCGGCGCCGTAGGTCACCAGGCTCTTGTCGCAGCCCCAGATGGCCGCAGCCCGCTCGATCATGCGGTCGCGGATCTGCAGGGCGACGTGGTAGACGCTCGCCGAAGTGCCGGACGCAGTGCCGGAACCACCGGTGTTGCCGGTCCAACCGATCGAGTTGGAGTCGACGTAGCGCGGCTTCACGTGCTCGTACGGGATGCCGAGGACTTCGGCCATGACCATCGCCTCGGAGGCGCGCAGGCCACCGACGTCGACGGCGGAGCAGTTGAGCATGATCGTGCCGTCGTTGTTGACGGTGGCGTTCACGCTGTGCGCACCGGACGCCGCACCCCAGAAGCCGAGGGCGACACCGCGACCGCGGTTCTTGCCGGTCAGCTCGGAGCGGTAGTGGGCGCTGGCCTTCATCGCCTCCATGACGTCCACGTTGCCGGTGACACCGACGACGGAGCCGTTCGGGCGGCGAGTGCCCTCCTTCGCGGCGTTCTTGAGGCGGAGGTCCATGCCGTCCATCTCAAGCCGGCGCGCGATCTCGTCCATCACGGACTCGATGGCATACGTCGGAGCCGGAGCGCCCGGAGCGCGGTACGCCGCGTTGCGGGGGCGGTTCACGCAGATGTCGTAGCCGTCCATCCGCACGTTCGGGATGTCGTACGGCGCGAACGAGACGTTCATGCCACCGCCAACGGGGGAGCCGGGGAAGGCGCCCGCCTCGAACAGCATGTGGAGCTGGGCGGCGGTGATGCGGCCGTCCTTCGTGACGCCGATCTTGGCGCGGATGTGCGTGCCGGAGGCCGGGCCGGTGGCCTGGATGACCTCCTCGCGCGTCATGGTGACCTTCACGGGCTTGCCGGACTTCTTCGCCAGCATCGCCGCGACCGGCTCCGTGTAGAGGCGCAGCTTACCACCGAAGCCGCCGCCGATCTCCATCGGCACCGCGCGCACCATCGAGGTCGGGATCTTCAGGATCGTCGCCAGCGTGTCGCGGACGACGCCGAACAGGCCCTGCGAGGAGCTGTAGACGACCAGGCTGCCATCCGGGTTCCACTGCACGGTCGCGCTGTGGGGCTCGATGTAGCCCTGGTGCACGGTGCCGGTGTGGAACTCGTCCTCCACGATGAGGTCGGCCTGCGCGAAGCCGGCGTCAACGTCACCGAGGATCATCTGCAGGTGGCTCGCGACGTTGGTCTGCGAGTCCGGGGCCGGCGCGGCGCCCACGGGCTCCGCGGTGCGGAGGCGCGGGTGCAGGATCGGCGAGCCCGGCTCAATGGCACGGCGCGCGTCCATGACCGGCTCGAGCACCTCGTACTCAACCTCGATGAGGTCGAGCGCGTCCTCGGCGATGTGCGGGCTGGTCGCGGCGACGGCCGCCACCGGGTGCCCGTAGAACAGCACCTTCTCGAACGCCAGGAAGTTGCCGACCAGGTACTGGCGGTTCTGCGCACCGAACCCCGACCCGGCGATCTCGTCCGTGGTGTCGAAGTCGGCCGAGGTCACGACCGCCTCGACGCCCGGAAGCGCCAACGCCTTGGAGGCGTCGATCTTCTTGATGATCGCGTGCGCGTACGGGGAGCGCTTCAAGCGCCCGTACAGCATCCGCGGCAGGAACACGTCGGCCGCGTAGTTCGCGCGACCCGTGACCTTGTCTACGCCGTCGGGACGGATGGGAGCCTTCCCGAGCAGCCGATACTCATCAGCCACAGCCATGTTGTGGAAACCCTTTCGAACCGCAAGAGCGCGATGTCGCCCGCGAGTATACCCCCGCCCCTCGGGGAGCGTTCAACGCCCTGGGACGCCTCGACGGTTAGCACTCGACGGCCCGGAGTGCTAACATCCGCCGCGGGCCGCTGGCGCCATCTGCGCGCGCGTGCCTTCCGGAACCGCTGTCACGCCTGTTCGAGGGGGATGCCATGCCTGCCAAGGATGTGAAGTTCGACGAGGCCGCACGCCTCGCCCTGCTGCAGGGCGCTGATGTGCTCGCCAACGCCGTCCGCGTCACGCTCGGCCCGCGCGGTCGCAACGTGGTTCTCGACCGCCCGTACCAGCCGGCGTTCGTCACGAAGGACGGCGTCACGGTCGCCAAGGAGATCGAGCTCACCGACCGCATGCAGAACATGGGCGCGAACCTGGTGAAGCAGGCCGCCATCCGCACGAATGACATCGCCGGCGACGGCACCACGACCTCGACCGTCCTCGTCCAGGAGATCCTGCACGAGGGCATGCGCAACATCACCGCCGGCGCCAACCCCATGGCGATCCGCATCGGCCTGGAGAAGGGCGCGCGGGCCCTCTCCGCCGCGCTCCGCAAGATGGCCGTCCCCGTCGAGGGCCACCAGATGATCGCCGCGGTCGCCTCGATCGCCGCCAACGAGCGTGAGATCGGCGAGCTCATCGCCTCGGTGATGGACAAGGTCGGCAAGGACGGCGTGATCACGGCCGAGGAGGGGCAGGGCCTCACCCTCGAGACGCAGATCACGGACGGCTTCCAGATCAACGGCGGCTATGCGAAGCCGGAGTTCATCACCAACACCGACCGCCTGGAGGCCGTGCTCGACAACCCGCTCATCTTCATCACCGATCAGAAGATCGAGCGCCCACAGGACCTGCTCCCCATGCTCGAGATCGCGCGCCCGGTGACGAAGAACATCGTCATCGTCTCCGACAGCATCTCGACCGAGGCGATGACGCTGCTCACCGTCAACAAGATGCGCGGCACCATCAACCCGCTCCCGATCGACGCCCCCGCCTACGGCGAGTCCCGCTCCAAGATCCTCGAGGATCTCGCGATCGTGACCGGCGCCACCGTGATCACGCGCGACATGGCGCGTGAGCTCGACAGCGTGAAGCTGGAGGACTTCGGTCGCGCGAAGCGCGTGGTCGCGAAGAAGGACGAGTCTGCGTTCATCGAGGGCGCCGGTTCCGACGAGGCGCTGCAGGTGCGCGCTCGCCAGCTCCGCGCCCAGATCGAGGACACCGTCTCCGACTACGACCGCGAGCAGCTCCAGCAGCGCCTCGCGAAGCTCGCCGGTGGCGCCGCCGTCATCAAGATCGGCGGCGCGACCGAGACCGAGGTCAAGGAGAAGAAGTACCGCGTGGAGGACGCCCTGTTCGCCACGCGCTCGGCAGTCGAGGAGGGCGTTGTCGCCGGCGGCGGCGTCGCCTTCATCCGCGTGCAGTCCGCCCTCGACGACCTCATCAAGACGATGGACGACCCGGAAGAGGTCGTGGGCGTGAACATCCTCCGCAAGGCGATCGAGGCACCGTTGCGCCAGATCGTCGTGAACGGCGGACGCGAGCCCTCGATCGTCGTGGAGGACGTGCGTGCCGCGAAGCGGAACGTCGGCTACGACGCCGCGAACGAGCGCATGGGCGACATGTTCGAGCTCGGCATCATCGACCCGGTGAAGGTCAGCCGCGTCGCGATGGAGAACGCCGTCTCCGTCGCCGCCCTCATGCTCACGACCGAGGCGGTCGTGGGGCAGCAGGAGCCGGACGCGAACGACATGACCACCGCCCAGGTGGGCATGGGGCTGTAGCGCGGGGTCTGCACGACGGTTCAGACGGCGGCGCGATGCGCCGCCGTCTTTGTTTCAGGGGAACGATGCACCACGGCAAGCGCCAGGCAACGCGCGATGGGTGAGGCAGCGGCGCTTGCCTCTGCGCTCTGCTGGGCCGGCACGAGTGTCGGCATGGCGCGGCTGAGCACGCGCTACGGCGGCGCGGTGCTGAGCGGGGCGCGCTTCCTGATCGCCTCGCCGTTCGTGCTCGCGCTGCTGCTGCTCACCGGCGCGACCGAGGAGCTGCGAGCCGCCCCGTGGCAGTCGCTCGCCGCCATCATCGCCTCGGCGTGCATCGGCTACGGCATCGGCGACACGACCTACGTGCGAGCACTCCCACGCATTGGCCTCCAGCGCATGTCGCCCACCGCCACGGCGCTGTGGGTCGCGATGAGCGCCGCCGGCGGCGTGCTGCTGCTGGGTGAGCGAGCGGGGTGGGATCTGCTGCTCGGCGGCGCGGCGGTCGTCGTCGGCACCTACCTGGTCGTTCGCAGCCAGGTCGCCACGCTCCCCGACCCGAGCGGCCCGAGCCGCCTCGGCCCGCTGGCGACCGTAGCGGTGCTGCTGCTGGTCGCCGGCGCGTGGGCGGTCGCGACCCTGCTGCTCGCGGGCGGTCGAGGCAACCTGGGCGCGATCGCAGCGGGCGCTGTGCGCATCCCCACCGGCGGGCTGGTGATCGCCACCGTCGCCACCATCGCCACACGCGGCGAGGTGCTGCGACGCCTCCCGACCGCCCGCGACCTGCCGCTCGTCATCGCCCTCGGCGTGATCGGGACGGCGGTCGGCAGCCTGCTCTACATCTACGCAGTCGCCGAGGCGGGTGCGGCGCGCGCCGTCATCCTCAACTCGACCTCACCGCTGATGGTCGTGCCGCTCTCGATGTTCTTCCTCGGCGAGCGACCGACGCGTCTCGTCGGACTCGGCACCGCGTGCTGCCTCGTCGGGACGTTGATCGTCGTCGCGGCGGGCTAAACCGAGGCTAGGCGAAGTCGGTGCGCGCGACGGCGTCCTCCGGCCACGCGGGACGCGCCTGGTAGAAGCGCTCCTCGCCCCATACCTGCGCGACGAGGTCGTCCGGGATCTTCGCCCACATCGAGTTCTCGCCGAACTGGCTGCGGTGCATCCCCGCGGCGCGACGGCGCATCACGACGAACTCGCGCGTGTCGACGGCCACGCTCGCCTGTGGCTCCGGTGCCTCGAGCGCCGCGAGCATGCGCGCGCGGATGTCCTCGTTCATCGGCTCGGAGAGCAGGCCGCGGCGCTCCATCTCGAAGCGCACCGTGGCGAACTGCCGCATCGTGCGCGCGCCCCAGTACAGCCGCTCCGGCGTCCATGCCGCACCCGTCTCCGGATACGCCGAGGCGTCGCCGCACGCCTCGAAGGCCGCGACCGTGTGCGTGTGGATGGCGATGTGGTCCGGGTGGCCGTAGCCGCCGTCGGGCTGCCACGTAAAGACGAAGTGCGGGCGCACGTCGCGCATCACCGAGAGCACCGCCGGGACACTCACCTCGGCGGGCTGCTGGTGGAGGCAACGCGGGTCGGCGTTCTCCGGCGTGCCGACCATGCCGCTGTCGCGGAAGTCGAGGAAGCGCACGTCCCCGACGCCGATCTGCGCCATCGCCGCGCGCAGCTCCAGCTCACGCGTGTACCACAGCGTCTCCGGCGTCGAGAGCGCGGGGTCGCTGATCTCGCCCACCTCGCCTCGGGTGGCGCAGAGCACGGTGACGGCGTTCCCCGCCGCCACGAAGGCTGCGAGCGAGCCCGTCGCCTGCCCCTCGTCGTCTGGATGCCCGTAGATCGCCAGCACTCGCTTGCCCGTGACCCCAACGACGCTCATCTCGGCCCCTCTCACGCGTCCACGCATGCTACCAGCCGCGGGCGGGTACCCCCGAACGCGGCGAGGGCGCACCGGAGACGGCGCGCCCTCGCGTGGTCGTGCGGCGATCGAGGCTAGTGCGCGGCGCGCCCCTCCTCGCGGTCCAGGATGCCGTCGAGGATCACGGTCGGCGTCGCCGGCAGCGCTCGGTAGCGGATGCCGATCGCGTCGTAGATCGCGTTCGAGATCGCACCGAGCACCGGCACGATCGGCGGCTCGCCGACGCCGCGCACCCCCAGCGGGTGCCCCGGGTTCGGCACCTGGATGAGGTGCGTGTCGAGCATCGGCAGGTCAAGCGTCGTCGGCATGCGGTAGTCGAGGAGACTGCCGTTCCGCATCACACCCTGCTCGTCGTAGAAGTACTGCTCCGTGAGCGTCATGCCGATGCCCTGCGCGACGCCGCCCTGGATCTGCCCCTCGACGTAGGCGGGGTGCATCGCCGTCCCCACGTCCTCGAACGTCGTGTAGCGGAGGATCGTGACCTTGCCGGTGTCCATGTCGACCTCGACGTCCACGATGTGGCCGGCGTACGTCGGTCCACCCTGCGCGAGGCCGTTGTCGCAGTGGCCGCTGATGGGGCCGCCGGTGCCAATCGAACGCTCCGCGATCTGCTTGAACGTGAGCGTCCGCGGCTGTCCATCCTCGCCCGCCGGCCCGCGCACCGCGCCGTCGCGGTACTCGACCGAGGCGCGGTCGACCTCCCACATCCGCGCGGCGCGCTCCGCCATGCGGTCACGGATCTGCTCGGCGACGCGGTACACGCTCGCGGCGGTGCCGGAGCCGGTGCTGCTGCCACCCGTGTTGTTCGAGTAGCCGATGGAGTCGGTGTCGACGGTGCGGCAGATCACATCCTCGTACGGGATGCTCAGCACCTCGGCCAGCGTCATCGCCTCCGTCGTACGCAGGCCACCGATGTCGATGGCGGCGCCGTTCAGCGTCACCTTGCCGTCGGTATTCACCTGCGCGTTGATGCTGTGCTGCCCGGAGTTGGCGTTCCAGAAGCCGACGGCGACGCCACGGCCCCGGTTCTTGCCGGTGAGCTCCGAACGGTAGTGGGCGCTGTTCTTGACCGCCTGCATGACCTCGATGTTGCCGTTGACCGCGAGCACGACGCCGTTCGGGCGACGGTCGCCCTCGCGCGCGGCGTTGTGCAGCCGCAGATCCATCGGATCCATCTCCAGGCGCTCCGCCAGCTCATCGACCAGCGACTCGACGGCGAACGTCGGCGCGGGCACGCCCGGGGCGCGGTACGCGGCGTTGCGCGGCCGGTTCACGACGACGTCGTAGCCATCGATGAGCACGTTCGAGAGCTTGTAGGTGCCGAGCGTGGTGTTCACGCCACCACCGACGGAGGAGCCGGGCCACGCACCCGCCTCGTACGCCATCCAGAGCTGAATCGCGGTGATGGTGCCATCGCGCTTCGCGCCGATCTTGCCGCGGATGTACGCACCCGAGGTCGGGCCGGTCGCCTGGATGACCTCCTCGCGCGTCATCGTGAGGCGCACCGGCTTCCCGGCCTTCTTCGAGAGCATGGCGGCGATCGGCTCGCAGTAGATGCGGTTCTTGCCGCCGAAGCCGCCGCCGATCTCCATCGGCACCACGCGGATGCGCGAGGGCGGCATCATCAGGATCGTCGCCAGCGGCTCGCGCACGATCGCGAACGAGCCCTGCGAACTCGAGTAGATGACCAGGCTGCCGTCCGCGTTCCAGGTCGCCAGTGCCGTGTGCGGCTCGATGTAGCCCTGGTGCGCCGTGCCCGTGTGGAACTCGTCCTCCACCACGATGTCCGCGGCCGCGAACCCGGCCTCCACGTCACCGGTCGCGAGCTGCAGGTGGCTCGCGATGTTGGTCTGCGCGTCGTTGTTCGCGGGGACGCCCAGCGGCTCGGCGGTGCGGATCTCGGGGTGGAGGATCGGCGCGCCGGGGGCCATCGCCTGCTGCGCCGTGAGCACCGGCGGCAGCACCTCGTACTCGACCTCGATGAGGTCGAGCGCGTCCTCCGCGATGTGCACGCTGGTCGCGGCGACCGCGGCGACGGGGTGGCCGTAGAACAGCGCCTTGTCGACCGCCATGAAGTTGCCGACGACGAACTTGCGAGGGTACTCGCCGCCTCGGCCGGCTCCGGCGCGGTCCATGCTCAGCGCCTGCGGGAAGTCCGTCCCGACGACCACCGCCTCGACGCCCGGCAGCGCCAGCGCCTTCGAGGCGTCGATGCGCTTGATGATCGCGTGGGCGTGCGGGCTGCGCTTCAGCCGCGCGTACAGCTGCTGCGGCAGCTTGATGTCGGCGCCATAGAGCGCCTTGCCCGTGACCTTCTCGATGCCGTCCGGCCGGATGGGGCGTGTGCCGATGATGCGGTACGGATGGTCGAGCGTGGTGGTCATGGCATCTCCCTGTTCAATCACGCGGGAGTATAGCCCGCACGCCCCAGACTGGTCAGGCACGCAAACGGGGCAGGCCGCTGGCCTGCCCCGTTTGCGGTGCGCAGCAGCGCGCTACTTGAGGCTCTTGATGTACTCCACCAGCTGGTCAATCTGCTCCGGCTTCAGAGTGGTACCGAAGTTCGCGGGCATGATGCCCTTGCTGAACCCCTTCACGACCTTCGCGTCCGGCGAGACGATCGACTCCTTCAGGTAGGCGTCGTCGCGGGCGGCGGCAGAACCGTCCGCCAGCGTCACCTGCGCGCCCGCGATGCCCTTCCACGTCGGGCCCACA
The DNA here is from genome assembly GCA_041674885.1 of Dehalococcoidia bacterium. Classification (GTDB taxonomy): domain Bacteria; phylum Chloroflexota; class Dehalococcoidia; order UBA2979; family UBA2979; genus RH-chloro-G1. The sequence continues at coordinate 12,526 of JBAYUZ010000045.1, forward strand.
CCGGGCGCACCGCCCGTGGAGTGGCAGGCCGCGCAGCCGGCTGCCTTCGCCACATCCGCGCCGGGCCCGCCCGGCGCCGTGCCGCCGCTGGTAGCGCCGCTCGAAGCAGCCTTCGTGGCGATGGCGATCGCGGTCGCCGAGGTCGGCGGTGCGTCGGGTGCGGCCGCCAGCATGGCGCTGGCCTGCCCGTTCGCCTCCAGGCGATCGCCCTGGAAGATCGACGCAAGGATGCCGCCCAGGGCGACGGTGATAACCACGGCGAGGATGAACTGCTTCATGCGGGAACCCCTTCCGATCGCACCGCGGCATGATTCCACCGTTGGCGGCTGAATGCCAGTAGGCCCCCTCGATTTGCCGCGCAAGGCTCCCCGGGCCATGATCGAGGCATGACGACCGGCTCCCCCCACGTCCAGGACGAGTACGCGAGCCCGCTCTCCGGCTATCAGCTGCTGCTCCGCCTGCGCATCGAGAACCGCCCGGGCAACCTGGGCCGCGTAACCAGCGCCATCGGCAGCCTGGGGGCGAGCATCGGCACGATCGAGATCGCCGAGGCGAGTGCCGGCGTGCTCGTGCGCGACCTACAGGTCGCCTGCCGCAGCGCCGAGCATGCACGCCAGGTCGTCGAAGCCATTGCCGCCATCCCCGGCATCGAGGTGGTGCACGCCGCCGACCGCACCTTCCAGCTGCACGCGCAGGGCAAGATCGCGGTCGCCAACCGCGTCCACATCCGCGGCACCCAGGAGCTCGCACAGGTGTGGAGCCCCGGCGCCGTCCGCGTTGCCCGCGAGATCCACGAGCACCCGGACGCCGTCTGGTCGCTCACGACGAAGGCGAACACCGTCGCCGTCGTCACCGACGGCACCGCCGTGCTCGGCCTCGGCGACATCGGCCCGGAGGCCGCGATGCCGGTCATGGAGGGCAAGTGCATGCTCTTCAAGACCTTCGGTGGCGTGGATGCCTGGCCGATCTGCCTCGACACCACCGACCCCGACGCGATCGTCGAGGCGGTGCAGGCGATCGCCCCGAGCTTCGGCGCGATCCTGCTGGAGGACATCGCTGCCCCTCACTGCTTCGAGGTCGAGGACCGCCTGAAGGCAACGCTCGACATCCCCGTCTTCCACGACGACCAGCACGGCACCGCCGTCGTCGTGCTCGCAGGCGTCATCAACGGTCTGAAGATCACCGGCAAGCGCGCCGAGGATCTGCGTGTCGTGCTCGTCGGGGCGGGCGCAGCCGGGCTCGCCTGCGCGCGCATCCTGCTCAACTTCGGTGTCCGCCACATCATCGGCTTCGACCGCTTCGGCGCGATCTACGAGGGTCGCACCGAGGGGATGAGCCCGGGCCTCGACTGGTTCGCGACGCAGAGCAACCGCGATGGCTTCCGTGGCAGCATCGGCGAGGCACTCGTGGGCGCCGACCTCTTCCTGGGGCTCTCGCGCCCGCGCGTGGTCACCCCCGAGGAGATCGCGCGCATGGCGCCGGACTCGATGGTGTTCGCGCTCGCGAACCCGGAGCCGGAGATCATGCCCGACCTCGTGCGCGGCATCGCGCGGATCGTCGCCACCGGGCGCTCCGACTTCCCGAACCAGCTCAACAACGTGCTCTGCTTCCCCGGTCTCTTCCGTGGCGCGCTGGACGTCGCCGCGCTCGATATCTCCGAGGACATGAAGATCGCGGCCGCACGCGCGATCGCGGAAACGATCCCGGATGACCAGCTGAGCGACGACTACATCCTGCCCTCCGTCTTCAACCCGGAGGTACCACTGCGCGTCGCGAAGGCGGTCGCGGACACCGCGCTCGCGAGCGGGCGCGTGCGGCCCACCCCGCCGCACGTCTGGCTTTAGACTCCCGCCTCCCCGTCGTGTCCGCGGCGAACCGTCAGCCGTCACGTTGGTGATCGCGGTACGCTGGGTGCATGCGAGAGACAGTTCACTCCGAGGCTCGCCCCACCGCATCGCGGACAGCGCGGATCGGCACGGCCGCGCTCTACCTGCTCGGCCCGCTGCTGGCCGGCGGCATCGGCGGGATCGTCACCGCTGGCAACATCGCGAGCTGGTATCGCACGCTCGATCGACCGTCGTGGACGCCGCCGGACTGGCTCTTCGGGCCGGTGTGGACGACGCTCTACATCTGTATCGGCGTCGCCGGCTGGCTGGTGTCACGCCGAGGTGAGCGCGGACTCGCGCGGCTGTGGTGGGTGCAGTTCGTCCTGAATGCGCTCTGGTCGCCGGTCTTCTTCGGCCTGCACCAGGTCGCCGTTGCTGCCGCGATCATCCTCGGCATGTGGGGCGCGATCGCTGCATTCGTGCTCGGCGCACGCCGGCGCGTCCCAGTAGCGGCGCTGCTGTTCCTGCCGTACCTGCTGTGGGTCAGCTACGCCACGGCGCTCACGCTCGAGGTGTGGCGCCGGAACGGTGCGGCGCCCGACTAGTCCCGCCCCGCAGGCCCCGCACGACCGCGTACGATGCCCCGGCACATCCGAGGAGGCCGCACCATGCGCGCGTTGATCGTCGACCACTCCGCCCCCGCCCACCTGCGACTTGGCGAGGCGTCCGATCCCATGCCGAGCCCTGCGCAGGCCCTTGTCCGCATCGAGCACCTGTCGCTCAACTTCGGCGACCTGAACGGGGTGCGGAACCGGCCGGACGGCTTCCTGCCGGGTTGGGACGCCTCCGGCACCGTCGTGCAGGCCGCGGCGAACGGCCAGGGGCCCGCAGCCGGCGCGCGCGTCGTGACGACCGCCGGCACGCAGGGCGGCTGGGCCGAACTGCGCGCCGTCGACCTCGACGAGCTTGCGGTCGTGCCCGATGACGTCGACCTCGCGGAGTCATCGACGCTGCCCGTCGCGGGCGTGACCGCGCTGCGGGCGCTCCGGCGCTGTGGCCCGCTGCTGGGGCGCCGCATCCTCGTCACCTCAGCGGCGGGCGGCGTGGGCCACTTCGCCGTGCAGCTCGCGGCGCTCGGCGGCGCGCACGTCATCGCCAGCGTGGGCTCCGAGGCGCGCAAGGCTGGCCTCGCCGGTCTCGGTGCGGATGAGGTGGTGATCGGCCTCGAGGGTGTCGAGGCGCCGCTCCACGGCGTGATCGAGAACGTGGGCGGCAGCACGCTGGTCGGCGCGTGGCGGCTGCTCGGCGAGGGCGGCGTGATCGAGAGCATCGGCTGGACCTCCGCTGAGGAGGCGACCTTCCCGCCCTACTCCACCGTCGGCATGCGCCGCAGCATCGAGGCGTTCACGAAGGGCCCCTCGTCGGGTGCCGACCTCGCCTACCTGCTGCGGCTGATGCAGGCCGGCTCGCTGCACGTCGACATCGGCTGGCGCGGCTCATGGGAGGCGATCGGCGACGCCGCCGCCGCCCTCTTCGGACGGCAGGTGCAGGGGAAGGCCGTGCTGGACGTGCGCTAGTAGCCGCGCGCCGGGTCGACCTGGTTGCGCAGCGCCTGGCCCGCAACGTAGCGCGCGAGGTTATCGCAGAAGATCTCGGTCGCCAGCGCGTAGAGGTCGGCGACACGCCCGCTGATGTGCGGCGTGATCACGATGTTGTCGAGGTTCCATAGCGGATGCTCGGCGGGCAGCGGTTCGCGCTGCGTCACGTCCAGCGCCGCGCCCGCGATCGTCCCTGCGCGCAGTGCCTCGGCCAGCGCGGCCTCGTCGACGACCTCACCGCGCGAGACGTTGATGAGCACCGCCGATGGCTTCATCGCCGCGAGTGCGTCCGCGTCGATGAGGCCGCGCGTCTCTGCCGTCAGCGCCGAGGACAGCACGACGTAGTCGCTCTCTGCCAGCATGCGTCGCACCTCGGACGGCGCGTACGCGGCATCGAGCAACGGATCGCCGCCGCCCTCACCGAACGAGCGGCGCGTCGCCACGACGCGGCAGCCGAACGCGCGCGCGCGCTTCGCAACCTCCGCGCCGATGTGTCCGAAGCCGACGATGCCGACGGTCTTGCCGACCAGCGTCTCGACGGGCACGCGCTCCCAGCCATGTGCCTGCTGGTTGCGGAACAGCCGCGGCCAGCCCTTCGCGAACATCACCATGCAGCCCAGCACCCATTCCGAGATCGAGACGGCGTTGAAGCCCGCCGTCGTCGTGAACGTGAGCCCGCTGCCGAGGGCGGCCGGCGTGAGCGCATCCGCACCCGCCGATCCGAGCTGCACCCACCGCAGCCGCGGCGCGGTGGCGGGAAGACCCGCGACGACCTCGTTCCACTGGCCGGACCAGTTGCCGAACGCGACTTCGGCGTCGGCAAGCGCGGCCACGAAGCGGCCAGCCTCGCCCATCTCGGCGCGCGTGAGCACGGTGACATCGAACTCAGGCGAGACCGCACGGATCCGCTCCGCACCGTCCGCCGCCAGATCCACGCCGGCCACCAGCACTCGCACCGTCATCGCGCCCTCCGTCGTCCGCCCTCGATCGGCGCGAACATAGCATCGCCCCCCGTGAGGCACGAGGGGCGATGCGAGCGGCTTGTGCCCAGGCTATGAGGCGAGGTGTCGCCCGAACCAGCCGAGCGACCGCTGCCACGAGTGCTCGGCCGCCTTCGGCTCCAGGTGCGCACGGTTGAAGAAGGAGTGGCCCGCGCCCTCGTACAGCATCACGTCGTTCTCGACGCCCGCCGCCACCAGCGCATCGCGCAGCGCATCGACACGCTCCTTCGGGATGCCGGTGTCCAGCGCGCCGTACGAGCCCATCACGGGCACCCGCACGCGCGCGAGCGCATCACCGTCCGGCATGCCGCCGCCGTAGTAGACGTGGCACGCGTCGACCGGCGAGCCGTCGCGCAGTGCGGTCGCAAGCGTCAGCCCTCCACCCATGCAGAAGCCGACGCACCCCACCTTCGAGACGCCCTGCGTCTTCAGCCACGCCGCCGCGGCGTCGATCTCCTGCGCCGCCTGGTCGCGCTCCAGCGCCATCGCCATCTTGCGCGCCTCGTCCGGCTCCTCGGTCACCACGCCGTGGTACATGTCGGGCGCCAGCGCCAGGTAGCCCTGCGCGGCGTAACGATCGGCGATCTCCTTGATGTCGTCGTTCAGTCCCCACCACTCCTGGATGACGATCATCCCGGCACTCGGCGTCCCGGACGGCCTCGACAGGTACCCGCTAACCTGCACGCCGTTGTGCGTGAACGCGACGCTCTCTGCTGTCATGTGGAACCCCTCCTCTGTGCGGAGGAGAGCCTACACCGACGGCGCAGCCTCGGCCCTCGCCGACGCGACGGGGCCGGTCTCCGGCACCAGCACGCCACACACCGCGAGCACCAACGCCAGCAGCGCCGCCCCGCCAAGCCCGACCGCGAACGTGCCCGTGGCGTCCCGCACCACCCCCACCAGCAGCGGCGCGACAAACCCGCTCAGGTTGCCCGCCGCGAGGATCACCGAGACCGCGACACCGGCCCTCATCGGTCCGATCTGTGGCGCCTCCATCGGGATCGTGAGCATCACCGGCACGAACACGGTGCTCACGAGGCCGAAGAGCACCAGGCTCGGCAGCAGCACCACGGGCGACGTCGAGGTGAAGCAGCCGAACGCCGCCAGCGGCATCAGCAGCCCGGCACCGACCAGGAACGGGCGGCGGCGCGGCACGCGCAGCGGCAGCACGGAGCCGAGCAGCGACCCGAACATCCCGCACATCGTGAGCACCGCCCCATATGCGCCCGCGCGCTCCAGGGTGAGG
>JBAYUZ010000046.1:0-17017 GCA_041674885.1 Dehalococcoidia bacterium
AGGCCCGCCGTACGGCGGGCCTTCTGCGTTCCCGGCGGTTCCAGTGCGCACGCGGAGCACCTTCACCCGCTAGCATGAGGCCTCGCCCCCGTAGCTCAGCTGGATAGAGCGGCGGACTTCTAATCCACAGGTCGCAGGTTCGAGCCCTGCCGGGGGCGCCAGTCATGCCCTGAACCAGCCGAACATGCGAGAGGGCCGAGGCATACCGCCTCGGCCCTCTCGTGTGACGGGTGGTGCCGCCTACTTGTCGACGTAGTACCAGCGACCGACCTGCGCGTTCGCCGAGTACTGGTTCCAGAAGCCGGCGACCTTGTCGTAGCCGCCGATGTTGCCCGACACGAACCGGCGCACCGGCCGCGAGTTGATCACAAACGAGAGCATCCAGTCGTTGATGAACTTCGTCTGGAAGTCGTCCATGATCTTCGTGCGAGCATCGACGTTGAGCTCGTCGAGCGCCTTCTCGACCATCGAGTCGATCTCCGGGAAGTTGCCCTTCCCGTAGTTGCGGCTGCCCTTCGAGTGGTACTGCGAGGTCATCTCCAGCACCGAGTCCGGCACCACGGTGTTCACGTAGCCGAGCAGCTGGAAGCGACCCTCCGCGAGGCGCGTCGCGAAGTTCCCGCTGTCCACACCCTCCTGCTTCGTGACGATGTCCGGGAAGACCGTCTTCAACTGCTCCTGCAGACGCGTCGTGTGGTTCACGATGTAGTCGCTGGTGCGCGTGATGAGCACCTGGAAGTCGAGGCCCTTGCCGTTGGGGTAGCCGGCCGCAGCCATCAGCTTCTGCGCTTCGGCGCGATCCTTCTCCTTGGTGTCCGGGTTGTAGCCCGGCGTCGTCTTGATCTTCTCCGGGGACCACGCCTCCGGGAAGCCCGGGCTGACAGGGCCCTGGTACGCCCAGCCGGTGCCGTAGTAGCCGTTGTTCAGCGCGGTGTAGTCGATCGCCAGGAAGAGCGCCCGACGCACACGCGCGTCCTTGAAGGGTTCGTACGTGAGGCTGGGGCGGAAGTATTCCCAGTTGCCGTCGACCCACTGGTAGAGATTCGCGTCCGGCTTCTGCTTCTGCACCAGCTGGACGGTTTCCGCAGTCTCCGTCGTCACGACCTGGATCTGGCCGGAGACGAAAGCCGCGACCTGCCCGGCGGTGTCCGGGACGACGATCTCACGGAACTCGTCGAAGTACGGCTCACCGGAGCGGAACTCGGCGTAGCGTGGGTTCTTCTTGAAGGTTGTCTTTTGGTCCTTCACCCACTCGGCCACCTGGTAGGGGCCGATGCCCGCCATCTTCAGCGGGTCGTTGAAGCCGATGTCGTCCATCTCCTTCGGCATCAACGGGGTGCGGTTCTCCATCAGGCCGTTGAAGAAGGCGCTGTTCTTCTTGGACAGCGTCACCTTCACGGTGAGCGGGTCGACCGCCTCTGCCTTGAGGATGTTCTGCACCATCGTCGCGCGCTGGAACGACGCCTTCGGGATCTTGAGCCGGTCAGAGTACAGGCCGCCCAGGCGCTCCATGTTCCACGCGACGTCCTGCGCCGTGAACTGGCGGCCGCCGTTCGGGCCGACGTTGTGCAGGTAGAGCTTCGGGTGGATCTTGAACACGAGCGTCAGGCCGCTCGGATCCGCGACCTCCCACGAGGTGGCCACGTTCGGCAGCACCTTGCCTGTGATCGGGTGCGGCTCCAAGATCCGCTCGCTCACGCCCTTGTGCCAGATGTTTCCACCCAGCGCCGTGTGCGCGTCGAACTGCACCGGAGTGCTGATCAGGGCTGTGGTCCAGACGCCACCGTACTTCGGCTTCCCCTGGACGACCGGCGCGATCATCGGCAGGCCCTGCCCACGCGTGCCACCGGCGACGCCGGTACCCGTCGCGGCAGCCTTCGGAGCCCCGCTCTCGCCGTCGCCGGTCGACTTTGAGCCGCATCCAAGGAGCGCTGCTCCGGCGAGCCCAAGCGCGCCCATGCCGATGCCCTGCAGCACAGCACGTCGGCTGGCGACAGGCGTTCCCACACTCGAACTCATGCGATCCCCCTTCACAACGCCAGGGCCGCAGCGGAGCCGCGGTCACCCCGTACATTACGTACGAAATACCACTGAGTACAGATGTGTTAGCACGGACGACGTCGAGGGTCGCCCAGCGAGGCTCGGCTAGCGGCTGGCGGGGACGGAGGGACGCCGGCTGATGGCGGCCTCGGGTGCGAGGCGCAGGCGACCGAAGGCGTAGAACGCGAAGCTCACCCACAGCGTCTGGGCCAGCGCGAGGTGCGCCAGCGCCGTGCCGATGGGCGTCAGCAGCACCACGTGCACGAAGCCGAGGCCGATCTGCGCGAGCACGCAGACCAGCACGACCCTCGCGGCGACGCCACGGCCACCGCCAGTCGCGTCGCCCAGGTGCCGCCAGACGTAGGCGACAACGACAACGCCTGCGGTAACGGCAAACACCGGGTGGAGGATGCGGAAGCGCACGATCATCGCGGAGGCGGCGTTGAAGTCCGCCGCCACGCCGTGCTCCAGGCTGTGTGCGGGATAGAGCGTGTCCGCGAGCGAGGTCGTCGCCCCGGTGGCGGCGACCAGCGCGATCAGCATCGCGATCAGTGCCAGCGCGCGGACGCGGCCTCGGTCGGCCAGGCTCACGCGGCCGCCGGTCTGAATCTGCCACACGGTCAGCGCCATCACGCCGGTCAGCACCAGCGTGTTCACGAGGTGCACCGGCACCGTGATCTGTCGCGCCACAGAGGTGTCATGGGCGACCCAACCGTAGAGCACGATGATTGCCCCGAGCCCCGCCTCGACCAGGATCGAGGCGAGCACCCACGGGGCGGAGCGGCGTGCGGGGTGACCGCTGGGCAGCATCCGCAACGCAAGCACGACCAGCACGATTACGGCCAGTAGGTTCACGCCGCTCACGAAGCGGTGGCTGAACTCGATGGCACGGGAGACATCGTGCGTGCTCGTGACGAGGAAGGAGCCGTCACACGAGGGCCACGACTTCCCGCAGCCGTCGCCGGAGGTGGTCGCGCGGACGACCGCGCCGATGACGATGTTGAAGATGGTCCAGCCGAGCGTGAACCACGAGTACATCCGGAGCGTCATCGACTACCCTCGGTTGGCCGTCAGGGGATGATCTGACTGTAGCCCCGGCGCGGCCGAGGGGGAACGGATGCACCGCCTTCAGTGCGGGGTTATCACGACTAACGGACACACGACACCTAGACCGACACGAAGGAGCGACGATGCAGCCGATCCGCATCACCCTCTGGTTCGACACGCAGGCAGAGGAGGCCGCCCAGTTCTACACCTCGGTCTTCCGCGACGCGAAACTGGGCAACGTCGCCCGCTACCCGGAGACGGGCCAGGAGATCACCGGCAAGGCGCCGGGCTCCGTCATGTGGGTGGAGTTTGAGCTGAACGGGCAACCGTTCATTGCCTTGAACGGCGGGCCTCAGTTCCACTTCACCGAGGCGATCTCGCTGGAGGTCGACTGCGCCGACCAGGATGAGATCGACTACTACTGGGAGCGCCTGGGCGAGGGCGGCGACCCGGACGCGCAGCAGTGTGGCTGGCTCAAGGATCGCTTCGGCGTCTCATGGCAGATCGCGCCACGCGCGGTGCTGGAGGAGGTGCTTGGCTCCGGCGATCAACCAGCGATCGAGCGCGCCTACGCCGCGATGTTCCCGATGCAGAAGCTGGACATCGCCGAGCTCCGGCGCGCGCACGCGGGCGGCTAGACCGGCGTCGTGTCCATCTCCGCCTGCATGCCGGTGACGGTGTAGACGACACGCTCCGCGATGTTCGTCGCGCGGTCAGCGACACGTTCAAGGTTGTGCGCCACCCACAGCAGATGCGTGCACGCCTCCACCGTGGAGGGGTCGCGCACCATGATGTCCACCAGGTCGCGGTAGACGCGATCGTAGAGCGTGTCGACCTCAGTGTCGGCGCGACCGACGGCGTACGCGCCCTCCACGTCGCGGTGCACAAACGCGTCCAGCGAGTCGTTGAGCATCGCGCGGGCGCGCTCGGCCATCGCGGGGATGTCGACCAGCGGCTTCACCAGCGGCTCGTCCTGCATCGTGACCACGATGCTCGCAATGCCGGAGGCGTGATCGCCCATGCGCTCCAGCTCGGACAGCATCGCGAGCGCCGCAACGATGAAACGGAGGTCGCTGGCGAGCGGCGCCTGCTGTGCGAGCAGCAAGACGCAGACGTTGTCCAGGTGGAACCGCGTGCGGTTCACCTCCTCATCGTCGCGGATGACGGCCTGGGCCAGCGTCAGGTCACGGTCGAGGAGGCAGCGGAGCGAGCGGTCGATCTGTCGGTCGACCATCGAGCCAAGCTCGAGGATGCCGTCCTGCAGGTCCTGCAGACCCTGGTGGAACTGTTCGCGGGGCATGACACTCCTCGCCGGCGCGTGACTGCGGACTAGCCGAAGCGACCCGTGATGTACGCCTCGGTGCGGTCGTCCTTCGGGTTCGTGAAGAACTCATCGGTGCGGCCGTACTCGACCAGGCGACCGACGCCGTCCTCGCTCGCCAGCATGAACGCCGTGCGGTCGCTGACGCGCGCGGCCTGCTGCAGGTTGTGCGTGACGATGACGATGGTGAACTCCTCCGCCAGCTCGCGGATGAGGTCCTCGATGCGCTGCGAGGCGATCGGGTCGAGCGCAGACGTCGGCTCGTCCATGAGGACGATGTCGGGGTTCACGGCGATGGTGCGCGCGATGCAGAGACGCTGCTGCTGCCCACCGGACAGCGCAAGGCCAGACTTCTTGAGGTCGCCCTTGACCTCGTCCCAGAGCGCGGCCTGGCGCAGCGCGCGCTCCACCAGCTCGTCCATGTTGCCGCGGTAGCCGTTGATGCGAGCGCCGAACGCGACGTTCTCGTAGATCGACTTCGGGAACGGGTTCGGCTTCTGGAAGACCATGCCGATGGTGCGGCGCACCTCGACTGGATCGATCGAGCGGTCGTAGATGTTCGCCCCATCTACCCGGATCGCACCCTGCACCCGCACGCCGGGGATGAGGTCGTTCATGCGGTTGATGCACCGCAGCAGCGTGCTCTTGCCGCAGCCGGACGGCCCGATGAGCGCCGTCACCTGCTTGCGCGCGAACGACAGCGAGACGTCGCCCACGGCATGCTTGCGCCCGTACCAGAGATCGAGGTGATCCACCTCGATCACCGGGTCGACGATCTCGTCCCGGCCGTCGGGGCGATCCACGCCCCGGGGTGACGAGATGGACGGACGAAGGTCGGGCATCAGGCCTCCCAGGACGCCGTCAGTGGCGGACGTATCGCTCACTCGTACCATTATCGCCTCCTGCCGCCACCCGCACGCTGTCGCAGCACGATCGCGATGGAGTTCATCGTCAGCAGCACCGCCAACAGCACCACGATTCCCGCCGCCGCGAGGTCGTGGAACTCGGCCTGCGGCTTCGAGGTCCAGTTGAAGATCTGGATCGGCAGCACCGTGAAGCGATCCATGATCGACTGTGGTGTGAACGGCACGAAGGTGAGCGCACCGATCGTGACCAGCGGGGCCGTCTCCCCGATCGCCCGGGACGCCGCAAGGATGTTGCCGGTCAGGATGCCGGGCACCGCCTGCGGCAGCACGTGGTGCCAGATCGTCTGCGATTTCGTCGCGCCGAGGGCGAGTGAGGCGTCGCGGATGCTCGACGGCACCGCGCGCAGCGCCTCCTGCGTCGCCACGACGATCACCGGCAGCACCAGCAGCGCCATCGTCATCGCGCCCGCCAGGATGCTGCGGCCGAGGCCGAGCTGGCGCACGAAGATCGTCAGGCCCAGCAGACCGTAGATGATCGAGGGCACGCCCGCGAGGTTGGAGATGTTGATCTGGATGAACGACTTCAGCCAGGACTCGCGCGCGTACTCCTCCAGGTAGATCGCGGCCATGACGCCGATCGGAAGCGCGAGCGCCAGCGTCATCGCCATCATCAGCCCTGTTCCCGCGAGCGCTGCGAGGATGCCTGCGCGCGCCGGGAACCGCGAGTCGAAGCTCGTGAGGAACTGCCAGTCGAGCCACGGCGCGCCGCGCAGCACCACGTCCAGCACCAGGTACACGAGCATCCCCAGCGCCAGCACGATGCTGGCAAGGCCCAGCACGATGAAGATGCCGCCCAGCGAGCCTCGCAGTACCTGGTTGGGTCGGAACAGGTGCGCGCGCCCCGCCGCAGTCGTCGGCTGCTCGGCGGCCATCAGTCGTACACCTCGCGGAAGCGCCGCACGACCCAGTGGCTGATGACGTTCATCGCGAAGGTCATCACGAAGAGCGTGGTGCCTACGGCGAAGATCGTGAGGTAGGAGAGCGAGCCGTACGGTGTGTCACCCAGGCTGACCTGCACGATGTACGACGTCATCGTCATCACCGGCACGGTCGGATCGAGCGTGAACGTGGGGTTCTGGCCCGCCGCGATCGCCACCACCATCGTCTCCCCGAACGCGCGGGAGAGCGCGAGGATGACCGAGGCAACGATGCCGGAGGTCGCCGCCGGGAACACCACGCGCGTCGCGACTTCGAACTTCGTGCCGCCCAGGCCGTAGGCGGCCTCGCGCAGGCTGTCGGGCACGGACGACATCGCGTCCTCCGACAGCGAGGAGACGAGCGGGACGATCATCACGCCCATCACCAGCCCGGCGGAGAGCGAGTTGAAGGCGCTCATGCCCGGGATCAGGCGCTGCAGCACCGGCGTGACCACGATCAGGGCGAAGAAGCCGTAGACCACGGTCGGCACGCCGGCGAGCACCTCGAGCGCCGGCTTCAGGATGCTGCGCGCTCGCGAGGGTGCGAACTCGCTCAGGTAGATCGCGGAGATGAGGCCCAGCGGCACCGCGATCACGAGGGCGATCGCGGAGGTGAGCACGGTCGCCGTCACCAGCGGCCAGATGCCGAAGTGCTGCACAGAGAAGAGCGGCGTCCACTGGGTGCTGGTCAGGTACTCGACGATCGAGACCTGACTGAAGAACCGGAACGTGTCATCAGCAAGGGCGACGATGATCCCGAGGGTCGTCAGACCGCCGACAAGCGCCGCTGCGAGCAGCACGCCGGCGATAGCACGCTCCCGCAGGTCGCGTGCGCGATTCCTGCGATAGAGGTTGTGCTCCGGGAAGAGGTCCGCCGCCATCAGCCCTCTCCGCCTCGACCCTCACGCCGAGGGTCGCAGACGCGCTCATCGTGCGGCGGGGACGTAAACGGCGAGTTAACGCCCCCCGCCACCAGCCGAAGCGGCGGGCGCCCGGTCAGCCCGCCCGACGGTACGCGACCGCGCTCTTCTGGGTGCCCTGCTCCACGCTCACCCCCTCCTCGTACACCATCGCGCCGCCGAGGTAGCCAGACACGTTGACCACGAGGAATCCGAGGTGTGACGTCAGCATGCCCATCCATCGGCGCCCCTGCCTCCGGTGCCGCATCGAGCTCACGTACAGCAGGGTGGCAAGGATGTTGAGGTCGGCGTGCACGAACCCCAGGCGCCGCGCCTTCCCCTCCGTGAGTTGCCAGTCGGATGCACCAGCGAGCGCCGTGAGCGGCACCGCTGCGAGCCCGATCGCGATCGCGGCGTCGGCGCCCGGCTGCAGGCGGCGCATTCGCAGCAGCTGGGCGAGGTCGAACACCCACGCCACCGTCCATGCCCCCGCGACGAGGTCGGTCAGGAGCGGGTGCAGCGGGTGTCCCAGCCAGTCACGACCGCGCAAGAAGCGCTGGCTCGCCGCCGCATTCGGCAGGCGCCCCAGCAGTCGACGTACGAGGTGCTGCACGCGCTCGGCGGGCCGATCCAGCGACTCCGGCGGCGAGAGGGCAAGCATCGCCATGCGCCGCAAGCGGCCCAGCTCCGGCTCCATCTGCTCATGCATCGCCTTCTCCTATCGCGCCCCTCTGTGGTAGCCGGGTGACGCTCTCAGGAGCCCGACGCCGAGGCGACCGGCATCGAGGTTCTGCAACAACCGTTACCGTCCCTTGCTCTCGCGCACCCATCGCGAGAGATCCGCCGCATCCACGCGGGCTACAGTCACCGCGACGCCACCCGCTCGCGCCTACCGTGGTGGTGGAGCGTCGCATGGCCATCGTCGTCCGCGATCACGAGGGATTGAGGCCACGCCAGTACGTGCTGCTGGGTGTGATCCTCACGGTGCTCACGGCCGCAGAGTTGCTCGTCTCCTACAGCGGTTGGCGGTGGATGCCGCTGGTTACGACGCTCATCGTGCTGTCCGCGACGAAGTTTGCGCTGGTCGTCGCGTTCTTCATGCACCTGCGCTTCGAGTCGTCGCTCCTGACGAGGCTCTTCGTGGGCTGCTTCGCGCTCGCCTCCGTGATCCTGCTCTCCCTGCTGGCGCTCTTCGTGCTCGATCTGCGCTAGACGGCATTGCGCCGTGCCGAGGTGCGCCGCACGCTGCGAGCGTGACCATCACATCGCCACCCCGGATCCCGCGCGTCGCGGTGTATGCCGACCCGCCGGGCGACTCCGTGCGCGACGCGACCGCTGAGGCGCTGGCCGCGCGGCTCGGCGTCCCCGTCGTCGATGCCGACGCGAGCGGCATCGATGTGCTGCTCGCCGTCACCCCGGATCGCCTGGAGGCACGCCAGCCGGGAAGCCGGGTCGGCCCGGTGTTCGCCGAGTTTGCGGGCGGCGCCTTCGGTCACCGCCGCGCGATGCCGCTGCGGCAGGAGGCGCTGGTACGCGCGGTCGGCTTCCGTGGCGCACCGATCGAGGTCGTCGATGCCACCGCCGGCCTCGGACGGGACGCGATGGTGCTCGCCGTCGTTGGCTGCCGCGTGGTCGCCGTCGAGCGTCATCCCATCACGCACGCGCTGCTCGCGGACGGCCTTGCGCGTGCCGCGCGCGACCCGGAGCTCGCGCCGGTGATCGAGGAACGCCTGAAGCTCCTCCACGCCGATGCGGCGGACTACCAGGCCTCACGCGCGGCCCCGCCCGACGTCGTCTACCTCGACCCGATGTTCCCGGAGCGCACCGGGTCAGCCGTCGCGAAGAAGGAGCTGCGACTGCTCGGCCTGCTCGCTGCCGCCACCGAGGATGCGGACGCGCTCTTCGCGGCGGCGCTGCGCAGCGGTGCGTCGCGCATCGTTGTGAAGCGCCCTCGCCTCGCACCGCCGCTGGAGGCGCCGGGCGGGCCGCCCGTCACCACGCGCCTGCTCGGTCGCTCCTCGCGCTTCGACGTGTACGTGCTGTCCCGCGCGTAGGGCTGGGCGGACGCCGCGCACGGAGGCGCGGTGCTAGCATCGATCGATGCAACGACGCATGAACCAGCGCCCCACGGGCTCCAAGCGAGCGATCTTCGCGCGCGTGCTCGGCCTGTTCCGACCGTACCGAGCGCGCTTCAGCACACTGCTGCTGCTCATCGCGGCCGGTGCGGTGCTCGACCTCCTGCCCGCGCTGCTCATCAAGCGCATCGTCGACGAGGCGACGCGGGGCGCGCAGGGCAGCCTGGCGAGCGTGAACCTCACGTTCGCACTGCTCGTTGCGACCATCGTCGCGAACGGCCTGATCGGCGTCGCGACGGGGTACACCAACCAGACGATCGGGCAGGGGATCATGTTCCACCTGCGCTCGGAGCTTCATCAGCACCTGCAGCGGCTCTCCGTGCGCTTCTTCACGCAGACCCGTACCGGCGAGATCCTCTCGCGCGTCTCCACCGACGTGAACGGCGTGCAGGACGCGGTCACCGGTACCTTCACCGACTTCATCTCCAACGCGCTCACGCTGCTGGTCGCGATCGGCCTGATGTACGCGCTCCAATGGCAGCTCACCGTCGCCGCGCTTGTCATCCTGCCGCTCTGGGTGTTCCCGACGGTGAAGCTGGGCGGCGTGATGCGCCGGCTGATCCGCGAGTGGCACGAGGAGAGCGCCGCACTCGCCTCGCAACTGGAGGAGACGCTCTCCGTCTCCGGCTCGATGCTCGTGAAGACCTTCGGCCGGCAGGAGCACGAGGCGGCGCGGTTCGAGGAGCACAACCAGCGCCTCCGCTCGATCGCGATGCGACGGCTGATCGCCGGTCGCTGGTTCAACATGGCGACGGGGCTCTTCGGCGGCCTCGCACCCGCGCTCATCTACTGGTACGGCGGCCGCGCGGTGATCGGCGAGAGCCTCACGCTCGGCTCGGTGGTCGCGATGGCGGTGCTGACGCAGCGCGTGTTCCAGCCGTTCGCGGCGATCGCGCGCGTGAACACGACCGTCCTCTCCTCGCTCGCGCTGTTCGAGCGCATCTTCGACTACCTCGACCTCCCGCTGGACGTGCAGGAGCGCCCGAACGCCGTCAACCTCCCGCGCGCGCAGGGCGCGCTCCGCTTTGAGCACGTCTCGTTCGCGTATGCGCCGGACGCGCCGCTGGTGCTGCGCGACATCGACATCGAGGTGGGCGCGGGGCAGATGGTGGCGCTGGTCGGCCCCTCCGGCGCGGGCAAGACAACGGTGACCTACCTGCTGCAGCGCTTCTACGATCCGGTGCGCGGGCGCGTGCTGCTGGACGGGCACGACCTCCGCGACCTCACGCTCGCCTCGGTCGCGAACGCGGTGGGAGCGGTGATGCAGGACACGTTCCTGTTCCACTCCTCGCTCGCCGACAACATCCGCTACGGTCGCCTCGATGCGCGCGACGACGAGGTGCGCGCGGCCGCCACCGCCGCCGGCCTGGACGAGATGATCGCGCGACTGCAGGAAGGCCTGGACACCGTGGTCGGCGAGCGCGGCTACCGCCTCTCCGGCGGCGAGAAGCAGCGTGTCGCGATCGCGCGCGCGATCCTCAAGGACCCGCCGATCCTCGTGCTCGACGAGGCGACGGCATCGCTCGACTCGCAGCTGGAGCGCGAGATCCGCGAGTCCACCGCGCGACTCGCGCGCGAGCGCACGACAGTCGTGATCGCGCATCGCCTCTCGACGGTGCTGGCGGCGGACGTGATCTTCGTGTTCGACCGCGGCGCAATCGTGGAGCGCGGGCGACATGAGGAGCTGCTCGCGCTCGGTGGTCTCTACGCCTCGCTCTACCGCGAGCAGTTCGAGGCACAGGCGGAGGGCGCGCTCCCGCCCGCCCCATCGCTGTCGTAGCGCGGCGCTAACGGTTCCCGGCAGGCCCCGGCGGCTGGCTCGGCGTGCCCGGCGGCACGCCCGGCGTCGCTACCGGCCCAGCGGGCGGCTGCGAGGCAGGCGGCGGCGAGGTGCTCGGCGGCGGCGTGCTGCCGGCAGCGGCGCACACCACGATCACCGCCGTGTTCGCGGCCAGCGAGTTGTCGGGATACAGCGCGTTCCACGCCGCGTTCACGATGTTCGGCGCGCCGTACACGTAGCCGACGAAGTCACCGCCCGAGGTCACCCACACCGCGCGCAGCGTGCAGCCTCGCTGCGCCGTGACCGGCGGCATGCGATCGATCGGCCCGCCACTCCAGACCGCGAGGCTGAAGCCGCCGCCGCTCGGCAGGCTGCCGGTGAGCGCGGGCGTCGGCAGCGGTGAGGTCGGCGTTGTGGGCGGCGTGGTGGCGGCCGGCGGCGGCGCAGCGGTCACCACGGGCGGGGGCGCCGAGCCGCTGGGCTGCAGGTAGATCTCGACGGACCACCCGATCTGCCCCGCGAACGAGATGCGCTGCCACTGGAAGCCATCGACTGCCACGGAGCCTGCGAGCACAGAGACGATGCTGCCGTCCGGGACGCATGCGAGGAGCGTGCCCTGCAGGCTGGGCTGGGCGCGCATGCGCAGGCAGTCGCCGTCCGCGCGCACCACGGCGTTCGAGCCGGGGTCGAGCGCCGCTGAAGCCCTCGGCGCAGCGAGCAGCGCGCACGCGATCACTGTGAGCGCGATCAGCGCGCTCGCCAGCGTGCGCCGGTGTCGAGGCATGACGGTCATGCGGCGTGCGACTCCCCGGGCGCACCCGCGCGCCCGTGCTGTTCCGCCCCGCCAGAGCCAGTGTATCGGACGGCCTCGTC
Source organism: Dehalococcoidia bacterium (assembly GCA_041674885.1). Classification (GTDB taxonomy): domain Bacteria; phylum Chloroflexota; class Dehalococcoidia; order UBA2979; family UBA2979; genus RH-chloro-G1. Next base: position 11,939 of record JBAYUZ010000046.1, read on the forward strand.
AGCCGCGCCTTACAGCAGCTCGCGCGACTGCAGGAACGTGCGAGCAACCAGGAGATGCAGCTCCGTGCGGCGCGCCTCCTCCTGCCGCTCCTGTCCCATCTCGACGAGAAGCGACGAGAGCCCCTCGACCCACCGCCCGATGCCGAGCGAGTTGGTCGCCTTCGCCGATGCGGCCGGCACCTCGACGCGCGCCGCGAGCCGGTCGCGTCGCAGGTCGATGCGCTGGTTCGCGCGCACCACCAGCGCACGCGCGGCCAGCGTTGCGTCCTCGCCGAATCCCGCGCTCACGGTCTGACCGAGGAACGCGTTGCCGTTCGCGCTGCGCTCGGAATAGAACGTCCAGGACTCGTGCATGTCGTACAGCGTCTGCACGCGGAACTCGCGTGCGACCTGCACGATCGCGTCGGCCATCCTCGACATCGGCGTCTTGCTCTTCGGGTCGCCGGGATAGAGGCGGTTGAGGTCGCCCAGCTCCGGCAGCGTGCGCAGGCCCGCCTCGATCGCCAGGACGTTCGCGCGCGGCAGCACGAGCAGGCTGCCGATGCGCGGCGCCCACGTCGCGACCTCGTCCGCGGCGGCCCACGCCCCCGGCTCGTCGCCGTGCACCCCGCCGAGCACGAACACGACCGGCCCCGGCTTCCCGCTGTGGGCGATCACCAGCGGCGTCGCCCACTTCGTGTTCGGCAACAACATGCGCTCGCTGCGCCCGGCTGGAGAGGCCGGCCGCGCGACCACCGAGGCCTCCGCTGGCGGTGTCAGATCCGGGGGCAGCAGCTCACCGGACACCGACGCCTCGGCCTCCACGACCGGCGACGGACGGGCACCGCAGGCAAGCGCGAACGCGCCCAGTGCCCCCACCGCGCCCAGGCGCAGCAGGTCACGACGCGAGCGGATGAGGTGAGACGGCTCGGGCAGACGGCGCTCCACTCGTACGGGTGATCCTCGGTCATGGGACGGTGGCGCGCAGCCCTCAGATCATGCCGCGCGACTGGAGCAGCACGCGCGCAACCAGCAGGTGCAGGTCGACGCGCCGCGAGACCGCCTGATCCATCTGCCCCATCTCCACCAGAACCGGCGTGAGCCCCGCAACGTACTCGCCTGTGGCGAGCGAGCTGCGGCTGATCCCAGCCGGTCGCGCCGTACTCGAGGGGGCCGGTGTCTGCACGACCCCGGGCAGCGGCAACTGGTCACGCGTCCAGAAGAGGTCGCGCCTCACGCCGATCTCGGCGTTCGCGCGGTCGGCGAGGTGTCGAGCGAGCGTGTCGCCCTCCGGCCCACGCCCCGCGCCGATCGTCTGGCCCAGGAACGCGGTGCCGTTCTGCGCACGCTCGGCGTAGAACGCCCACGACTCGTGCATATCCAGGAGCACACTCGCCCCGAACTCCCGCGCGACCTCGAGGATCGCGAACGCCATGCGGCCCATCGGTGCCGCCGCGTCGAGCGACCCGGGGTAGAGGCGATTCAAGTCGCCCAGCTCGGGTGTGGTGCGCTCCATCATCCGCGTGGCCAGCAGGTTGGCGCGCGGGATGACGAGCAGGCTGCCGAAGGTCGGCAGCCTGCCCGCGACCTCCTCGGCGGCCAGCCAGCCGCCGGGCTCGTTGCCGTGCACGCCACCGAGGACGAGCACAGTCGCGCCCTGCCTGCCGCTGTGGTTGAGGTAGAGCGGCGTCTCCCATGGCGTGCCGGGCAGCATGGGCCGCTCGTAGCGGCCCTCCGCGGGGATGGGGCGAGGCGGTGGCGTCGACACCACCAGCTCCTGCGCGCGCGGTGCAGAGGCTGCGCCCGCGCTCGATGCCGGGGGCGCAGCCGCACCGCGCGCGACGGACTGGCAGCCGAGCAGCGCCGCCGCAAGACCGCTGGCGGCAAGGCGGAGGAAGCCGCGGCGCGTGCGCGCGGCGCTTCCCTGCGGCGGCATCGAATCCGTCATAGCAGCCGTCCTTGCTGTTTGCCCGTCTCCGCGGCCGGCTCGGGCGTCGCGTGCGGCGCGCGCACGACCTCGATCCCTGCTTCGCCGAGCCGCTCCTCCAGCAGCCGCGCGTTCACGGGCCCCTGGTCGAAGTTGTTCGTGTTCATCACCACGTGCAGCTCGTCGCTCTCCGTGGCGAGCGAGGCGATGCGCGGCACCCACTCGTCCATCTCGGAGGGCTGGTAATAGTAGTCGAAGCGCTCCGAGGCGGTCTGCGTGCGCTCCTCCCACATCCGCGCGTTGCGGCCGTGGAACCGCACACACGCCAGCCGGTTCGTCGCCACCACGACCGGCGGCACCGAGGATGGGAAGCCCTGCGGCTCATCGACGCACACGTACGAGAGGTCGCAGTCGCCGAGCAGCGCCAGCGTCTGCTCCCGGTGCTCCGCGTCCAGCCACAGCGCGTTGCGGAACTCCACCGCGCCTCGGTAGTGGCCCAGGCGCTCGCGGATCTCCTCCAGGTAGCGGAACGCGTTCGCGCCGGGCGTGACCCACTTCGGGAACTGGAACAGCACGACGCCGAGCTTGCCGGCGTCATGCAGCGGGAGCAACGCGTCGTTGAACGTGGACCAGCAGAGGTCGACGAAGTCCGGTGGCGCCTGCTCGCGGTAGAACTGGCGCTTGCCCACCAGCACCGGCGGGAGCGTCTCCTGCATCGCCTTCGGGAGCCGCGCGACCGGCGTCGGGTGCTCCGTGAACAGCGAATACGCCTTCACGTCGAAGATGAAGCCGGGTGGCGTGCGCTCCACCCAGCGCTTCGATGTGTCGAGCGTGGGCAGGCCGTAGTACGTCGTGTCCGCCTCGACCATCGGGAACTGCGAGGCGTAGTAGCGCAGCCGATCCTCGGCGCTCTTCGCCTCGGGCGGGTAGAACCGACCGCAGTCGATGAGCGGCTTGTCAGACCATGACGCAGTGCCCAGGAGCAGGCGTGCCGACATGCCTCAAGGCTACACGAGCAGCAAGGCTGCCGGGACGATCGCCGCGATCGCGAGGAAAATCCCGAGGTAGCGCGTGCGCGCGGCAACGAGACGCGCGAGCCCGAGCACCAGCCGCGAGTATGGCCCGTACACCGCCAGCAGCACCACGAGCGAGACAAGCGCGACGGAGACCATCTCCACCACCACGACCTCGGTCGCTCCGCCCCCGGGGACGAGGAACGACGCGAACAGCGTGTCGATGAACGTCGTGATGTTGGCGCCCATGATGTACGGGATCACGGACTCCCGTTTGACCACACCCTTGAGCGTCAGCGGCACCAGGATCGTGACCGACAGCGAGACGGACATCGTGATCGAGGTGATGAGCGCGCCGAACAGGAACATGAGGCGCGGGCTGCTGAAGCGCCTCGACAGCGCCTCCACGCGCGCCGAGGGCGGATCGAGGTTCGGCAGTAGCCGGTCGAACAGCGCGAACGCACCGAGCAGCGTGGCGACGCCGAGCACGAAGAGCACGAGGCCGGGCAGCCTCGGCGCGAGGTAGCTGACGACCGGCTTCGCAATGACCGCGACCGAGTCCCATTGCAGCGGCACGTGGTCGACGATGCCGTGCAGCCACCCGCCCTGCAGCAGCGCGACGCCAAGCAGCGTCGACGGCACATACACCGTCGCCGTGGTGAGCAGCGCGACCACACCGACGTAGATGCCGTCCGGCCGCCGCTGCCCGCGCAGGTACGCGACGAAGCCGACGAGCAGCACGATCATCGATGCCCCAAAGCGCGAGCCGGACACCATGCCCAGCGCCTCCACGGTGCTGATCGCGCCACCGTGCAGCAGCGAGAGCGCCAACGCGGCGACCGGCGACCCCGACAGCGCGCCGTATGCAAGCAGCCACCCGAAGCCGAGCAGGTTGAGCGGTCCGGAGGCGCGGATGCCACGCAGCAACTCGGCCACACCGTTCGCCGAAACGGCAAGCAGCCGCAGCGCCACGATGAACAGGAACAGCACGATCGCCACACCCACCACGAGGCGCACCGCGTGCGCGGCGATCGCTGTGGGGCGGTGCGTGCCGACGGGCAGCGCTCGACGTGCCCAGCCGGGCAGCGGCGGCACGAACGACGCCGGCGCGGGGGCCGTGTGCTCGTCGGGGTGGAGCTGCGTCACGCCTCGCGTGCCGCGCCGAGGATCATGCCCGCGCCCACGGTCGCGTTCGTCGCCTCATCGATGAGGATGAACGAGCCGGTGTGCCGGTTCACCCGGTACGGGTCGAAGAACAGCGGCTCCGTGGTGCGCAGCGTGACGCGGCCGATCTCGTTGAGCGACAGGCCCTCGGCCCCCGCCTCCTCCGCGAGCGTGTTGATATCGAGGCGTGCGAGGACGTCGCTCACCATCGCGCGCGCGCTGTGCGTCGTCTGCTTGATGCCGTAGCGCGCGCCGGGCGCGAGTCGCGTGCGGTCGGTCATCCAGCACACCCACGCCTCGATGTCCTGCGCGACGCACGGCGGCGCCGCCGACGCGACGATCATGTTCCCGCGCGAGACGTCGACGTCATCGCGGAGCCGCACCGTCACGGACATGGGCGCCGCAGCGGCCTCGATCGGCCCACCGTGGGTGTCGATCGCCTCGACCTCCGACTGCAGACCGCTCGGCAGCACCGTCACGCGGTCGCCGACGCGCAGCACGCCGCCCGCCATGCGCCCCGCGTAGCCGCGGTAATCGTGGTGCTCCTGGCGCATCGGCCGGATCACGTACTGCACCGGGAAGCGTGCCTCGGTCGCATCCTCCGACTCGATCTCGACCGTCTCGAGGTGCTCCAGCAGCGCGGCGCCCTGGTACCACGGCGTCGCCGCCGAGCGCTCCACGACGTTGTCGCCGGCCAGGGCGGAGATCGGAATGTACGTCACCTCGTGCACGTCCAGCCCGCTCGCGAATACCGCGAACTCCGCACGCACCTCGTTGAAGCGCGCCTCGGAGTAGTCGACGAGGTCCATCTTGTTCACGCACACGACGAGGTGGCGGATGCCGAGCAGCGAGGAGATAAAGGCGTGCCGCCTGGACTGCTCCACGACGCCCTGCCGCGCGTCGATCAGGATCAGCGCGAGGTCGGCGGTCGAGGCGCCGGTCACCATGTTGCGCGTGTACTGCACGTGGCCCGGCGTGTCCGCGATGATGAACTTG
>JBAYUZ010000047.1:0-16488 GCA_041674885.1 Dehalococcoidia bacterium
AGCTCCGTGACGATGTCACACAGCTCGTCGTCCGTGTACTTGATCGCCATGCGCAGGATCTTCGCGTTCTGGCGCAGGCGGGCGACGTGCTCCCGCAGGCGGAAGATGTACAGCTCGCCCTGGTCGGCGTTCCAGTTGCCGCGCACGCCCTCGAATACCGCCGTGCCGTACATGAAGGCATGGGTGGTAATCGGAATCTTCGCCTCCTCGAGGGGGACGAAGTTGCCCTGGAAGAAGGCGGTCGGCGTCGGCATGCACTGGCTCCATCTGGCCGCGTCGAAGCGTGTCGAGGCGGCGTCGTGTGGGTTCGGGCAGGATAGGGCGAGCCGCCGTGGGGCGGCAAGAGCGGCACGGGAAGCAGGGTGACGCCCGGCTACCCCTCGCGGCTGCGGAGGTCGCGGGCGAGGTCGTCGTTCTCCGCGAGGTAGGCGATGTCGGCAGGGGTGCGGCCCTCGTCGGCCTCGACGTTGGGGTTCGCGCCTCGTGCCAGCAGCAGCTCCGCCAGCTCGCGGTCATCGAGCGCGGCGGCCTGGTGCAGCGGCGTGAAGCCGTGTGCCTCCTGCGCATCGATGTTCGCGCCACGGTCGAGGAGCAACGGCACGATCTGGTACTGGCGACCGCCGATCGCGGCGTGGATCGGCGCGACCTCTTCCTCGTTGTGGGAGTAGGCATCCGCGTCGGCGCCACGGTCGAGCAGCAGCGTGCAGGTCTCGGCGCGGCCGAAGCGGGCGGCGCGGTGCAGCAGCGTCTCGCCGTCCACGGCATAGCGGCGCGCGGCCTCCGGGTCGCGATCGAGGTGCGCGCGCAGCGCCTCGACGTCGCCCAACGCGGCGGCCTCGTCGGCGGAGAGCGCGGGGTGCGCGGCCAGCAGCGCCTGCAGCGGGTCGTGGCGTGCGCGGTAGAGCGCGGTGAGGATGGGCGACACCTCGTCGTGGGCCTGGGCGGCGTCCGGCGCGCCGGCCACGAGGTCGCCGACGGCGTCGTCGTCGTCGAGCATGATCGCCTGGTGCATGTCCTCGTCGGGCGGTCGCGTCATGCGATCGATGCTAGCGCGCGGCGTGCGGGTTCGGCGAGCCTCGGTGCGGCGTCAGGCGGCGATGGCGCCGGTGATCGCGCCGGTGTACCACGCGATCTGCTGCTGGAGCGCCTCGACGCCGCCCAGCTGCGCCACGATCTCCGCATCCTCCGAGGCCGGGTCGAACGTGACCTCCGGCGCGGGCTCCACGCCGTCACCGATGCCGAGCGACCAGGTGACGCGGCGGCTGTTCCAGACGACCCACGACAGCGCGCTCAGCGCGCCCAGGTGGTGGTCGCCGATCGCCTCGGCCATGTTGACGGGGAGCTCCCAGACCTCCGCGACCTCGCGGCCGACGGCCAGGTGATCGGTGCCGAAGATCGTCTGCTCCGCCTCGATGGCGTCGACGCCGCTGCGGATGAGCGTGACGGCCTCCGCGTACTGCTCCGGGATCGCGTTCGCCATCGCCAGCCGGCCGACGTCGTGCATCAGCCCGGCGGTGAACGAGGCGGAGCGGCGCACTTCGCCCCACGCGGTGGTGTCCGCGATCAGCGCGCAGCCGATGAGGTGGCGCCAGAGCTCCGTGGTGTCGATGCCGGCGTGGCGCAGGTTGACCATGCTTCCGGAGACGATCGCACCGGCGACGATGCGCTTGGTGTGCTCCAGGCCGATGCGCACGAGCGCCTTCGCGGCGACCTCGATGCGGTCGATGGGGGCGGAAGCGGCCGAGTTGGCGGCGCGAAGGACGGCAGCGGTGAGCGCCGGGTCGGCCTCGATGACGCCCCCGAGCTCGCGGAAGGTCACGTCCGCCTGACCGACGAGCGCGAGTGCGCGCGCCTGCGTGCCGGGCAGCGGTGCGAGATCGAGCGAACGGGCCACGGACGCACTCCTCCTGCGCTGATCGTCGGTCGCGTGGACCTGCCTGACGAGGGCCGAAGGTCATTACAAAGGGATATGTCAGTGCTTTGTCCGGCGAAGACGTGGCCGCCCGGCGTGTCCGGTAGGATCCCGGCATGAACCTTGAAGCGTGCCGGGCACTGGTAGTGGGGGCGGAGACCGCAGCGGGCGGCGCGATCGCGCGCGCGCTGGGTGCGGCGGGCGCGAGCCTGGGCCTCGCGACGATGCGCGCCGATGAGGGCGTGCTGGCGGCGCGACGGATCGCGCGGGAACGACAGGCGGCGGGCGGGACGGCGGCGGTGTACGCCTTTGACGTTACGCTGGGGCAGAACGTGAAGGTCTCCACGCGCCAGGTTGCGAAGGAGCTGGGTGGCCTCGATCTGCTGGTGAGCGCGCCGGATCGCTTCGTGGCGGCGCCGCTGGCGGGGACCACGGACTCGGAGCTGGCGGCGACGCTGGTCGCGAACCTCCACGCGCACCTGTTCGCGGTGCGGGCGGCCGTCGACGAGTTCCGGCGCGGCGACGGCGGTCGCGTGATCCTCGTCGCGCACGAGGCGGGCGAGGCCGGGCTGCCCGGTGCCGCAGCGTACGCGGCAGCGCAGGCGGGGACGGTGGCGCTGGGGCGATCGCTCGCCGGTGAGCTGGCCGGGCAAGGCGTGGGCCTCGATGTCATCGTCGCGGGCGCGGCGGAGTGGACGGACGAAGGCGCGGGGCGCACGCTCGTCGCGATGACCGCCGAGGAGGCGAGTGCGCTCGGACGGCTCGCGATCGAGCTGCTGGAGGCGCCGGTGACGGAGACGGGGCGCGTCGTGCGGCTGCGCGAATGGATGACGCGATGACGAGCGAGGTGGGCGCGAGCCCCGGCGGCGCAACGCCCGCACCTCGGCGGCGGGAGCCGCTGGGTCACCCCGGCCCGACGTGGGCCGGGGACGGCGCGCTGGGCGCGCCGCCCGCCGCTGCCCACGGCGAGTGGCGCGAGGCGGAGGTCGCCGCCTCGGCGGTCGCGGGCGGACGGACGCTGGGCGCGCTGCCCGCGCGCGTGGCTGCGTTCGTCATCGACGAGCTGCTGATGTCCTTCGTCGTCGGCATCATCACCGCGATCGTGGGGGTCGAGGTCGTGGTGGCGCCGGACGCGGACTTCGCGACGGCGCTGGCGGAGACGCAGCGCCAGATGCAGCCGATGCTGCCGCTCATCTACGCGACGCAGGTGCTGTTCCGCTGGCCCTGGAACGCGATCGGCTGGAGCCCCGGCAAGCGCCTGCTGGGCCTGCGGGTCGTGGATGGGCAGGGCAACGCGCCGGGGCTGCTGCGCGGGTTCGTGCGCTCGCTGTTCGCGCTGGCCAGCGATCTGCCGCTGTTCATGGGCTACGTGTGGGCGTTGTTCGATGGCGAGCGGCGCGCGTGGCACGACCACCTGGCGCGGACATGGGTGGTGCGAGCGCGCGAGGACTCCGAGCGGCGCTAGCGCCGGAACGCCTCGGCTAGCGCTCCCAGGGGAGCGAGCGCGGCTGGAGCACCTGCCGCACCTGCCCGTCGGCGACCAGCACGACCAGGTCGATGCCGGAGTAGAGCGCCGGGTTCATGCCTCGCAGGCCCGCCGTGACGCGCTCGTCCGTGATGTGGGCGTAGGAGCCGACCAGCACCAGCACCGACAGATCGGCACCGCCCGAGGTGCGCTGGGCCTCGGCGCGCGTGATGTGGGCGCGCAGCAGGCGGCGCACCGCAGCGGCATCGGCGCTGTCGAAGGCGGAGGGCGCACCGACGACGGTGAGGCCGGCGGGGTCGGCTCCCGGCAGGCGCGAGACCAGCCAGTAGTCGTGCGAGTCGACCGTCGTCATCTCGCCGGGCATGAGCAGCGCGGCGCGGTCGCGGACGTGCGCGAGCAGGATGTCGCGCTCCGCCGTCTCCTCCGGCGTCCGATGGATCGCGCGGGAGTCGAGGTGGTACGAGCCACCGATGTTCTCCGACAGCAGCGTCCAGTCCGGGGCGAGCCCGCCGACGACGGACATGTATGCGCCCGCGGCATCCACCTTCGCGAGGCGGAGCAGGGCGGGGACGCGCACCTCGCGGCGATCCCCGGCGGCGAGGCCGGAGAGGCCGCGCGTGATCAGCAGGCGGAAGTCGGACGCCTCGGGCTCCTCGGTGGGGAGCACGGAGCGCGGGGGGAGCCAGAGCGCGTAGGCGCCATCGTCGCGCGCGCGGGCAAGGTCGCTGCTCACCGTTGCCTCGAACGCCTCGATCGTGGCGCGGGCCGGGTCGGTGGCGTCGTCCTCCCAGAGCACGCCGACGGTGACGCCCGCGCGGAGGTCGCGCTGGCCCAGGACGGCGTCGAACGGCCCGCGATCGGCGTCGTCGGCAAGGCGGAAGGTGCGGTAGTAGCGATCGCTCATCCAGCCGGCGAGCATCGCCAGCGCGGTGCGATCCACGCGCGCGGCGTTCGAGGACGGCGGAGTCTGATCGGCCACGCGCGTGCCTCGGCCGCTACTTGCCGGCGGCGCGGCGTGCGTCGCGGCGGTCGAGGATCGGCAGCAGGCCATTGGTCAGCACCTGCCAGCCGATCGAGGCGTTGAGCACGAAGAACGTGAGCAGCGCCACCCACTTCAGCGTCGTCGCCGTCGGCGTGTGGTCAAAGCCCATGCGCTGCATCCAGAGGATGACGAGGACGATGGTGCCCAGCGCGAAGGCGATCACCATCGGCACGTCCCAGTTGCGGACGAAGCGCGAGAAGATCGCGAGTAGCCCCGCGAGGATGCCGAAGTTTGCGGCGACGGTGCCCAGCAGCGGCGTGCCGCGGTGCTGCCAGATGTCGTAGGAGTTGAAGATCAGCAGCGTGAGCAGCGGTGGGGCGAGCACCGCGATCACGAAGCCGGGGATGTCCGAGCGCTTGAACCGCATGCGTCGACTTTCCTCGATCCCGTGCGCGAACGCCAGATGGCGCTGGTCAGATGTTCGAGCGGGACTGGCCGCCGTCGACGTTGAGCGAGGCGCCGACGACCCATGACGCCCTGGGCGAGGCGAGGAAGACCGCGGCGGCGGCGACCTCCTCCGGTCGGCCGAAGCGGCCTGCGGCGATGTTCCGCGCCACGAAGTCGCGCATGGCCTCCGGGTCGTCCTGCTGGCGTCGCCACCACCCACCACCCTCGAAGGAGATCGAGCCGGGGGCGATCGTGTTCACGCGGATGCCCTCCTTCGCCCAGTCGAGGGCGAACGCCTTCGACAGCGCGATCTCGGCGGACTTCATCGCGTTGTACTCGGGGCCGCCCCCGGACTCGCGGCCGTAGATGGAGGCGATGTTCACGATCGCGCCGTCGCCGGAGGCCGCGAGGTGCGGGCGGGCGAGCAGGCAGAGCCGCGCCACCGACTGCACGTTGGCCTCGAACGTCCCCACCCAGCGCGTGTCGAAGTCGTCCGAGCGCACGGAGCCGCCCGCGTTGTTCACCAGCGCGTGCAGGCCGCCGTGGACGCGCACCGCCTCGGCGATCAGGCGCTCGCAGTCGGCGGCGCTGGTCGTGTCGCAGGCGATGGCGTGCACCTGCGCGCCCGAGGCGGCGAGCCGCTCGCGGGCCTCCAGCAGCGGGCCCTCGGTGCGGGCGGCGATGGTGACGCGCGCGCCCTCGGCGGCGAACGCTTCCGCGATCGCGTAGCCGATGCCACGGCTGGCCCCGGTGACGATGACCGAGCGTCCGGCGAGTCCGAGGTCCATGCGCGTGATCTCCTCGTGCGGTGCGACGTGCGCGGGGATGGTCGCAGCGGCGGTGCATCGCGTCTAGGGCGTGCTCGACGGGGGTGGCGGGTGTTTCACGTGAAACATGTGTTCTGCACGGACGCACGCACCAGGAGTGGTTCCTTCCTGCATCGCGACATCTACACGCATGTAGTATTCACGCGCATGAGGGAGCAGGGATGAACTGGGTTGCGATTGCCTGTGGAATCGTATGTATGGGAGTGCTGGGATGCGGCAGCTCTGCATCCGACCCACGGGTCGCTGACTTGGAACGTGAAATCGCATCGCTAAAGGCGCAGGCGCCCACAACTGCCGCATCGTCAACGCCCACTGTCGTAGCCACCGACACCCCGGCCCCTGCTGCGACCCCAATGTCCGTCCCAACGTACTCTCCCGCCGTTCCTGCGTCGGCGCCCGTGCAAGTTCCGGTAGCGCCGCCCGCTGTGCCCACGACGGCGCCCACCCCGGTGAACGCCTTGACCGTGGTCGGACGACGGAAGGTGGCGCCGCCACAAACGACCTACCTGTGGGACGTGATCCGCTACTACTGCGTCACATACTCCGTGGCGGGCGTGGGGAACGAGCAGTGCATACAGGTATACGACTACAATTTCCTGAACCAGAATCAGTTGAACGCGCTGGCACCCACGCCATCCGACCGTTCGGCCTACCAGCGTGTTCTAGGCTGCTACGACAGCGCGGTCGCAGGGGGGCCATTGCCGGACTGCTGGCCGCGCTAGGCCGGGTTGCTTCCGAGGTTTGACGCCCTCGGAGCGCCACTCCTACGATCCGCCTCGCTCCCGCGAATCGCTGAGGAACGCGCCTTGCCGAACGAGCCGTACGTCTCGATCGCCGTCGACGACGCCACGAAGGTGGCGACGCTGGCGCTGCGCGTGCCCGTCGAGGGCGTTTCGCGAGGCTTCGTCGATGCGCTCGTCGGGGCGTGTGAGGGGCTGCGAGACGGCATCGATCGCGTGCACGCGGTCGTCGTGACCTGCTCGACGCCCGATGGCCACTGGGCGACCGGCTGGGACGAGGATCTGCTGCGCGACGGCGTCACGCCGTTCGCGCCGCCGCCCGGCGCGGGGTTCGAGGCGCTGGCCTCGCTGCCGCAGCCCACGGTCGCGGCGATCGAGGGGCGTGCGCACTCGGCAGGCCTCGAGCTGGCGCTGGCGTGCGACATCCGCGTCTGCGGCGACGGCGCGAGCTTCGCGATGCCGGAGACCGGCCTCGGCCTCGTGCCGATGGGCGGCGGGACGCAGCGGCTGCCCCGGGCGGTCGGGCGGGCGCACGGGCTGCGCCTGCTGCTGACCGGCGATCAGGTGGACGCCGCCGAGGCGCTACGCATCGGACTCGTCTCCCGCGTCGTACCTGCTGGTGAGGCCGCGAGTGCCGCCGCCGGGATCGCTTCGGCGATCGCGGCGAAGGGGCCGATCGCGACGCGCTACGCCAAGGAGGCGGTGGCGCGTGGCATGGATGCACCGTTGCAGCAGGGGCTGCGCGCGGAGCTGGATATGACGGTGATCCTGCAGTCGACCGCCGACCGGGCGGAGGGCGTGCAGGCGTTCGTGGAGCGGCGGGAGCCGCGCTTCGAGGGGCGCTGAACGGGCGCGAGGCGAGGCGTGACACGTCCGGGCGCGCGCGGCTGCTATGGTGCGGCGGCGCGGAGACGCCTGGATGGTGCGCGCGAGCGGGGGAGGGCCTGCGGATGAACGTGCTGTTGAACGTGGATGAGGCGCTGGCGGTCATCGCGCGGATGACCGGATCCGTCCTGGACGGCGTGGAGCTGTCGGAGGAGGGGCGCGCGGCGATCCGCGACTGGCGGAAGCACCGCACCGAGGGCACCAAGGAGCTCGACGACTTCACCGTCGCGCTGAACGAGGCGCTGGGGAACTACATCGATGAGCGGACGACGCGGCGGCTGCGGCTGCGCGGCGGGCTGTTCGTGTCGGAGACCGAGGTGCGCGGATGAAGGTCGAGTTCACGCTCGAAGAGGTGCAGGCGATGCTCGACGCGGTGGTGACGCCGCTGTCGGAGCTCAAGGGGCTGTCCAAGTCGGACAAGGCGGCGCTGCGCCGCTGGCGGCAGGACGGCATGCGCGGCAACTCGCCCGACATGCAGCTGCTGGTGGAGAAGACGAACGGCGACCTGGCGCGATCGCACGAGAACCGCGAGTCGCGCGAGATCGTGAAGCCGGACTGGGTCTAGGCGCCCTCGATGCCCGACGCGCCGGCTCAGGCGCCCCTGATCCTCGCGGAGCGCGTCGGTGACGTGCTCTGGCTCACGCTGAACCGCCCCGCGCAGCTGAACGCGGTGAGCATGGCGATGCGCGACGAGCTGTGGGCGCAGCTCTGCCTGCTGCGCGACGACCCGACGATCCGAGTCGCGGTCATCCACGGCGCGGGCGAGCGGGCGCTCTCGGCCGGTGCGGACATCACCGAGTTCGGCACGGCGCCGTCGTACATCGACGCTCGACGGGCGCGCATGGAGCGCGACGTCTGGGGGGTGATGGCCGCCTTGCCGGTGCCGATCATCGCTGCCATGCAGGGCTTCGCGTTCGGCGCGGGCCTCGAGATGTCGCTGTACTGCGACCTGCGCGTGGCGAGCGAGGACGCGACGTTCGCGCTGCCGGAGGTGCGGCTGGGCTACATCCCCTCGGCGGGAGGGAGCCAGCTGGCGGCGAAGTACCTGCCCAGCGGCGACGCGGTGCGGCTGGTCGCGAGCGGCGAGCCGATCGATGCCGCCGAGGCGTACCGCCTCGGCCTCGTCCATGCCGTGGTGCCGAAGGCGGAGCTGCTGGCGACGGCGCGCGAGTGGGCGGAGGCGATCGCCTCGGCGCCTGCTGCTGCGATGCGCGCGACGAAGCGCGCGGTCGTCGAGGGCCTCGACCTGCCGCTCGGCGAGGGCATGGCGCTGGAGCGCCGGCTCGCGGTGCGCGCGGCGGCAGAGCGATGACCACGCCTCGTGAGCCCGGGCAGCCCGCGCCGCCGTGGTACCGGCTGACGGGGCCGCGCCTGACGATCCTCGTGATCGTCGCGATGTCGCTGTTCGGCGTCGTCGGTGTGGCGTGGGGCACGTTCAACCCGAAGCAGGTGGCGGTCGAGTACCTCGATGCCGGGCCGGAATCGCGGTTCGCGATCGGGAAGGTCGTCGCGTTCCCGGACCGGAACGTCTACGTGATCGGCCTGGAGAACGGGCAACTGCGCGCCATTGACGGCGTCGTGCGGTACACCGAGTGCATCGTCGAGTACCGACCGGACGACCCTCGTGGGGCGGAGCGGAACCCGCGCGGAGCGCCCGGCGTCTACGTCGACCTGTGCTCCGGCGCGGTGTGGGCGGCGACCGGCGACGTGCTGAGCGGCGCCGACCGGCCGCTGCGCACCTTCACGGTGACGGGGCGGACCGCCTCGGATGGCAGCAAATACGTGGAGGTCGAGGTGATCGGCGACCGCCACCCGACCCCGGCGCCGAGGCGCTGACCTCGTGGACGCGGGAGCGAGATTGGGACGCGCCAGCGGTAGCCGCCGCGACAGGCGTTCATTATGATGTCGGCGCTTCCGCGGGGAGTGTGGCGCGATGACCTCGGATGAGCTCATCGCAGGCGCGTCCCGCAACCCCGGCGAGGGGGCCCAGGGCGCACGCCCGGGGTGCCTGGTCGGCTTCGGCGCGCTGGCGCTGGGGGCGCTCATCGTCATCGCCGTGTTCACGCTGGTCATCCGGCGTGGGGACGGCGCGGTGGACATCGGCAACATCGCGCGCTACGCGCCGGGGTCGGTGACCTATCGCAGCACGGACGGTGTGCTGGTGGTGCGGCAGGTGGACGGCGGGATCGTAGCGTTTTCGGACGTGGATCCGCATAATCCGCCCGGTCGCCCTGTGTGCCTGGTGACGTTCCGTCCGGATCTCGGCGAGCCGAGGGGGGATGGGCGACCGCCGGGGCGGTTCTTTGACCGCTGCACGGGCGCGATGTATGACCTCGACGGGCACGAAGTCGCAGGGGATGGCTTGAACCTGCGGCCGGTGCGCGTGATTGAAGAGGACAAGGGACGCCTGCTGGCGTTTCCTCGGGGGTAGGGACGGAGCAGGCGGGTTCGGAACCGCCGAGGGGGGAACCGACGCGATGAATACGGCCGAAATCTTGATGATCTCCGGTGCCTCGGTACCGGACCGCACGGCGCTGGTCGACCCGGACGAGCGCGTCACGTACGCCGAGCTGCAGACGCGGGCCAACAAGATGGCGAACGCCCTGCAGGCCATCGGCGTCGGCAAGGGCCAGAACGTCGGCATCATGGCGGTGAACTCGGCGAAGTTCGTCGAGCTGTACTACGCCACGGCTGCGGTCGGTGCGACCTTCGTCCCGCTGAACTTCCGCGCGAAGCCGGAAGAGCTCCAGTACATGTGCGACGCGTCGGACGTGAACGTCCTGTTCGTGTCGGAGCGCTACTTCCCGCTCTTCAACGAGATCAAGGCGAACCTGCCGAAGATCCACCACGTCTACACGCTGGACTTCGCGGCCGACGGCCTGCAGACGTTCGACCAGCTGCGTGAGACCGGCGAGGACATCCCGGTCTTCAGCGACACGGACGATGACGACGCCGCGATCGTCATCTACACCTCCGGCACCACCTCGATGCCGAAGGGCGTGGAGCTGTCGCACAAGGCGCTCACCGCGTACGTCGTGAACACGCAGAGCCCGGCCGACCCGAGCGGCGAGCAGGACGCGACGCTGGTCGCGGTGCCGCTGTTCCACATCGCCGGTGCGACCACGATGCTCGGCTCGATCTGGTCGGGCCGGAAGCTCACGATTCTCCCCGCCTTCGACCCGGCCGGCTGGCTGGGGATGGTCGAGAAGGAAAAGGTCACGCACGCGATGGTCGTGCCCACGATGCTGAAGCGCATCATGGAGGTGGCCGACTTCGACAAGTACGACATCTCCTCGCTGCAGCTCATCACCTACGGTGCGGCGCCGATGCCGTTCGAGGTGGTGCGCCGCGCGATCGACGTCTTCACGTGTGGCCTGATGAACGCCTTCGGCCAGACCGAGTCGACCTCGACCATCTCCTACCTGGGCCCGGACGACCACCGGCTGAACGGCACGCCCGAGGAGAACGAGAAGAAGATCGCGCGCCTGCGCTCGGTCGGTCGCGTGATGCCGGACATCCAGGTCGGCATCATGGGCGCCGACGGGTCGCTCCTGCCGCAGGGTGCGGAAGGCGAGATCTGCATCTCCGGCGACCGGATCATGAAGGGCTACCAGAAGCGCGAGGCGGAGACCGCCTCGGCCATCTCCGACGGCTGGCTGCACACGGGTGACGTGGGCAAGCTGGACGAGGACGGCTACCTCTTCATCACCGGCCGCATCAAGGACCTCATCATCCGCGGCGGCGAGAACATCTCTCCGGGTGAGATCGAGAACGTGCTTGAGGACCACCCGGGCGTGGCCGAGGCCGCCGTCATCGGCGTCCCGGACATCGAGTGGGGCGAGGTCGTGAAGGCGATCCTCGTGGCCGCCGACCCGGCGACGAAGCCGACCGACGAGGAGCTGACCGCGTACGTGAAGTCGCGCATCGCCTCGTACAAGGCCCCGTCGATGTACCAGTGGGTGGACGAGTTCCCCCGCAACCACCTCGGCAAGATCCTCAAGACCGACCTTCGTCGCGACTACGGTCAGCCGACGACGGCGCAGGCGTAGTTACTGGCGCGCGGGATGTCTGACGAGCGGCATGAGCCGAAGGCATCCCGCGCGCGAGTGGTTGGCGGATGGTGGCCCCCCGCGGTGGGGGCCTCTGTCTTTGGCCTGATCACGGCCTTCGAGCTCGATCGCACCGGCGCGACGCGGGAGATCTTCTTCAACGTCGACCAGCCGTGGGCGGTCTACGTCATGCTCTCCGTGCTGCTGGGGCTGCTGGTGTACGCCTTCGGGCGGCACGCCTCGCTGTGGGCGCTGGGGCAGCCGACGCCGGGCCTGCGCGAGCAGGTCGCGCTGCGCGTGCGGCATCTGGTGCGGCTCGGGTTGGCGCAGGAGAAGATTCGCCGCGATCGCTACGCCGCGGTGATGCACTGGTGCATCTTCTCCTCCATGGTGGTGCTCACGATCGTGACCGCGCAGGTCGCGATCGAGGATGACCTCTCGCTCCACTTCCTGAACGGCCCGTACTACCTCTTCTTCTCGTTCTACGGCGACCTGTTCGGCCTGATCGGCCTGATCGGCGTCGGCATGGCGCTGTACCGGCGCTACATCGACAACTTCCACCGCATCCGCTGGGACGAGCGGCTCGAGGACCACGTGATCATCGTGGGCCTGGGCGTGATCCTGCTGTCGGGCTTCTGGTTGGAGGCACTGCGGATCGCGGCGACGGAGATCGAGCAGGAGCCGGCCTGGGCGGTGTGGTCGTTCGCCTCGTATCCGATCGCGCTGGGGCTGCGGGCGTTCTCACTGTCTGAGTCGACGCTGCTGTCGATGCACGTGTGGGGCTGGTGGGGGCATCTGATCTTCGCGATGGGGTGGCTGGGGCTGATCTGCCTCACGAAGCTCGACCACATCTTCTTCGCGCCGGTGAACGCCTACCTGCTGCGCACCGACTCGCCGGGCCGGCTGACGAAGATCGAGAACATCGAGGAGCGCGAGGTCTTCGGCGTCGGCCAGATCCAGGACTTCACGTGGAAGCAGCTGTTCGAGCTGGACGCGTGCGTGCGCTGTGGCCGCTGTACCTCGGTCTGCCCCGCGAACATCGCCGGACAGCCGCTGTCGCCGATGCACCTCATCCAGAACCTGAAGTCGCACCTCGCGGACGTGGGGCCGGAGCTGCAACGCGTCGGCCACCAGGGCGGCGACGTGCGCGCCGTCTCGCCGGTCGCGATGGTGGGCGAGGTCATCGAGGACGACACGCTGTGGGCGTGCCGCACCTGCGGCGCCTGCGTGCAGGAGTGCCCGGTGATGATCGAGCACGTCCCGACGATCGTGGACATGCGCCGCTACCTGGTCATGGACGAGGCGCGCGTGCCGGCGACGGCGCAGGCGGCGCTCGAGAACCTGGAGGCGCGCGGGCACCCGTGGCGCGGCACCTCGTTCACGCGCACGACGTGGATGGAAGGCCTGGGCGAGGTGCCGATCTTCGACGGCACGCAGGAGTACCTGTACTGGGTCGGCTGCTCCGGATCGCTGGTGGAGCGCAACCTGCCCGTGACGCAGTCGGTGTTCCGCCTGCTGCGCGAGGCGGGCACCTCGTTCGGGGTGCTGGGGCAGGAGGAGACCTGCAACGGCGACCCCGCGCGACGCCTGGGCAACGAGTACCTGTACCAGATCCTCGCGCAGCAGCTGGTCGAGACGTTCAAGGCGAAGAACGTGCAGCGCGTGATCACCAACTGCCCGCACTGCTTCAACACCTTCAAGAACGAGTACCCGCAGTTCGACGGGCACTTCGAGGTGCTGCACCACACGGAGTTCCTGGCGCAGGCGCTGCAGGGCGGGCAGCTGAAGGTGACCCACGCGGTGCCGGATGCGGTCACGTACCACGACTCGTGCTACCTCGGCCGGCTGAACGGCGTGTACGACGCGCCGCGGCAGATCCTGGAGTTTGTGCCGGGCGCGAAGGTCACGGAGATGCCTCGGAACCTCAGCCGTGGGCTGTGCTGCGGCGCGGGCGGTGGGAACATGTGGCAGGAGGAGGTCGGCGCGCGGCGTGTGAACCACGTGCGCTCCGAGGAGGCGGTGGGAACCGGCGCCACGAGCGTGATTTCCAACTGCCCCTTCTGCATCCAGATGTTCGAAGATGGGATCCCTGCGGTGCAGCCGCAGGAGGAAGGCCGCATGCGGGCGTTCGACATCGCGGAGCTCCTGGAGCAGGCGGTGCTGGGCCCGAAGGACCCCGGCACTTCCCGCTAACGGCGCTCGCCGTCACCCCACTTTCCGGTAACGGCTTGCGCCGTCACCCTATGCGGCGACCGATCCTGTTCGACTGATGCTGTGCTCATCGCGGGGCGCTCTCCGGGCGCCTCGAACATCCCGAGAGGGGCCGAATCCATGCACCTGGTGGTATGCGCCAAGCAGATCCCCGACCCGGAGACGCCGCCCTCGGCGTTTCGCATTGAGGGCACGGCGGTCGTGCCGGCACCCGGCATCTCGCCGGTGCTGAGCCCGTTCGACGCGCAGGCGGCCGAGGCGGCGCTGCGCCTGAAAGAGGCGGCGGGCGACACCAAGCTCACCGTGATCTCGCTGGGCAAGGAGAGCGCGCAGGCGGCCATCAAGCAGGTGCTCGCGATGGGCGCCGACGAAGGTGTGCTGCTGAACGACGACGCCTTCGAGGGCGGCGACCAGTACACGACCGCAAAGGCACTGGCCGCGGCGATCAAGAAGCTGGGCGATGTGGACGCCGTGTTCTGCGGCCGCCAGGCGGCGGACTGGGACATGGGCCAGGTCGGCCTGGGCATCGCCGAGGAGCTGGGGTGGCCGTGCGCGATCGTCGCGAAGGACGTCCGCCTCGACGGTGCCGCGCTCGTCGTGCAGCGCGTGCTCACCGATGGCTTCGAGACCGTGAAGGAGCCGCTGCCGGCGGTCGTCACCGTCTCGAACGAGCTCGGTGACCCGCGCTACCCGAAGCTGCAGCAGATCATGCAGGCGGCGAAGAAGACCGTGACGACGTGGGGCGCGGCCGACCTTGGTCTCGACCCGTCGAGCGTCGGCGCCGCGGGGTCGAAGCTGAAGCTCGTCGGCCTCGCGCAGCCGGAGGCCGGTGGCGCAGTGCAGATCATCGAGGGCGAGACGCCCGAGGAGCAGGCGGCGAAGCTGGTCGCCGCGCTCCGCGACGCACGCATCATCTAGTCGCACGCCTCGCGCCGAGGGCGCGGGACGGACGCAGCAGCCGGCTTCGGTGCCGGCAGCGCGAGGGAGCGAATCGTGGCACAGGACGTACTGGTCGTCGGCGAGCTGCTGGAGGGCGCGCTGGCGCCGACCGCGAAGGAGCTGCTGGGCGTCGCCAAGCGGATCGCCGAGGGCGGCACCGTGGCGGTCACGCTGCTGGGCGCCGGCGCCTCGGGCGCTGCCGCCGAGGCGTTCGCCTTCGGCGCGACGAAGGCGCTGGTCGCGGGCGACGCGACGTACGACATCTTCCGCTCCGACCAGTGGCTGGGCGCGGTGGAGCAGGCGATGGGGCAGACCTCGCCGGCCGTCGTGCTGATCTCGCAGACGATGGTGGGGCGTGACCTCGGTCCCCGCCTCGCGTTCCGGAACGGTTCGGCGGCGGCGATGGACTGCGCGCGCGTCGAGGTGGTGGGCGGCACGCTGCGCGTGACGCGGCCCGCGTACGGCGGCAACGCGCTGGCGACGTACGAGTTCGCGGCCTCGCCGGCGGTGGTCACGGTGCGTGCGAAGTCGCAGGAGCCGAACGAGCCCACCGCGGGCGCCAGCGGCGAGACGGTGGAGATCGGTGGAGCCGGTGCGAGCCGCACCGAGGTCGTGAGCCGCGAGGGCGGCGAGAGCCAGGGCCTGCAGGTGCAGGACGCGGCGATCGTCGTCTCCGGTGGTCGCGGCCTGGGCGACGCCGAGGGCTTCCGGCTGCTGGAGGCGCTGGCGGATGTGCTCGGTCGCGACAAGGCGGCGGTGGGATCCTCGCGCGCGGCGTGCGACGCGGGCTGGTACCCGCCCAGCCAGCAGGTTGGCCTGACGGGCAAGGTCGTCTCGCCCGACCTCTACCTCGCGATCGGCATCTCGGGCGCGAGCCAGCACATGGCCGGCTGCTCCGGGTCGAAGACGATCGTCGCGATCAACAAGGACCGCGAGGCGAACATCTTCAAGGCCGCCAAGTTCGGCATCGTCGGCGACTACAAGGTGGTCGTCCCGGCGCTGATCGAGGCGCTGAAGCAGGCTCGCTAGCGCTGGGGCCGCCTCGCGGCGGCGTTCCACATCGGTTGGTCGTCTCGCAGGCCCGCGCAATCCTGGTGATTGCGCGGGTCTAGTGCGTTGCATGCCTTCTGGCGCGCAAATACAATCGCAACGCTCCTCTTCCCGGGATGTGCGGAGACGTCCATGACAGTTATTGGGCTGACCGGGGGTATTGCCTCGGGCAAATCGACGGCGGCGGCGTGGCTCAAGGAGTTCGGCGCTGTCGTCATTGACGCGGATCGGCTGGGCCATCGGGTCTATGAGCCGGGTACGTCAGGCTTCGAGGGGGTGGTGAACGAGTTCGGCCACGACATTGTCGCGGCGGACGGCACCATCAACCGGCAGCTGCTGGGCGGGAAGGTCTTCGGCCGTCCTGACCAGATGAAGCGGCTGACCGACATCGTCTGGCCGGAGATTCGCCGGCTGGCCCGCGAAGAGGTCACGGAGCTGAAGCGGCGCGACCGCAAGGGGCACATCGTGCTCGAGGCGGCGGTGCTGGTGGAGGCGAACTGGTTCGACCTGGTGGATGAGGTGTGGGTCGTTACCGTGGAGCCGGCGGTCGCGCGTGCGCGGCTCATGGCGCGGAACAGCCTGACCGAGCAGCAGGCGCAGTCGCGCATCGACTCGCAGCTCACGAACAAGGAGCGGTCGCTCCACGCGTACGCGAAGATCGACAACTCCGGCACGCTCGATGAGTTCCGCCAGAAGGTGGAGCGCGAGTGGAAGAAGCTGCTGAAGCGGACGGGCACGGAGCCCGCGCCGGCGCCGAAGTCGAGCACGCCACCAGCCTCGGCTGCGACGCGATCAGCGACGAAGGCGGTCGTGAAGGCTGCGGCAAAGCCCGCGACGAAGCCCGCCGCGAAGGCAACGAAGCCGGCACCGAAGGCTGTATCGGCGGCGAAGCCCGCTGCGAAGGCGACCAAGCCGGCGGCGAAGCCTGCAGCGAAGGCAGCGGCCAAGGCGGCTGCGAAG
>JBAYUZ010000048.1:0-16383 GCA_041674885.1 Dehalococcoidia bacterium
CTTGAGCGCCAGCACCTTCGTGATCGCTGCCGTCAGCGACGTCTTGCCGTGGTCCACGTGACCAATCGTCCCGACGTTCGCGTGCGGCTTGTTCCGCTCGAACTTCCCCTTCGCCATCGATCGCTCCTCGAAGTCGTGCTGGCTGGAATACCGGTGCTGGAGCCCTCAATCGGATTTGAACCGATGACCTCGTTCTTACCAAGAACGCGCTCTACCAACTGAGCTATGAGGGCCTGATCCACTCCTTGATGCCGGATGCCTCCGGCGTTGTCTGGTGCAGGGGGCAGGATTCGAACCTGCGTAGCCGTAAAGCGGCGGTTTTACAGACCGCTGGAATTAACCACTCTCCCACCCCTGCACGGGTGCCGTCATCCGTCGTCGAACCGACCCCCGAGGGGGTCCCGAGACTCCGATTTGGAGCCCGAGAGGGGATTCGAACCCGCCAACCTTCCGATTACAAATCGGCTGCGCTACCGTTGCGCCACTCGGGCTCGAGCCCGTCGCCGGTTGGCGATACGGACAACAAGTTCGACCCCCGCCAGTGCGGGAGCCGAGCCGAATGAGTATAGGGAGCCCGCTCCCTCAGGGCAACGCTCCACCCGGCGTGGCGACCGCCGTCGCCACCACCGGCGGTCGAGGCTCCGCGCCCAGCAGCTCCCCACCCGCCCCGAACTCGAACAGCACCGGCAGGTCGAGCAGCGTCGCACAGGCGCGGCACGCTCGCACCGGGATCGAGGCGAGGAAGCGCTGCCGCCCTGCAGGCGCCTCGATCGCCGCCACCCGGGCGTACTCGGCCCACGCGATCACATCGGTCTGGCCCCGCAGTGCTGCCACGACCTCGGGCCGCGCCAGCCACGCCTTCGCGGGCTGGTTGGGCGCGCCACCGTTCACGAGCGCCTGCATCGAGAGCATCCCGTCCGGCCCCGCGTTCACGAACACCGGCTCCGGCCGCCCCATGTTCACCCACGCCGCCGAGGTCGTGCCCAGGTCGACGCGTCCCCGCTCCTCGAACACCACGAGGAACGTGCGGTACCGCGCGAGGAACGCGCGCGCCTCCTCGCTCGCCCCCGCCGTCTGCATCGCCGTCAGCACGCACTCCACCGCGGCGGGCGTGTCGAGGTTGAACACCTGCCCCGGGTTGCTGCGCGCCGGGTCGGCTGCGGACGGGCACGGGATGCGGAAGTACGCCTCCGGCTTCGCCGCCACCGCCCGCGCGTCCCACATCGGCTGGCTCGCCGTCGCCGTCGATGTCGCAACCGGCGTTGAAGTCGCCGTCGAGGCGGCTGTCGGGCTCGGCGTTGCGCGCGGCGCATCGTCGCGGCACCCCGCCAGGAGCACCAGCGAGGCCAGTAGCGTCGCGCCGAGCAGTCTCGTGCCTACCATGGTGGGGTGAGCATACGCCGCGTCGCCCTCATCGCCGTCGCCTCGGTCGCCGTCCTCGGTGCGCTGCTGCTCGTCGCCCCCGATGCACGCCGCGCCCCCGCACCCGCCGAAGCGCAGTCCGGGTCGTCGACGCTCGCGTGGCGCGCATGCGGCGCCCCGTTCGAGTGCACGACGCTTCGCGTCCCCCTCGATTACGCCCGCCCCACCGACCGCCAGATCGAGGTCGCGCTCGTCCGCCAGCCCGCCCGCGACCCGGAGCGCCGTGAGGGCGCGCTCCTCGTGAACCCCGGCGGCCCCGGCGCCTCCGGCATCGAGTTCACGAGGGCGATCGCGGGCTCCTTCGCCGCCGACATCCGCGACCGCTTCGACATCGTCGGCTTCGACCCGCGCGGCGTCGGCGAGAGCACGCCGCTCGTCTGCCACGACAGCATCCAGCGTCTCGCCGGCCTCGACCCCGTGCCCGCAACCGACGACGACTGGGCCGAGGCGGCGCAGCTCGCCCGCGAGTTCGCGGCGCTCTGCGCCCAGCGCGGCGGCGACCTGCTCCCGCACCTCGGCTCCGTCGATGTCGTCCACGACATGGATCGCATCCGCGAGGCGCTGGGGGACCAGCAGTTGAGCTACCTCGGCTACTCCTACGGCACGCTGCTTGGCCTGCTCTACGCCGACCGCTACCCGGACCGCGTGCGCGCCTTCGTGCTCGATGGCGCCATCGACCCCGCGATCGGCGCCGACGAGGGCATGGCGGCGCAGGCCGTCGGCTTCGAGCGCGCCATCGATGGCTTCAACGCGAACTGCCGCGCGCGCTCCTGCCCGCTTGCCGCCGACGGGCGCGATCCGTGGGCCGCCGTCATCGAGCTCGTCGACCGCGCGCGCACGCGCCCCATCCCCTCGGCCGCCGCCGACCGCGCGGCCGGGCCCGGCGAGGTGTTCACCGGCGCGATGCAGGCGCTCTACCGCCCCGGCTCCTGGCGCGCCCTCGAACGCGCCGTCACCGAGGCGCGCGGCGGCGACGGCTCCACCTTCGTCCGCCTGACCGATGCCTACCTGGGGCGCGAGGGCAACGACTACGCGAACCAGTCCGAGATGAACGCCGCTGTGAACTGCCTCGACTACGAGTACGCGCGCGACCCCGCGCACTACCGCGCGCTCCAGCCCACGCTGGCTGCGGTCGCCCCGCGCATCGGCCCGTCGATGGCGCCGATGGGGTTGCTGTGCGCCTACTGGCCCGCACCCGCGCAGCCGCTTCGCCTCGCGGGTGGCGCACCGTCGCCGACGCTCATCATCGGCACCACGAACGACCCTGCGACGCCGTACGAGTGGGCGATCGGCGCCCATCGCGCGCTCCCGAACAGCGTGCTGCTCACGCACGAGGGCGACGGCCACACCGTCTACCTGACCGGCAACCGCTGCGTCGACGCCGTGGTGAACGCCTACCTGCTCGCGCTCACGACGCCGCAGGACGGCGCGATCTGCGCGCGCGGCGCGACCGGCGCACCCACGGCCCCGCCGACGCCGCCCGCACGCGCCGTTGCCACCCCCGTGCTCGCCGCCCCCGAGGCGCGTGCCGCGGCCGCCGTCACCTCGACCGCCGCGCCGACTGTGAGCACGGAGACATCGTCGTCACCCCCACCGACCGAGGCGGCACCGTCGCCGTCGATCGAGGAGCGCACCCGCGAGAGCGCGATCGGCCTCCGGCTGCTCGCCGTCACCGTGCTCGCGCTCGTCATCGCCGTGATCGTGGTGACGAGGCGGAGGCTGATGCGCCCTTAGCGATCAAACTCACTGCCCGTGGGGAGTGCAGAGGGGCGTAGCCCTCTCTGCTGCGCGCGAACGCGCGCACATGACGGCGCCGCTGCGACCTACTTGCATGCGATGAGGCGCCAGCCGAAGAGCCCGGCGCGCTAGCGCCGCCGAGAATCAGCCCAGCGCGGGCCGGCCGGCGTGTCCTCGACCTCGATGCCCGCGGCAGCGAGTCCGTTGCGGATGCCGTCTGCCACCGCGAAGTTGCGCGTCTTCCGCGCCTCCTCGCGTGCCGCCAGCAGCGCGTCGATGGTCGAGGCCGCGTCCATGCCGCCGCACGCGACCTCGAACTGCTTCGCGAGCGTCGAGAGCGCGACGACATCGAGGTCGCCCGCCGCCTGCTCCTCCAGCCGCAGCCCCAGCAGCCCGGTCAGCTCGCGCAGCTTCGCCTGCTCGCGCGCGACCGCCTGCCCGGCGTCACGGCGGCGATTGATCTCGCGCACCAGCTCGAACAGCGCGGCCAGCGCCTGCGCCGTGTTGCAGTCGTCCTCGATCGCCTCGACGAAGCGCTGATGCGCCTCGTCGCCGGGCGGCACCAGCGGCCCCGCGATCGGGTAGCCGTGGTGATCGCGCAGCTCGCCGTCGTCCGCCGCCGCCGTACCGTCCGAAGGTCGCAGCGCCGCGGTGAGGCGATCGATGCCGCGCTGCGCCGCCACGAGCGCCTCGTCGGTCACGTTGTTCGGGCTGCGGTAGTGGCTCGACAGCACGAACAGCCGCAGCGCATCGGGCGTCCAGCGTTCGAGCGCTTCGCGCACGCTGATCACGTTGCCCAGCGACTTCGACATCTTCTCGCCGTCGCGCAGCACCAGGCCGTTATGCATCCACACCCGCGCGAACGGCTTGCCCGTCGCCGACTCCGACTGCGCCACCTCGTTCTCGTGGTGCGGGAAGACGAGGTCCAGCCCGCCGCCGTGGATGTCGAACGTGTCGCCCAGATAGCGCTGCGCCATCGCGGAGCACTCGATGTGCCAGCCCGGCCGCCCCTCGCCCCACGGCGAGGTCCAGTGCGGCTCCCCCGGCTTCGCGGACTTCCACAGCGCGAAGTCGAGCGGGAACTCCTTCTCCTCGCCCGGCTCGAAGCGCGTCCCGGAGCGCAGATCCTCGATGTTGCGGTGCGAGAGCTTCCCGTAGTCCTCGTCCGCGCGCACGCGGAAGTACACGTCGCCCGCGGGCGTCGCATACGCATGGCCGTTCGCCACCAGCCGCTCCGTGAGCGCGATGATCGAGGCGATCTCGCGCGTCACGCGCGGGCGCACGTCCGGCGGCGTCAGGCCCAGCGCGGCCTGCTCCGCCTCCCACTGCGCGATGTTCTGATCCGCGAGGTCGAGCGGGTCGATGCCCAGCTCGTGCCCGCGCACGATCAGCTTGTCGTCCACGTCCGTGTAGTTGCTCACGTACGTCACATCAAGGCCGCCGAAGGAGTTGCCGCGCCAGCGCAGGTAGCGCACCAGCACGTCGTAGACGATCGCCGACATCGCATGCCCGATGTGGCTCTCCGAGTACGGCGTGACCCCGCAGACGTAGATGCCGAGCCGCCCCGCGACCAGCGGCGTGAACGCCTCGGTCGTGCCGGTCAGCGTGTTGTACAGCCGCATCATTCCGCCCCATCCGTGGTCGCGCGAGGCGCGCGCCCACCCTCGACCCCACCGCCATCGAAGCCGCCACCCGGCGCGCTCATCCCCGCGTGCCGCTCGAGGTCCGCGATCCGTCGCTCCAGGTCCTGCAGCCGATCCCACTCGGGGTCGGGCAGTCGCTCGACCGTGTCGTTCGAGGCGTTCGTGAACGCCACGATGTGCCCCGGCACGCCCACGACCGTCGCGAACGGCGGCACGTTCGCGATCACCACGCTCCCCGCGCCGATGCGCGCGTGCGCCCCGATCGTGACGTTCCCGATGATCTTCGCGCCCGCGCCCACCACCACATGATCCTCGAGCGTGGGGTGCCGCTTCTCGCGCCGTGTGGAGGTGCCGCCCAGCGTCACCTCCTGGTACAGATGGCAGTCGTCGCCGACGACCGCCGTCTCGCCGATCACGATCCCCATGCCGTGGTCGATGAACAGCCGCCGCCCGATCGTCGCGCGCGGATGAATCTCGATGCCCGTGAGCCACCGCCCGAAGTGCGAGATGAGCCGAGGCGTCAACGCCCAGCCGCGCGCGGCCAGCGCGTGCGACGCGCGGTGGATGATCAGCGCGTGGATGCCGGGATACGCGAGCAGGATCTCGAGGGCGCTCCGGGCAGCCGGGTCACGCTGCCGCGCAACCGCGATGTCTTCCCTGAGTCGTGCGAGCCAGCCCATGTGGCCGCTCCCTTCTGCGCGTGACGATGCGAGTGACCGACGCGGGGCACCGGCGAAGGCCGGCTACCCCCTCGGACACGCGCAGCGCGCGAGGACAGCGACGATGGGTGCGTCAGACATGCCGATATCCTACCGCCCCCGGCCTCCGCGCGGGGCGCTAGGCGTCCGCTTCCTCGATCAGCGCGACCGCGAGCGCCGCCAGCGCCTCGCCGCTGCCCAGCGACCCGAAGCGCTCGTGCGTCGTCGCCTTCACGTTCACACACGACGAGGCGATGCCGAGGCACCGTGCGATCGACTCGCGCATCGGCGCGATGTGCACAGACAGCCTCGGTCGCTCCGCGATCACCGTCGCGTCCACGTTGTGCACGCGGAAGCCGCGCGCCACCACCAGCCGCACCACCCGCGTCAGCAGTTCGCGGCTGTCGATGCCGCGCGTCGCCGGGTCGCCCGGCGGGAAGTGCTGCCCGATGTCGCCCTCGCCCGCTGCGCCCAGCAGCGCGTCGATCACCGCATGGATGAGGGCGTCGCCGTCGGAGTGCCCGTCCAGCGCCGGCGCGTCCGCGATGTCGATGCCGCCGAGGCGCAGCGCGCCGTCGGCGCGGAAGCGGTGGATGTCGTATCCGGTGCCGACGCGCATGGCGCTACTCCTCCGCGATCCCCGCCCACAACGCGCGCGCCAGCACCAGGTCGGCCGGCGTCGTCACCTTCAGGTTCGCAGGCGAGCCCATCACCGTCATCACCGGAGCCCCGATCGCCTCCACCATCGAGGCGTCGTCGGTCGCGTCCGTGCGCACCTCGGCGTGCGCGCGCCGCAGCAGCGGCCCCGCGAACGCCTGGGGCGTCTGCACCGCGCGCAGCGCCGAGCGGTCGAGCGTCTCCACAACCGCGCCCGAGGCGTCGACGCGCTTCACCGTGTCGACCACCGGCACCACCGGGATCGCCGCGCCGTGCGTGCGCGCCGCCTCCAGCACCGCCGCGAACAGCGCCGCCCCCGCGAGCGGCCGCGCCGCGTCGTGCACCACGTACCAGTCCGCCTCCGGCGCTGCCGCGATCCCCGCCGCCACCGAGTCCTGCCGTCGCGCCCCACCCTCGACGCACCGCACCCCCATGCCGAGCAGTGCCGCGAGCGTCTGCACCTCGTCGTGCCGGCTCGCTGCGGTGACGACGATCACGTCGGTGACGCCGTCCAGGCTCGCCGCGGCGTTCAGCGACCGCGCGATCACCGGCTCGCCGCCCAGGTCGGTCCACACCTTGTCGACGCCCTGCATCCGGGTCGACGCCCCGGCGGCGAGCAGGATGACCGCGATGCGCTCGGTGGCCATCGAGGCTAGGGGTAGATGCCGCGCAGGGTCGTCGCCTGCATCACGCGCTCGACGCCCAGCCACTGCGCGGCCTGCCGCAACGTGCAGTCCGGCGCGCTCGCGACCCGCTGCACCACCGACCGGTACGCCGAGATCAGCACGCGGCGCAGCTCCTCGTTCACCTGCTCCTCGCTCCAGTGCAGGTACTGTCGCGCCTGCACCCACTCGAAGTACGACACCGTCACGCCGCCCGCGTTCGCCAGCACGTCCGGGATCACCGTCAGCCCGCGCTCGTGGAAGATCGCGTCGGCCTCAGGCCTCGTCGGCCCGTTCGCGCCCTCGATGATCAGGCGGGCACGCACGCGCTCCGCGTTGTCCGCGGTGAGCACATGCTCCACCGCTGCCGGCACCAGCACATCGACGTCCGCCGTCAGCACCTTGGCCGGGTCGATGCGCTCGCCCGCGCCAATCCAGTCGCGCAGGCTGCCGCCGCCCTCGACGAACGCGAACGCGTCATCGGCGTCCACGCCCTCCGGCCGGAAGATGCCGACGTCCTTGTCGCAGATGTACTGCACGCGCGCCCCGGCCTGCTGCAGCAGTCGAGCCGCGATGCCGCCGACGTTGCCGAATCCCTGCACCGCGACCGTCTTGCCGCGTACGCCGCCTGCGTCGTGCAGGTGCTCGTCCAGCACGTACGCGATGCCGCGCCCCGTCGCGTCGTAGCGCCCCTCGGAGCCGCCGACGGCGACCGGCTTTCCGGTGACCACGGCGGGCACTGTGTACCCCTTGCCCATCGAGTACGTGTCCATAATCCAGGCCATCACCTGCGCGTTCGTCCCCATGTCCGGCGCAGGAATGTCCTGATCAGGCCCGATGATCGGTGTGATCTCGGCCGTGTAGCGGCGTGTGAGGTTCTGCAGCTCACCCGTCGACAGCGTCGAGGGGTCGACGATCACGCCGCCCTTCGCTCCGCCGAACGGGATGCCGACGACGGCGCACTTCCACGTCATCCACATCGCCAGCGCCTTCACCTCATCGAGGTTCACGTCTGCCGAGTAGCGGATGCCGCCCTTCACCGGGCCGCGCGCCGCGTTGTGATGGATGCGATACCCCTTGAAGACGCGGAACGATCCGTCGTCCATCTCCACCGGGAACTCGGTCTCGAACACCGTCTTGAACGCCGTCAGGATCTCGCGCTGGCTGGTGTCGAGGCCGACCCGATCGGCCGCCTCGTGGAACTGCTGGATCGCGGTATCGAGCGCGCTCCCGGTCATGCTCGCGCCTCCTTGTGGCGCAGCGGCATCCGGGGCCGAGCGCCACTCTCAGGGTACCAGCGCCCCGTTCGCGCCGTAGAATCGCGCGTGGACGGAGGGCCGCATGGTCTACAACGAGCAGCTCGCGGAGCGTATTCGTGAACACCTCGCGACGACCGAGGACCTCGCGCTGCTCCGCGAGCAGAAGATGTTCGGCGGCATCGCCTTCATGTGGCGCGGCAACATGCTCGTCGGGGTCCACGAGGATCGCCTGCTCATCCGCGTCCCCCGCGAGGAGACCGAGGCCGAGCTCGCGAAGCCGCGCGTCCACCCCTTCGACATCACCGGTCGCCCGATGTCCGGCTGGCTCTCCGTCGAGGCCGCTGCCGCAAAAACGGCTCGTGATCTCGCCCGCTGGATCGCGCGCTCCCGCGCCTACGTCGCCACCCTCCCCCCGAAGTAGCGCCCGCACCCGCACCCAACACGAAGCCCCCGAGTCACCTCGGGGGCTTCGCTTATTGCCTACCTCGCCCGCGCCTCACAGCACCGGGCGAGAACCCACGTGTGGGTCGGCTAGTCGGGCTCTGCCACGTACGCGCTGCCGGCGGCGCCGGGCGCCGTCTGCAGCAGCTCGAACAGCGACTCCTCCTGGCCGACCAGCGACGGGTCGGGCCGTTCGAAGTCGAAGATGAACGGCAGCATCAGCGACTCCGGCATCGAGATCTCCGCGACCTGCGGCGGACGCTCCACCGTGATCGGGGCCCGCGCCGGGATCAGCTTGCCGATGATCACGTTCTCCTTCAGGCCGCGGAGGTGATCCGTCGCCCCGGACATCGCCGCGTCCGTCAGGACGCGGGTCGTCTCCTGGAACGACGCCGCCGCGAGGAAGGAGTCCGTGCTCAGCGAGGCGCGCGTGACGCCCAGCAGCACCGGCACCGCAGAGGCCGGCTCGCCGCCCTCCGCGATCTTGTGCGCGTTGATCTCCTCGAAGGCGTGCCGGTCGATCAGCTCGCTCGGCAGCGTCTCCGTGTCGCCCGCTTCCTCGATGCGAACCTTGCGCAGCATCTGGCGCACGATCACCTCGATGTGGCGGTCGTTGATGTTCACACCCTGCGACCGGTACACGCGCTGCACCTCGTCCACGAGGTAGATCTGCACCGCCTCCGGACCCAGGATCGTGAGCACGTCCTGCGGGTCCAGCGCACCCTCGGTGAGTTGCTGACCCGCGCGCACGAACTCGCCGGTCTCGACGCGGATGCGCGCCGCGGCCGGGATCGCGTACTCGCGCGCGTCCGTCGCCTCCGAGATCACGCGGATCGCGGTCGGCTTGCGCCGGCGCGCGTTGCCGCGGATGTACTCCACGCGGCCCGCGATGGCGGTCTTCACCGTCACCGTCGGCAGCGTCGACTCCGCAGCACCCTCCGGCGGGGCAGCGATGATCTCGTTGCCGTCGATCATCTCGCCCTCCTCAACGAGGAGCTCGAAGTCTTCCGGCACCTCGTACTCCTCGGAGTACGACTCGGTGTTCGTGACCGTGATCATGCGGCTGTCGGCGTTGCGCTGGATGAGCACCACACCGTCGATCTCGGACATCGTCGCCTGCCCGCGCGGCACGCGAGCCTCGAAGATCTCCTCGACACGCGGCAGACCCGACGTGATGTCCAGGCTGCTCGCGACACCACCCGTGTGGAACGTGCGCATCGTCAGCTGCGTGCCCGGCTCACCGATGGACTGTGCGGCGATGATGCCGACAGCCACACCCTGCGAGACCAGGTTGCCGGTCGCCAGCGAGCGGCCGTAGCACAGCGCGCAGATGCCGCGACGTGCCTGGCACGTCAGTGGCGAGCGCACGTGCACCTGCTCCACGTTCGCCTCCAGGATCCGGTCGGCGATCGCCTCCGTGATCTCCTGGTTGGCCTCGACGAAGATCTCGCCCGTCGCGGGGTCCGCGACCGGCGAGGCCGCCCAGCGGCCCGTGATGCGCTCGCGCAGGGAAGCGAGGATGCCCGCCTCCGCACGCTCACGCAGCCAGATGCCGCGAATCGCCTCGTCCGCCGGCGTGCAGTCGTCGGTCAGGACGATGAGATCCTGCGCGACGTCGATCATGCGGCGGGTCAGGTAGCCGGAGTCCGCCGTGCGGAGCGCCGTGTCGGCCAGACCCTTGCGCGCGCCGTGCGTCGAGATGAAGTACTCGAGCACCGACAGCCCCTCGCGGAACGAGGAGCGAATCGGCAGGTCGATGATGCGGCCCGAGGGGTCGGTCATCAGACCGCGGATACCGGCCATCTGCCGGATCTGCGCGATGTTCCCCTTCGCACCCGAGATGGACATCATCTGCAGCGGCCCCTCAGGGTCGAGGCTCAGCTGCAGCGCGTCCTGGATGCGGTTCGTCGTGTCCGTCCAGATGTTGATGGCAGCCTGGTACCGCTCGTTCTCGGTGACCAGGCCCATCTGGTACTGCTCTTCCATGTCGTCGATGCGGCGGTCGGCCTCGGCCATCAGCTCCGGCTTGTTGCCGGGCACGCGGATGTCCGCGACCGAGATCGAGATGCCGGACTGGGTCGCGTAGCGGAAGCCCACGTCCTTCATCGCGTCCACAAAGTCGACCGTCGGCTCCGGCCCCAGCTCGCGGTAGATGCGCGAGACCAGCTCGCGCAGCTGCGCCTTCTTCATCAGCTGGTTCTGGAAGCCCATCTCGTCCGGCACGATCTGGTTGAAGATCACGCGTCCGACCGTCGTCTCCAGGAACGCCCCATCGAGGCGCACCCGGATCGGGTCGTGCAGCTTCACGACCTGGCGGTCGTACGCCGCGATCACGTCGACCGCCGAGCCGAACGACTTGGGGTGCTCACCCGGGTGCGGCTGGCGCTCCCAGGTCATGTAGTAGCAGCCCAGAACCATGTCCAGCGTCGGCGCCACCACCGGCTCACCGTCGGACGGCGAGAGCAGGTTCTTCGTCGACAGCATCACCTGGCGCGCCTCGGCGACTGCCTCGTAGGACAGCGGCACGTGCACGGCCATCTGGTCGCCGTCGAAGTCGGCGTTGTACGCGAAGCAGACCAGCGGGTGCAGCTGGAGAGCGGAGCCCTCCACCAGCACCGGCTCGAACGCCTGGATGCCCAGGCGGTGCAGCGTCGGCGCGCGGTTCAGCAGCACCGGGCGGTCGTGGATGACCTCTTCCAGGACATCCCACACCTCGGGCCGCGCACGCTCCACGATGCGCTTGGCGCTCTTGATGTTGTGCGCCAGACCGTTCCGCACCAGGGCGTGCATGATGAACGGCTTGAACAGCTCCAGCGCCATCTTCTTCGGCAGGCCGCACTGGTTCAGGCGCAGCTTCGGGCCGACCACGATGACCGAACGGCCCGAGTAGTCGACGCGCTTGCCCAGGAGGTTCTGGCGGAAGCGGCCCTGCTTGCCCTTCAGCAGGTCAGAGAGCGACTTCAGCTTGTGGTTGCCGGAGCCCGCCACCGCGCGGCCGCGACGGCCGTTGTCGATGAGCGAGTCCACCGCCTCCTGCAGCATCCGCTTCTCGTTGCGAATGATGATCTCGGGCGCGCCGAGGTTCAGCAGACGCTTCAGGCGGTTGTTGCGGTTGATCACGCGGCGGTACAGGTCGTTCAGGTCGGAGGTCGCGAAGCGACCGCCGTCGAGCTGCACCATCGGGCGCAGATCCGGCGGGAGCACCGGGAGCTCCTGGATCACCATCCACTCCGGCTTGTTGCCGGACTTGCGCAGCGCCTCCACGACACGAAGCCGCTTCGTCGCCTTCTTCTTGCGCTGGCCGCTGGTCGACTGGATCTCCTCGTGCAGCCGCTGGCGGAGCACGTCGAGGTCGAGCCGCTCGAGGATCGAGAGGATCGACTCAGCACCCATGCCGGACTTGAAGACGAGCCCGAAGCGGTCCTCCAGCTCGCGGTGCTCCTGCTCCGTCAGGACGGTCAGGTTGTCCGCCTCCACCGGGTCGCGCAGCTTGTCCAGCCGCTTGGTCAGCGGGTCGTACTCCTTGCGCACCTGCTGGCGCACGTCGGTCATCTGCTTGCGCATCGGCTCCAGCTCGCCGAACGCCTGGTCGCGCTTCTGCTGCTTGGCGGCGTCCGCCATGAGCTGCAGGTCGGCCTTCTTGCCGGCGATGCGCTCCTCGACGGCCGCGACCTGCGTCTGCGTCGCCTCACGGAGCGCGACGAGCGTCTCGGCGCCCACGGTGTCGCCGCGCGCCGCGAGCGTCGCGTCGCGGAACGCGAGGCGGGCACGCAGCTTCTCGCCCTGCCGACCCTGCAGGTCGGCCTCCAGGTCGCGCGCCTCCGCCATCACGGCGTCGATGTCGCGCTGGAACTCCTCGTCGGCCTCGGCCAGCGCCTGGTCGCGGCGGCGGTCGATCTCGCCCACCTCCTGCGCAAGGACTTCTTCGCGCAGCGTGATGCGGCTGGAAGTCTCGCCCTGGCGGCGGTTGACCTCCTCATCGATCTCCTGCTGCAGCAGGTCGAGGGCGTGCTGACGCGCCTCCTCGTTGACCTCCGTGATCACGTACTGGGCGAAGTAGAGGACTCGCTCCAGCGTGCGCGGCGGAATGTCGAGGAGCAGGCCCATGCGGCTGGGCACGCCCTTGGAGAACCAGATGTGCGCGACCGGGGCCGCCAGGCTGACGTGCCCCATGCGCTCGCGGCGCACCTTGGAGCGCGCCACTTCCACGCCGCACTTGTCGCAGACGATGCCCTTGTAGCGGACACGCTTGTACTTGCCGCAGTAGCACTCGAAGTCCTTGGTCGGACCAAAGATCTTCTCGCAGAAGAGCCCGTCCTTCTCCGGCTTCAGCGTGCGGTAGTTGATCGTCTCCGGCTTGGTGACTTCGCCGTACGACCACGACCGGATCTGCGCCGGCGAGGCGAGGGACAGCCGGATCGCGTTGAAATCGTTGACCTCAAGCACGCGTGTCCTCCGATTCGCGACCCGACAGGTTGATACCCAGCGACGGGATCGAGTCCATGTAGTCCTCGTTGAAGGACACCTGCTCCTCGTCCTCGTTCAGGATCTCCACACTCAGGCCCAGCGACTGCAGTTCCTTGACCAACACCTTGAAGGACTCCGGCACGCCGGGCTCCATGGTGTTCTCGCCCTTGACGATCGCCTCGTACGCCTTCACGCGTCCGACCACGTCGTCCGACTTCACCGTCAGCATCTCCTGCAGGATGTGGGCGGCGCCGTACGCCTCCAGTGCCCACACCTCCATCTCGCCGAAGCGCTGACCACCGAACTGCGCCTTGCCGCCCAGCGGCTGCTGGGTGATGAGCGAGTAGGGGCCGGTCGACCGAGCGTGGATCTTGTCCTCCACCAGGTGGACCAGCTTGAGCATGTACATGTAGCCAACCGTCACCGGCTGGTCGAAGGCCTCGCCGGTGCGGCCGTCGTAGACCCACTGCTTGCCGATGACCGGCGGCGCGTCGCCCGTGCGCTTCGCCACCTGCTGGACCAGCTCATCGAAGCGCTCCGGGGCCAGCCCGCGCACGTTCGACTCGCCGTGCCCCTCCATCCAGAGCGAGAGGCAGGCGTGGCGCGCGGAGCCGACCGGCCCGCTGCGCAGCACCAGGTTGGCGTCGAAGCCGCCCTCGGTCAGGTACGACTCCATCGCCTCCACGTCGACGCGCTCACCCACGACGTTGTCCGTCGAGTTGAATGCCTTCTCCGTCTCCACGGCGCCGGCCTGGATCGCGATCCACGCCCGCGCCAGCGCGTCCATGATCTCGCCATCCGTCGCACCATCGAACACCGGCGTCAGCGCCCGGAAGCCGAGCGTCGACGCAGCCCAGCCCAGGTGCGTCTCCAGCACCTGGCCGACGTTCATGCGCGACGGCACACCGATCGGGTTCAACACGATCTCCACCGGGCGGCCGTCCCCCAGGTACGGCATGTCCTCCAGCGGCATGACGCGCGAGACGACACCCTTGTTGCCGTGGCGGCCGGCCATCTTGTCGCCCTCGGAGATCTTCCGCTTCTGGGCGACCGAGACGCGCACCATCATGTTCACGTCGGCCGACAGCTCGTCGTCCTGGCTGCGCTTGAACACGCGGACGTCGATGACCTTGCCGCGCTCGCCGTGCGGCACGCGCAGGCTCGTGTCCTTCACCTCGCGCGCCTTCTCACCGAAGATCGCGCGCAGCAGCTTCTCCTCCGGCGTCAGCTCGGTCTCGCCCTTCGGCGTGATCTTGCCGACCAGGATGTCGCCCTCACGCACCTCCGCGCCGACGCGGATGATGCCCTCCTCGTCGAGGTCGCGGAGCGACTCCTCGCCGACGTTCGGGATGTCCCGGGTGATCTCCTCCGCGCCCAGCTTCGTGTCGCGCGCCTCGACCTCGTACTTCTCGATGTGGATCGAGGTGAACTTGTCGTCGCGCAGCACGGACTCGGACAGGATGATCGCGTCCTCGAAGTTCAGACCCTCCCACGACATGAACGCGACCAGCACCGACTGACCGAGTGCCAGCTCGCCGTTCTGCGTGGAAGAGGAGTCCGCCATCGGCTGCCCGCGGCGCACCGTCTGACCCTTGAACACCAGCGGGCGCTGCGTGATGCACGTGCCCTGGTTGGAGCGCACGAACTTCAGCAGCGGGTACTGCGCCTCGCGCCCCGACTGGTACTTCACCGTGATGAAGTTCGCTGACGACGAGGTGACCTCGCCGTCCTCCTCCGCCAGCAGCACCTGGCCGGAGTCGATGGCGACCTGCCGCTCCATGCTCGTGCCGACCAGCGGCACCTCCGCACGGATCAGCGGCACGGCCTGGCGCTGCATGTTCGCGCCCATCAGCGCGCGGTTCGCGTCGTCGTGCTCCAGGAACGGGATGAGCGCCGCCGCCACCGACACCATCTGTCGAGGCGACACGTCCATGTAGTCGACTTCGATCGGCAGCACCATGCGCGGGTGCTCGCCGTGGCGAACCTCCACGCGCGCCGCAACGATGTTGCCGTGCTCGTCCAGCTCGGTGTTCGCCTGCGCGATGCGCAGCGGCTCCTCCGTGTGGGCGTCGAGGTACGCCGTCTCCGTCGAGGCGAACGGCTGCACCGCGACGCGGTCGCTCGCGGAGTTCGCCAGCGCGCCGGCCAGCGCCGCGTCGACCTGCTGGCCGTCCTTGCCGATGACCTTGCCCGACTTGTCGAGCACGTCCTCCGCCAGGAACCGACCCACCAGCTCAGCGCTGCGGTTGCCCACCTCGTGCAGCACGGGGCGGTACGGCGTCTCGATGAAGCCGAAGTCGTTCACGCGCCCGTAGGTCGCGAGGTTGCCGATCAGACCGATGTTCGGACCCTCAGGCGTCTCGATCGGGCAGATGCGGCCGTAGTGGCTGAAGTGCACGTCGCGGACATCGAAGCCCGCGCGGTCACGCGACAGACCACCGGGGCCTAGGGCGGAGAGACGACGCTTGTGCGCCAGCTCCGCCAGCGGGTTCGTCTGGTCCATGAACTGCGACAGCTGCGAGCCGCCGAAGAACTCCTTCATGGACGCCTGCACCGGGCGGATGTTCACCAGCGCGGACGGAGTCGTCTCCTCTGGGTCGGTGATCGTCATGCGCTCGCGCACGACGCGCTCCATGCGCAGCAGGCCCACGCGGAACTGGTTCTGGATCAGCTCGCCCACCGCGCGCACGCGGCGGTTGCCCAGGTGGTCGATGTCGTCCGGCTGGCCCTTGCCGTTGTTGACCAGGATCAGCTTCTTGATGATCGCGATGATGTCCGCGGGGCGCAGCGTGCGCACCGTCGGCGCGTCCACCAGCGACAGCTGCTTGTTCGCCTTGTAGCGGCCGACACGGCCCAGGTCGTAGCGGCGGTCGCTGAAGAACAGCTGCTCCAGCAGGGCGCGAGCGTTCTCCGCGGTCGGCGGGTCCCCGGGGCGGAGGCGGCGGTAGAACTCCTCCAGCGCCTGGCGACGGTTCTCCGTCGCGTCCTTCGCCAGCGTCGCCTCGATGTACTTGTGGTCGGCGTTGGTGTCGATGTCCTTGAACAGCTCAAGGATGCGCTCGTTCGTGCCGCGCTGATCCTCGGGGAGGCTCTCGTCCTCCATGTCGATCGCGCGCAGCAGCACCGTGACCGGGATCTTGCGCTTGCGGTCGACCTTGACCGAGAGGATGTCCTTGTTGGAGGTCTCGAACTCCAGCCATGCGCCGCGGTTCGGGATCAGCTTCGCGGCGGTCAGGCGGCGGCCCGTGGCCGGGTCGTTCGCCGCGGTGAAGTACACGCCCGGCGAGCGTACGAGCTGCGAGACGACCACGCGCTCAGCGCCGTTGATGATGAACGTCCCGTTGGTCGTCATCATCGGCAGGTCGCCCAGGTAGAGCTCCTGCTCCTTGATCTCGCC
>JBAYUZ010000049.1:0-15377 GCA_041674885.1 Dehalococcoidia bacterium
CCCTCCGACTGCGCCATCTCCAGCAGCGCCTCGTAGCCGCGCAGGCCGGGGGCGTCCGGTCGGTCGATGGTGAGCGCGGCATACGAGTCCGCGATGCGCAGGATGCGCGCCTCCAGCGGGATCGAGGTGCCGCGCAGCCCCTCCGGGTAGCCGCCACCGTCCCAGCGCTCGTGGTGCAGGCGCACCGCCTCGATCACCACGCGACTGCGCACGCCGGCCTGCGCCAGCAGCGTCGCGCCGTGCTCCCCGTGCGCGCGGAGCTGTGCACGCTCGGCGTCGGTGAGGTCGCTGCCGCGCGCAACCAGCCGAGGCGTGCGGAACTTCCACACATCGGCCAGCACACCCGCCGTCGCAATCCGCACCAGGCTTTCGCGGTCGTCGATGCCCTCGCCGACGGCCAGCGTGAGCCCGTAGAGCGCCGTGGCGACCGCGTGCGTGGCGGGCGAGCGCACGGAGTGCGCGACCTCCGCGAGGTAGATGCCGGGCTCCGTGCCGACGTGCATCGCGGCGACCTCGATCACCGGTTGCAGCCGCAGCAGCGCCTCCGTCTCCGGGAGCGTGCGCAGCGCGTGCGCGACGACATCCAGCAGTGCGCGATGCAGCGCCCACGCGCGCGCCGGCTCCGGCACACGCCGCGCGCCCATCACCGCGCCCAGATGCCGGCGCACGTACCCGTTCAGCGCCTCGGCGTCCGAGGGTGCGACGTAGACCGTGCGCGCGAAGCCGAGGTCGGCGAGCCGACCGCGGCGGTCGAACAGCGCGAACGGCGGCTCCGCCCCATCCACGAACAGCGAGGCCGGTACGGCCAGCCGTCCACCCTCGCGCGTCACGTTCGTCGGCTCGTTCATTGCAGCACCTCCGCACAGCGATCGTCGGCAGGGTGCAGACCGAGCGGATTGGGGTTCTCCCGAGGTTCCTCGGCGCCGGGCGCGGCGACCGAGGAATGGATCAGGTGTTTACGCAACTTCCCTGTTCTGTTACGTTCCCTCTGCGGGTGGGGAGTCGGAGTCGCCGGTGCGCCGGACGCTCCGGGGTGCAGCGCACGTGCGAGGGGCACAGCGCTGGCCGCGTTCGCCGCCGTCCCGCTCCCCGGGGCGACGAGCGCACGACCGCACCGCCTCCCGCCAGAGGCCGGTCGGTGCCCCGCCGAGCGTCCGGCGTCGTTCCTTCCTCGAACGCCTCTAGCCCTGCAGGTGCCGCTCGATCGACTCGACCTTCGCGGTCATCGAGCCGGTGACGCCGGCGCGGTCGTCCGCCTTCAGCACCAGGCTCACGCGGCCCGTGGCCTTGCCTGCCGCCACCATCGCCTGCCGGACGACGGCCATCACCTCGTCCCAGTCGCCCTCGATCGTCGTGAACATCGAGTCCGTGCGGTTCGGCAGGCCGGAATCGCGCACCACGCGCACCGCCTCCGCCACCGCCTCGCTCACGGAGGTCGAGGCCGTCCCGATCGGGGTCACCGAGAACGCCACCAGCATCGTCCGCCTCCTCGCATCGCTGCCCGCGCGCCGCCTCGCAGCGCCCCGCGCAGCCTACCGCGCGCGTCACACATGGCGCTTCGCCCACGCGCTAGGATGCGGGCCATCACGTCTGTGGAAGGGAGGCCCACGATGGTCGCCACGAAGCCCGAGTACCGCATCCTTGGTTCACGCCCGGTCCGTCCCGACGGACAGGACAAGGTCACCGGTCGCGCCGTCTACGGCGGCGACGTGCGCCTGACCGGCATGCTCTACGGACGCGTGAAGCGCAGCCCGCACGCCCACGCGATCATCAAGCGCATCGACGCCTCGAAGGCGCTCGCGCTGCCCGGCGTGAAGGCGGTCATCACCAGCAAGGACTTCCCGATCCAGCCGGACGCGAACGCGATCGCCGACCTCGGCGAGAGCCAGACCTCGTTCCGCTGGCTGCTCGACAACATCCTCGCGTCCGACAAGGCGCTCTACCGCGGCCACGCCGTCGCCGCCGTCTGCGCGACCGACCCGCACATCGCCGACGACGCCCTGCAGCTGATCGAGGTCGAGTACGAGGTGCTGCCGCCGGTCACCAACGTGCGCGACGCGATGCTCGACACCGCCCCGATCCTCCACCCCGCGATGCGCACCGCCGAGATGCTGTCGCGCTTCGAGGTCGGTGCGGGGCGTGGCGAGAAGCCGACGAACATCGCGAGCCGCCTGGAGGCGAGCCTGGGCGACATCACCGCCGGCTTCGCCGAGGCCGACGTGATCATCGAGCGCGAGTTCGAGACGACGATGGTGCACCAGGGCTACATCGAGCCCCACAACGGCACCGCCCTCTGGAACGAGGACGACGAGCTCACGGTCTGGGCCAGCACCCAGGGCGAGTTCATGGTGCGTGAGCAACTCGCGAACGTGCTCGGCCTCCCGGTCTCCTCCGTGCGCGTGATGCCGGTCGAGATCGGTGGCGGCTTCGGCGGGAAGATCCCCGTCTACATGGAGCCGCTCGCCGCGCTGTTCTCGAAGATGACGCGCCGCCCCGTGAAGATGCTGATGACGCGCGAAGAGGTGTTCGAGGGCACCGGCCCCACCTCCGGCACCGTCTGCCGCGTGAAGCTCGGCGCGAAGCGTGACGGCACCTTCGTCGCCGCCGACGCCACGCTCGCCTACGAGGCGGGTGCGTACCCCGGCTCGCCGGTCGGCGCGGGCGTCGGCTGCATCTACGGCCCGTACAACATCCCCAACGCCACCGTCGTCGGCTACGACGTCGTCGTGAACAAGCCGAAGACCGCCGCGTACCGCGCCCCGGGCGCGCCCGCCGCCGAGTACGCGCTCGAAAGC
The DNA here is from genome assembly GCA_041674885.1 of Dehalococcoidia bacterium. GTDB lineage: Bacteria > Chloroflexota > Dehalococcoidia > UBA2979 > UBA2979 > RH-chloro-G1. The sequence continues at coordinate 2,796 of JBAYUZ010000049.1, forward strand.
GTCATCGATGAGATGGCGGAGCGGCTGGAGATCGACCCGATGGAGCTGCGCCTGAAGAACGCGGCGAAGGAGGGCGACCGCCAGATCTTCGGCCAGCAGCACGCAGTGATCGGCAACGAGGCGGTGATGCTGGCCGCCCAGCAGAGCGCCCACTACCGCTCCGAGCTCTCCGGCCGCTACCAGGGTCGCGGCGTCGCGATGGGCTTCTGGGGCAACGCGGGCCTCGAGTCCGCCGCCTACGCCGCCGTGCAGCCGGACGGCCGCGTCACGCTCACGACCGGCTCCGTCGACATCGGCGGTGGCCGTGCGTCGCTCGCGATGCAGCTCGCGGAGACGCTCGGCATCAACTACGAGGATGTGACGGCGCGCGTCGGCGACACCGACTCGATCGGCTTCACGCACGTCACCGGCGGCAGCCGCACCACGTTCGCCACCGGCTGGGCGGTGTGGGACGCCGCGCACGACATCATGTCGCAGTTGGAGGAGCGCGCCGCCCGCATCTGGGAGGTCGACCGCGCCGGCGTGCACTACCAGGACGGCGGCGTCTCCGGCCCGGACGGCAAGCGCTTCACGTTCAAGGAGCTGGCCGCGCAGCTGCCGCACACCGGAGGCCAGATCCAGGGCCACGCCGCCAGCAACAAGAGCACGCACGGCGCCTCGTTCGCCTGCCACATCGCGGATGTCGAGGTCGATGTCGCCACCGGCAAGGTGACGATCCTGCGCTACACCGCGATCCAGGACGTCGGCACCGCCATCCACCCCTCGTACGTCGAGGGCCAGATCCAGGGCGGCGCCGCGCAGGGCATCGGCATGGCGCTGACGGAGGAGTACTTCTACGACGACAACGGCGTGATGCGGAACGCGAGCCTGCTCGACTACCGCATGCCCACCACGCTCGACCTGCCCATGCTGGAGACGATCCTCGTCGAGGTGCCGAACCCCGGTCACCCCTACGGCGTCCGCGGCGTGGGCGAGGTGCCGATCGTGCCGCCGCTCGCGGCGGTCGCGAACGCGATCTACCACGCCACCGGCATCCGCCCGCAGCACCTCCCGGCCTCGCCGCGCGTGCTGCTGGAGGAGCTGCAGAAGCAGCAGTAACGAGCGCATCGAGGTTCGACCGTGCTTGAGAGCCCGGGGCAACCCGGGCTCTCAAGCACGGGGGATGCGCGAGCCGCCCACACCACTATGCTGTGCGCGTGACGGCTCGCCGAGCCGGACCGACCGAGGGGGGCACGTTGGTCAGCAGTCGTTCGTCCGGTTCGATGTGGATCATCATCTTCGGGACGCTCGCGCTCTGTGTGCCGGCGGTCATCCTCCGCCTCGGCCACATTGAGCCGTTCGGCACGCTCGGCGACACGGCGATCTTCGGCCTGGGCATCGTCGCCGCCGCGTTCATCCTCGCGTGGGCCGCGGAGGCGGCGGAGGTCGACATCTCGCAAGGGCTCGCGGTCGCCGCAGTCGCGCTGATCGCCGTGCTTCCGGAGTACGCGGTCGACATGACGTTCGCCTGGAAGGCCGCGCAGGATCCGACGTTCGCGCCGTACGCCGTCGCCAACATGACCGGCGGCAACCGCCTGCTCATCGGCGCGGCGTGGCCGTTCGTCTTCTTCATCTTCTGGCTGCGCGCCCGGCGCACCGTGCTGCAGCTGGAGCGCGGCCACGCGATCGAAGTGCTCGCGCTGGCGGTCGCCACCGTCTACTCGTTCTCACTCCCGCTGAAGGGCTACATCTCCGTCGTTGACACGGGCATCCTGGCGCTGCTCTTCGTCGGGTACGTCTACTTCGTCGCCCGCATGCCCTCCGAGGATCCCGAGCTGATCGGCCCTGCACGAACCCTGGGCACGCTGCCCAAGCTGCAGCGACGCACGAGCATCATGCTCCTGCTGCTCGCCGCTGCCGCCACGATCTTCGCGGCCGCCGAACCGTTCGCGGAGGGCCTCGTCCACTCCGGCGTCCAGCTCGGCATCGACGAGTTCCTGCTGGTGCAGTGGCTCGCTCCACTCGCCTCGGAGGCGCCGGAGTTCCCGTTCGCGGGCATCCTCGCCTGGCGCGGACGGGCGGGCGTCTCGATGGGCGCCCTGCTGTCGTCGAAGGTGAACCAGTGGACGCTGCTGATCGGCGGCCTGCCGCTCGCCTACTCGCTCTCCGGCGGACACCTGGAGCCGCTGCCACTCGACCCTCGGCAGGTGGAGGAGGTGCTCCTCACCGCCGCGCAGTCCGCGTTCGCGCTGGCGGTGATGGTGAGCCTCTCGATGTCGGCGGGCGAGGCGGCGCTGCTCTTCGGCCTCTTCGTCGTGCAGTTCGCGGTGCCGAACACCGAGTTCCGCCTGTTCATGTCGGGCGTCTACCTGGTGCTCGCCGCCGGCATCTTCATCCGCAACCGGCGCGAGGCCGTGGAGCTGGTGCACCACGCGCGCACCGCCCACCTGGAGGAAGCCGAGGGCCACGCCTAACCCGCTGGCGCTCGTACTCCGCGTATCGCGTCACGCAGAGGGCGCCCCGACCGGGGCGCCCTCTGTGCATGTCTCACCCGAGGCGTGAGCGCTAACCGGCGCGCTCCACGGCGACCGGCTCCACGCGCCGTCGGTCGTGCGAGACCTCGGCGGGCAGCGACTGCTCCAGGCCGCCCAGCGCCGCATCGGTCTCCAGGCGGACCGCCACCTCTTCGCGAGAGCCCTTCTCGGCGACGCGGTAGACGAGGCCCGCGCCGGAACCGAGGCGCAGCTGCGCGTGCAGCGACGGCATGCTCGCGAAGAAGAACGTGCTGGGCGCCATCAGCGGCCACATCGCGAACGAGCGGATCGCCGTGAACGCCGAGACGTGCGAGGGGCGAGCGCCGCGCTGGCGGTACTCGGTGACGATCAGCACGAACAGCGGCAGCACGCAGACGGCCACCAGCGCACCCGGCAGGTTCAGCCGCATCACCGGCTCGATCAGCCCCGCACCCTGGAACCACTGGCTCGGCGAGAACAGCAGGTCGAGGTGCCACGTGAGCCCCGGCCACTCGTAGCGCCGCTCCGTCCACCACACCGGCATCGGCGCGCCGAAGAGCTTCGCGAAGTTGGACGGGATCAGCACGCCGACAGTGACCAGGTACCACTGGGACATCCAGAGCACGTGCACCTTCGACACCGTGAACGCGAGCAGGAGCTTGCGCGGCCAGCTCAACGGGCCGCGGCGCCACGTCGCGCGCCACGCGTACGGGATGTCGCTGGCGCCCCAGGCGTGGCGCACGGACTGGAAGTAGTGCGCACGCAGCGTGTGCAACGTCGAGTCGGTGAGCACGCAGTCGTTGCCCAGCCGCACGTACATCGGCACCACGTGCACGCGGTCGCCCAGCGAGAAGCAGCACTTCAGATAGAGGTGCCAGTCCTCCGGGATCACTTCCTCGTCCCAGTAGCCCACCTCGTGCAGCATCTGCCAGGAGAGCGAGTAGCAGGAGGTCGGGAACTTCACGCTGCCCGGCAGCGTGAGGTTCGCGAGCCGGTTCACCCCCGACAGGCCGTCGAGCATGCGCGGCCCGGCCGGCACGTCCCAGATGTTGTTGGAGTTGAAGATCGTCGGCTGCCAGAACGTGCGGTAGCGGTCGGGCTCCGAGAGGAACAGGTGATTGAGAGCCGTGAAGTGGTGCGCGCTGAACACGGCGTCGGCGTCGCAGCTGGTCACGGTGTAGCGGCGAATGTCGTCACGCGCCTCGGCGATCAGGCGGCGGTACGCCTCGCGCAGGCCCCACGCCTCGTTCGAGCCCTTGCCGGGCGTCTCGCCGGGCAGGCCCGCCGGGTGATAGCTCGCGAAGATGTCCGCGAACGTGTCGCGGTAGGAGAGCAGCAGGCGCGCCGCCTTGCCCTCGGCCCCCGGCTCGCGCGCCTCCATCGCCAGGACGACGACGAGCTGCTTCGCGTTCGACTGCGCGGCCAGCGAGCCGATCGTGCGGTGCAGCTCGCTCTCCGCCTCCTTGTAGTTCGGGATGACGATCAGGTGGCGAGGCCACTCCCACGCCTCGGCGTTCGGGCGCGTCGCGGCCCAGTCGAGGTACTTCGCGTGCCAGTCGGTCGCCAGCCAGCGGTTGATGCGGCGCAGGCCAACCATGCACGCGACCGCCACACCGTACGAGCGGAACACCCAGTACGCGTAGAACGCGACGATGAACACCGCATACGCGAACGCCGTGGTCGGATGCCACGGCGCCAGGAACACCATCGACGCCATGCCGAGCGATCCGATGAGCGGCATCAGGTTGCCGATGCGCTCGCGGATGTCGGTGGAGGCGTAGACCTCCGGCGTGGGGACAGGCTGAATCTCGGGGGTAGTGCTGCCGGGACTGGTGCTATCGAGAGTGCTGTCGGATACAGCGACGTGCACGGGCGCACGCAACGGACGAGGCACGACGGCCATAGGACCTAACCTCACACCCGCGAGGTCTCCCTACGCCGCCGAGGTTAGCTGACGGGCTACGGTGGAAGCACCGTTCACCTGCGTCACCGCCGAGGCGGCAAGGCGGGCGATTCGCCCCGAAAGTTGGGTCCCCCGGTCTCCCGACTTCCGTCGAGAGATTTGGCGCGCCACGCGCTTCTTCGGAGCATGCTCCGAGCGCTCAGCGTCGTGCGCCCGGCCCGCCAGGGCGAACCGCTCACACGGCCTCACTTTAGCACGCGCCGCGCCTCCAGACATCAGCACACGGCCTGCGGACGAGCCTGCGCGCGAACACACGAGCGGCAGCGAGACTGCCCATCAGCGAGCCGCTCGTGCCCCGCTCGGACGCCCCACCGCGCCGCGGGGAGGCACAGCGAAGGCCCGGCATCTGCCGGGCCTTCGCTCGTCGTCAGCCACCCGATGCGCCAACGAACGTGTTGCTGGAACGCGGAACCTAGCGGCGCGGACCGCCGCGGCCACCACCGCCGCCGCCGTAGCCACCGCGGTCACCACCGCCGTAGCCGCCACCACCGCCGCCGTAGCCACCGCGGTCACCGCCGCCGTAGCCGCCACCACCGCCGCGAGAGCCACCGCCCCCGCCGCCGTAGCCGCCGCCACCGCCGCCACCGCCGCCGTAGCCGCCACCGCCGCCGCCGTAGCCACCGCGGTCACCACCGCCGTAGCCACCGCCGCCGCCACCGTAGCCACCGCCGCCGCCACCACCGCCGTAGCTGCCCCGCGGCCGCTCCTCGCGCTCACGCGCAGCGTTGATGTTGAGCTGGCGACCACCAAAGTCGCGGCCGTTCAGGGCGTCGATCGCCTTCTGAGCGTCCTCGGACGGCATCTCGACGAAGCCGAAGCCACGCGGGCGCCCGGTCTCACGGTCGGTCGGCAGGACCACCGACACGACCTCGCCGTACTGCGCGAAGAGCTCACGCACATCGTCTTCGCGCGCGCTAAAGGGGAGATTCCCCACGTAAATCCGTTGATTCAAGCGATTCACTCCACGTCGGGCCGAGCCGACAAACGCCGCCCGCCCTACGGCGGCACGGCAAACGCACTGGACTCTCAGGCTCGACGAGGACGCTCGGGTAAACGGCCAGTTCAGGACTGAGAAGGCGAAGGAACCCCCCACACCTGCGTTGATTATACGAGGCCCTGACACGCAATGGTGGCAATCCGCCGGACGGCGACGTACGCACTTTCCCCAGTCGCCACACCTGCGTACCCTATCTTGGCCTGGCGGGGCAGCGATCGATGACGTGGAGGACTCCCCGCATGCCCCCGCGCGCCCCCGTGCCCCCGCACGACCGAGATCACCGCACCCCGGACACCGACGCGACGCCGCCCGCGCGCACCTCCTCCCGAGGCCCCTTGCTGCTGTTCGCCGTCGGCGCGCTGCTCGCGGTCGCGATCGCCGGCGCCCAGTTCCTGCACCTGCCGCTCCCCGGCCTGGACCTGCTGCCGGGCGGGCGTCACTCCGTCGCCGCCTCGCAGAGTGGCGCGAAGCCGGGCGACGCCGTGCTGCACGACCTCGCCGCGTTCCGGGAGCGCTACGGCGACCCGAAGCAGGCGAACTACGGACGCATCCGCATCCCCTCGATCAACGTCGATGTGCCGCTCTCGAAGGGCGTCGTCGGCAAGGACGGCCAGCTCCCCGATCCGCTCGGGCCCAGCGATGTGATGTGGTACGACTTCGGCAGCCGCAAGGACGTGGGCGGCGTGCCCGGCGCCGGGGGCAACGCCGTCCTGGCCGGCCACGTCGACCGCGCGGGCTTTGTGGAGTACGCGGGCGCCGAGTACAGCGGGCCGGGCGCGCTGTTCTGGCTCGACCGCCTGCAGGCAGGCGACGTCGTCGAGATCACCACGAACGGCAAGACGCTGCGCTACGGCGTCGTCTGGGCGAAGCAGGTCGACGCCGACACGAACTGGAACGAGCTGTTCTCCGCGAAGGTGCTGGGCGACTCGATCACCATCGTCACCTGCGGCGGCGACTTCGACTACGAACGCCACGAGTACAGCAGCCGCTACGTCGTCCGCGCCGTGCGAGGCTAGTCAGCGGCGCTCGGCTGGCCGCTGCCCGTCGCGCCGCTACACTGGTTCGAGCATCGTCCCACCGTCCCACGCTCCTCACGAGGGGGTTCCCGTGCCTCGTTGGTTCACCGCTCGCGCTATCACCACCGCGCTGGGGCTCACGCTCCTCGGCGCGTCCGTCGCCGCATGCGGCCCGAAGACCGTCGACTGGTCGGACGACGCGGTCGCGAAGGGTGACGCCGGCATCACCGCGCACGTCATCAACTCGCAGGTCGCCGTCGGCCCCACGCGGCTGGCGATCGGCATCTTCAACAAGGACGGCGGGCTGGTGCATGACGCTGCCGGCACCATGAAGCTCGTCCGCCTCGATGCTGCGAACAAGGCGACCCCTGCCGGCGAGCGCGAGTTGCGCGCCGTGCACATCGATGAGCAGGCCCACAGCGGGCACGTCCACGACCCGCTTGCCACCATGTACGTCGCGAACGTCGACATCGACCAGAAGGACTACTGGGGCGCGACGCTCGATGTGAAGATCGGCGGCAAGCGCTACCAGAACCTCCGCATCCGCTTCTTCGTCGCGGAGCAGTCGGTCGTCCCCGGCATCGGCCAGCCCGCGCCGCGCACGACGCAGCCGACGATTCGCACCGTGCAGGACATCAAGGAGATCGACTCGTCCACGCCGCCTCGCCCGGAGCTGCACGACATGACGGTCGCCGAGGCGATCGACAGCAAGAAGCCCACGCTGGTGGCGTTCGCGACACCCGCGTTCTGCCAGACTCGCTTCTGCGGCCCGGTGGTCGAGGAAGTTGTCGTGCCGCTCTCGAAGGACTACCGCGGCCGCGTGAACTTCGTGCACATCGAGCCGTACCGGCTCGCCGAGGCCCGCCAGGGCAAGCTGGTGCCGATCGCGGAGATGGCCCAGTGGAACCTGGCGACGGAGCCGTACCTCTTCGTCCTCGACGGCTCCGGACGCGTCGCCGCGCAGTTCGAGGGCATCGTCGAGAAGGACGAGGTCGCGGCCGTCTTCGACCGCCTGCTCAAGGGGTAGCGGGGAGAGCGCGCATCGGCGCGAGACTCGGGAGGGATCGATGCCCGCCGACGACGCGCCCGACCTGACGCCCGGTCGACCCGACTACGCGGGGCTGACGTTCCCGTTGCCACCGGCGGATCGCCCGTACGTCATCGTGAACATGGTGTCGTCCGTCGACGGCCGTGTCGCGATCGAGGGCACGGAGCGCGGCCTCGGCTCCCCCACCGATCAGGCGCTGATGCGCGAGCTGCGCGTCCACGCCGATGTCGTGCTGAACGGCGCATCGACGCTGCGCGCCTCGGGTTCCTCGCCGCGGCTCAACAATCCCGACCTGGAGGCGCTGCGCCGCGCACGCGGCAAGCCCTCGCTGCCGCTTGGCGCCGTGCTGAGCGCGAGTGGTGACCTGCCGCTCGATCGCATCTTCTTCACGGCGCAGGACTTCCAGACGCTCGTCTACCTCGCCACCTCCGCGCCCGCCACGCGCCGCGCGGCGATCGAGGCGACCGGGCGCACCGTCGTCCCCGTGCCGGCGGACGATGCGGTGCGCGCCGCACTCACGCACATGCACCGCGAGATCGGTGCGCGGCTGGTGCTGGTGGAAGGCGGGCCGACCCTCAACGGCGCGCTGCTCGACGCCGGGCTCGTCGATGAGCTGTTCATGACGCTCGGTGGTGTGCTGGTCGGCGGGAGCGACCCGCTCACGATCGTCAGCCAGCGCCGCACGCGCAGCGCGGACGACGTGCGCCGCCTGCAACTGCTGGGCGCACATCCGAACCCCGCCACGAACGAGGTCTACCTGCGCTATCGCCTGCTGCCGCCCACGACCTCGGCTCGCACCTAGAGCCGCCGCAGCAGCGCCGCGATCAGGCTCAGCGCCACCGACACCAGCAGCATCGAGGTGAACGGCACGAAGACGCGCGTGTGCTCGCCCTCGAACCGCAGGTCACCGGGCAGCCGCCCGAACCAGTTCAGCGCACCCGTCATCACCAGCAGTCCCACGACGACCAGCAGCACACCGCCCACAACGATCGCCACCCCGAGTGATCGTGCGTCCATGCGTCCACGATACCGCGAGCGCGCGTCACGCCTCAGCCGAGCAGTGCGAGCGCCTCGCGGAGCCGCGCTCGCACGGCGTCCAGGTCGACCGACGCCGCCTGCTGCTCCGCCGGTGCATCCTCATCCACCGCGAAATCGAGCGGGTCGACGAGCCCACCCGGGCCGTCGCGCTGCAGGTAGGGGTTGCTCGCGGGCGCCATCCCCCAGTGCAGGTGCGGGCCAGTCGCCTGCCCCGTCGCGCCGACCACGCCCAGCACATCGCCTGCGCGCACGCGCTGCCCCTCGTACACCTCGGGCGGGCGATCGAGGTGCGCGTACAGCGTCACCACGTCGCCGTGATCGAGGATGACGCTGTTCCCGAACACGGCCTTCCAGGCCTGCGCCCACGGCGCACCCGCGATCGCGAGCGAGAACACGTCGCGCACCACGCCATCCGCGGGGACGCGCACCGCCGTCCCCCCCTCGGCTGCAAGGTCGAGGCCGGAGTGCCCCGCCGCGTGGGCATCCATGTCGCGCGCCCCGAACACCGAGGTGGCGACGCCATCGAGCGGCAACCCGCGCACGAGCAGTCCGTCGTGACGCGTCTGCGCGAACCGCGTCACTTCGCGGCCCCCACCACCATCGACGCGCGCGGCTCCGCCAGCTCATCTCGCGCGGACGCATGCGCCTCGTCACGGCTCTTGAAGTAGAACGTGGACGCCATCATCGTGAACGGCCCCAGCATCGCCGCCGCCTCGCGTGCCTCGCTGTAGCCGACGGCCCACAGCACGGCGAGGCCGACCTGCCCCGCCACCAGGCACCACGTCACCGCCGGCCGCACCGTCGCCCGTACCAGCTCCGCCGCCGCACCACCGCCCATCCGCCACCCCCTCATCGCGAGCGGCGATCTCGCCACGATGCGTCGACAGCGCCAACCCCCGGGTGGCGTGCTAGCCTCCGCGCGGGATGCGAGGCGCATCGATGGTCGGATACTCGGGGACGCCGCTCGCGCGGAAGCTCGGCATCACACCGGGCGCACGCCTCGCGCTGCTCGGCGCACCGGACGGCTTCGCTGCGACGCTCGATCTGCCCGCCGAGGTACACGTGCTGCACGCCGTGCGCGCGCCCATCGACATCGCCGTGCTGTTCACGCCGAACCACGCGATCCTCGAACGGCGCTTCCGAGGCGTCGCCGCTGCGCTCACGCCCGCAGGCGGGCTGTGGGTCGCGTGGCCGAAGCGCGCCTCGGGCATCGCCACCGACCTCACCGGCGATGACGTGCGCGAGTTCGGCCTCGCAGCCGGACTGGTCGACAACAAGGTGTGCGCGATCGACGCGGTGTGGTCAGGGCTGCGCTTCGTCCGGCGGCTCCGCGACCGTTAGCCGCGTCACGCCTCAGTCGACGCGAGCGCGCCGCAGCCGCAGCGAGTTCGTCATCACCGACACCGACGAGAACGCCATCGCACCCGCCGCGACGATCGGGTTCAGGAACCCCACCTCGCCGAAGACCGGTCGGAGCCACACGGGCACCGTCGGTGACATGACGTGCGCCATGCCGTTGACGATGTGCACCGGCGACGGGTCGTTGAGCACCAGCGAGAACAGCCAGTAGCCCGCGCCCGCCGCGACCGGGATCAGCACGACGTTGTAGCCGAACGCCCACACCAGGTTCTCGTACATCACGCGCATCGTGGCGCGGCTCAGCGCGATCGCCGAGGCCACGCCGCGCAGGTCGGCGCGCATCAGCGTGACCGGCGCCGCCTCCATCGCCACATCCGTGCCGCCGCCGATCGCGATCCCCACATCCGCCGCAGCGAGTGCGGGCGCGTCGTTCACGCCGTCGCCCACCATCGCGACCACGTGCCCCTCCGACTGCAGCTGTCGGATGACCTCGGTCTTCCCCTCCGGGCGCATGTTCGCAAGGACGCGCATGATCCCGGCGCGCGCCGCGATCGCCTCGGCGGTGCCCTGCTGGTCGCCGGTCAGCATCACCACCTCCACGCCGAGCGAGCGCAGTCGCGCGACCGCCTCCGGCGAGGACTCGCGCATCTGATCCGCGACGGCGATCACACCCGCCGCCGCGCCGTCCACGGCGACCAGCAGCGGCGTCGCGCCGCCGCTCGCCGCCTCCGCCGCGACCGAGGTCAGCGCGCTCGCCTCAACGCCGTGCGCCGCAAGCAGCTCCGCGTTGCCGACCAGCAGCGCGCGCGGCCCGACGGACGCCTCGATCCCCTGCCCGACAACCGCCTTGAACAGGTCGGGCCAGTCCATCTCCACGCCGCGCCGCTCCGCCTCGCGAACCACCGCCGAGGCGAGCGGGTGCTCCGAGCCGCGCTCGGCGGTCGCCACCAGCCGCACCAGCTCGTCCGCGTCCACGAGTGCACCGGCGGCCATCGTCACCGCCACCACCTCGGGCCGCCCCTCGGTCACCGTGCCGGTCTTGTCGAGCACGACCGTGTCGATGCGGCGCGCGCGCTCCAGCGCCTCCGCGTCGCGGATCAGCACGCCGTGGTTCGCACCCAGGCCGGTGCCGACCATGATCGCGGTCGGCGTGGCCAGGCCCAGCGCGCAGGGGCACGCGATCACCAGCACCGTGATCGCGTTGAGCAGCGCCAGCATCAGCGTCGGCTCCGGGCCGAACACCCACCAGCCGAGGAACGTCGCGACTGCGATCGCCAGCACCACCGGCACGAACACCGATGCCACCGTGTCCGCCAGCCGCTGGATCGGCGCCTTCGAGGTCTGCGCCTCCTCCACCAGCCGGATGATCCGCGCAAGCGCGGAGTCGCCACCGACCGCGGTCGCGCGCACGCGCAGCAGCCCCGTCGTGTTGAGCGTGCCGCCAAAGACCCCATCGCCCACGTGCTTCTCCACCGGCAGCGACTCGCCGGTGAGCATCGACTCATCGATCGCGCTCGCGCCGTCATCGACAGTGCCGTCCACCGGCACCTGCTCGCTCGGGCGCACCAGCACGATGTCGCCCGGCTGCACGGCGGCGATCGGGATCTCGTACTCCTCGCCGTCCTCGATCACCCGCGCGCGCTGCGGGCGCAGCGCGATCAGCGCGCGGACGGCCTGCGAGGTCTGCCCCTTCGCGCGCGCCTCCAGCAGCCGCCCCAGCAGCACGAGCCCGATGATCGTCGCGGAGGCATCGAAGTACATCGCGTGCCCGGCGCCGGCGATCGCACCGAACAGATCCGGCGCGAACGTCTGCACCGTGGAGAGGCCGTACGCCGCCAGCGTGCCCAGCACCACCAGCGTGTTCATGTCGGAGGCACCGTGGCGCGCCGCCTTCCACGCCGGCCCGATGAACCGCCAGCCCGCCCAGAACTGCACGGGCGTGGCGACCGCGAAGAAGAGCGGATGCATCACCCGCTCCGGGATCCATGCGAGCGCAGGCACCGCCTGCCACCACATCCCCACCATCAGGAACACCGCCGCGCTGAGTGCGAAGATCGTCCGCTGCTTGAGGTCGGCGTACTCCGCGCGCCGCTCGGATTCGAGGCGGTCGCGGGCCTCGTCCTCGCTCTGATCCGCGCCCGGCACGATCAGGCGGTAGCCGGCGTGATCGACCGCCGCCTCCAGCGCCTCGACGGGCGCGGCGGCCGGGTCGGCCAGCGTGACCATCGCCTCCTCGGTCGCGAGGTTCACGGCGGCACGCTCGACGCCGGGGACGGAGGCGAGCGCCTTCTCCACGCGCCGCACGCACGAGGCGCACGTCATGCCTTGCACACCCAGGCGGAGCACGGCGCTTGCCGTGCCCGCCGGGGTGCTCGATGCCACCGTCGTCGTGTCCGTCGTCATCGTCGGCTCGATCCTCGCCGCACCGCCCTCCAGGGGGTGTGCCGCGCTACTTGTTCGCCAGCGCGTAGAGCTCCACGAGCTCACCGACCACGCGGTCGGCCTCGCCGCCCTGGATGCCCTCCACGACGCAGCCGTGGAGGTGTCCCTCCAGCAGCTTCGCCTCGAGCTTCTCGATGGCGCGGCGGATCGCGAACGTCTGCTTGAGCACGTCCACGCAGTACTGATCCGACTCGATCATGCGGCGCACGCCGGAGAGGTGGCCCTCG
>JBAYUZ010000050.1:0-15047 GCA_041674885.1 Dehalococcoidia bacterium
CCGGAGCTGTTCCGCTACCCGGGCCCGCGCCCGCAGACACGCGAGGCCGCGCTCGTGATGCTCGCCGACGCGACCGAGGCGACCGTGCGCGCGAGCGCCGACCGTTCCCCGGAGCGCATCCGCGAGATCATCGAGGCGGTGATCCGCGAGCGTGTCGAGGAGGGCCAGTTCGACGAGTGCGACATCTCGCTGCGTGACCTGCGCGTCGTCGCGGACTCGTTCGCCGCGGCGCTGAACGCCGTGTATCACCCGCGCGTGGAGTACCCGGAGCCGACCGCCCGCGAGCTCGCCTCGCGGCGCACGGTGCCACTCGACGGCCCCGCCGGGGGGACGCCGCAGCGCCTGCCGGCGGCGTCCCCACCGCCCGGCCACGACGAGCTGGACGAGGACACCCCCACGCCGCCCAGCGAAGAGGAGTAGCGACCCGGCGCGCGCCAGGGCGAGTCCGTACGGCGCGCCTCGATATACTGGGCGCATCCCCACCTCGGAGGTCGCGATGCACGCCTCGGTCGTCGTCTTTCCCGGCACCTGGAGCGATGGTGACTGCGTCCACGCGCTCGGCACCGTCGGCATCCCGGCGACGAAGGTCTGGCATCGCGAGACACCCGAGTTCCCGCTCGACGAGCTGGTGGTGATCCCCGGTGGCTTCTCGTACGGCGACTACCTGCGCTGCGGCGCGATCGCACGCTTCTCGCCGGTGATGGAGTCCGTGATTCGCCACGCCGAGGCCGGCGGGCTGGTCATCGGCATCTGCAACGGCTTCCAGATCCTGTGCGAGGCGGGCCTGCTGCCCGGCGTGCTGATGCGCAACGCCTCGTTGCAGTTCCGCTGCATGCCGACGCACCTCGTCGCCGCCAACCACGATTCCCCGTTCACGCGTGGCATCGAGCCCGGGCAGGCGCTCGCCGTCCCGATCTCGCACGGCGAGGGCAACTACTTCGCGGACGAGGCCACGCTGGACATGCTGGAGGCGGAGGGGCGCGTCGCGTTCCGCTACGCGGACGCCGACGGCACCGTCACGCCCGAGGCAAACCCGAACGGCTCGCTGCGCAACATCGCGGGCATCCTGAACGAGGGGCGCAACGTGCTGGGGATGATGCCCCACCCGGAGCGCGCCTGTGACCCGCTGCTGGGCGGCGACGACGGCAACGCGATCTGGCTCTCCGCGCTCGAGTGGATGAGCATGCCGGTCTAGATTCGTCCCGACCTCGACTCGACGCGTTATGATTCAGACGGCGTTGGGGGAGAATCGAGGCGCACCGTGTCCGTCCAGGTCGCTCAGTCCGACTATCCGGTTCGCTACAGCGTCGACTACCCGACAGGGCCGCGGAACCGGCTCACCGTCTTCTTTCGCGTGGTGCTAGTCATCCCGATCCTGATCGTGCTGGGCCTCGTCAGCGGCGGCGCCGGCGGTGGCAACTCGGGCTGGCGCGCTGAGGGTGATGGGGCGCGCAACGGCGCGTTTCAGGGCCGCATCGAGCGCGGGTTCGAGCGCGACCTCACCGAGAACCAGCGCCGAGGCGTGATCGGGGCGGTCGTCGGCCTCGTCGCGACCGTCGTGGTGCTCGCTCCAGCAGCGGTCTCGGCGGGGGCGGGCATGGGCGCTGCGGCAGCGCCGCTGGGCGCACCGATCGCGCTCATGCTGATCTTCCGCCGCAAGTACCCGAAGTGGTGGTACGACTTCGACCTGCAGGTCGGCCGCTTCGCCGGCCGTGTCGGTGCCTACGCCGCCCTCCAGCGCGACGAGTACCCCTCGACCGACGAGGAGCAGGCGGTACACCTCGATGTCGACTACCCGGACGCGGGACAGCTCAACCGCTGGCTGCCGCTGGTGAAGTGGTTCCTGGCGATCCCGCATTACATCGTGCTGGGGCTGCTGTTCATCGGGCTCATCTTCACCACGCTGCTCGCATGGCTCGCGATCCTTGTCACCGGCAGCTACCCGCGACCGCTGTTCGACTACTCGGTGGGCGTGGCGCGCTGGGCGGCGCGTGTCTCCGGGTACGCCTTCCTGTTGGTGACCGACCGCTACCCGCCGTTCTCGCTGCGGTAGTCGAGCGTTGGCCGTGCGATGATGGAGGCGATGCGAACGCGCCACGCCTCCATCGTCGCTGTGCTGCTCCTGATGGTGCTGGTCGCCGGCTGCAGCCGTGCGCCCACTCCCGAGCCCACGCCCACGCCGCAGGCGAGCGTGACGGCCACCCCCGCAGTGACACCGACACCAACGCCCACGGTCGCCGTGACGCCGGGCCAGCCGATTCCGCAGGTGGTGCAGGACGTCGTCCTCGCCGGGGTCGCGAACGAGCCCGCGCGCATGGCCGCGCTGGCGAAGTACCAGCAGGTGGCCTGCACGACGGCGCAGGGCGCGGGCGGCCCACCGAAGTGCCCGCCCGGCACCGCCGCTGGCACCTCGATGCGTGTCTTCGCGACCGGTGCCTGCGAGGGCGAATGGGCCGAGGATGCCGCAGGCGCGATCGCGCGGCTCATGGCGCGGCCGCTGCAGCTCTACGCCGCGGCGCAGGTGCGCGTCCCCTCGCCTGACCCGGAGCCGATCTGGCCGAAGGGGCAGTACGTCGTCGTCTTCAGCGCGAGTGCCCCCGCGACCGGAAGCCCCTCGACGGTCTACTTCGTCCTCGATGGCGCGAACGTGCTGCGCGCGCACGCGACGTGCGACTCGGCGCCGGGGGGCGAGGCGGCGCTGCTGCGCACGCTCGGCGTGACCTCGTACCTCATCGCGCCGCGCTGACGGAACTGAGGCGCAGGCGCCCTCCCGCCTCGGGCGGTGCGCTGATACGCTAGGCGGTGTCCCTCCCCTTCGCTCCACGGAGTGCCGCCGATGCCGGTCGACGACCGCACGCTCGCCCAGATCGCCCTCTCGCGCGTCGAGTACGACCGTCTGGTCGCGATGCTCGAGCGCGAGCCGACCGAGGTTGAGCTCGGCATGACCTCCGCGCTCTGGTCGGAGCACTGCGGCTACAAGCACTCGAAGCCGCTGTTCCGTCACTTCCCCACGACCGGCCCGCGCGTCCTCACCGAGGCGGGTGCGGAGAACGCCGGCGCGATCGACCTCGGCGACGGCTGGTGCGCCGTCTTCAAGATGGAGTCGCACAACCACCCCAGCGCGATCGAGCCGTACGAGGGCGCCGCGACCGGCGTCGGCGGCATCCTGCGCGACATCTTCGCGATGGGCATGCGGCCCGTCGCGCTCCTCGACTCGCTGCGCTTCGGGCCGCTGTCGGACGCGCACAACCGCCACCTGTTCGCGGGCGTGGTCGCCGGCATCGGCGGCTACGGCAACTGCATCGGCGTGCCCACCGTGGGCGGCGAGGTGCAGATGGCGCCGGAGTACAGCGGCAACCCGCTGGTGAACGCGATGGCCGTCGGCGTCGGCCGCGTGGAGCACCTGCTCTCGGCCGCCGCGCGAGGCGTCGGCAACCCGCTGGTGCTCGTCGGCGCCGACACCGGCCGCGACGGCATCCACGGCGCAACATTCGCCTCCGTCGAGCTCGACACCGAGGGCGAGGATCGCCGCCCCGCGGTGCAGGTCGGCAACCCGTTCATGGAGAAGCTGCTCATGGAGGCGTGCGTGGAGCTCGCCGAGCAGCACCGCGACTGGATCGAGGGCCTGCAGGACCTCGGCGCCGCGGGCCTGACCTCGAGCGCCGTCGAGTCCGCGCACCGCGCCGGCACCGGCATCGACCTCGACGCCGCGCGCGTGCCGCGCCGCGAGCTCGGCATGACGCCGTACGAGGTCATGCTGTCCGAGTCGCAGGAGCGCATGCTCGTCATCCCGAAGGCGGAGCACCTGGACGAGGTGCTCGCGCACTTCCGCCGCTGGGAGCTGCACGCCGACGTCATCGGCACCGTCACCGGCGACGGCATGGCGACGATCCGCGACGGTGCGGAGGTCGTGGCGCGCATCCCCATCGGCATCCTGAGCGACGCCCCCCAGTACGAGCTGGAGACGCGCCGCCCCGCCAACCTCGATGCGCTGCACGCGACCGACCTTGCCGCGCTCGCCGATCTCGGCGCCGCCGAGGCGACGCAGATGCTGCTCGACCTGCTCGCCTCGGAGAACCTCTCGTCGCGGCGCTGGATCTTCCGGCAGTACGACCACCAGGTGCAGAACAACACCGTCGTCGCGCCCGGTGGCGACGCCGCCGTGATCTGGCTGAAGGGCACACCGCGCGGCATCGCCGTGTCGACCGACTGCAACGGCCGCCTCGTCGGCCTCGACCCGCGCGTCGGCGCGCAGATCGCGGTCGCCGAGGCCGCGCGGAACGTCGTCGCCGTCGGCGCGGTGCCGACCGCGATCACCGACTGCCTGAACTTCGGCAACCCGGAGCGCCCCGAGATCGGCTACCAGCTGACCGAGGCGATCATCGGCCTGTCCGAGGCGGCGCGCGTGCTGGCCACGCCGGTCGTCTCCGGCAACGCCTCGCTCTACAACGAGACGCCGACCGGCGCGGTGCTGCCGACGCCCTCGATTGGGATGCTCGGCGTCATGGACGAGGTCGCGCGCGCCCTCACTCCCGCGCCGTCCGAGGGCGACACGCTCGTGCTGCTCGGCGCGGGCCTCGCGCAGGACGCGGCGACGCTCGCGGGCAGCGAGTACCTGTACCGTCGCCACGCGCTGGTCGCGGGCCTCCCGCGGATCGACCTCGACCTGGAGGCGCGTGTGCAGCGCCTCGTCCTCACCGCGCACGAGCGCGAGCTGCTGACCGCCGCGCACGACTGCGCCGACGGCGGCCTCGCGGTCGCGCTTGCGGAGTGCTGCATCGCCGGGGGCGTCGGTCTCGCGAGCGCCGAGGCGAGCCTCGGCGGCCGCATCGATGCCGCGCTGTTCGGCGAGGCACAGTCGCGCTTCATCGTCGCGACCGAGGACGCCCCGGCGCTGCTCGCGCTCGCGACCGAGGCGGGCGTGCCCGCGACCGTGCTCGGCACCGCGACCGGCGACCGCCTGCGCCTCGGCGCCCTCGACGCGAGCGTCGACGACCTCCGCGCGGCGTACGAGGGCGGCCTCGGCCGCATCCTCGGCGGCGCGGAAACCGCCGCCGACGCCGACACCGGCCTCCGCTAGCCGCGCAGCGCTCGAGGCGCGGCGGGATGGCCGCCGGCGATTACAATCGCGCGCATGACGAACGAGATCGCCGCCGCCGGATTCAACGCCTCGGGCTCACGGTATGAGCGAGGCCGCCCCGACTACCCGACGGCCGTCGTCGACCTGCTGGTGGAGCGGCTGGGCCTGACGCCCGAGCGTCGGCTGCTGGACGTTGCCGCCGGCACCGGCAAGCTCACGCGCTGCTTCCTCGGCCGTGCCGAGGTGCGCGCGGTGGAGCCCGCCGAGGAGATGCGCACCGAGTTCGCGCGCATCCAGCCGGGCATCCCGATCCTCGACGGCACCGCCGAGGCGCTCCCGCTCCCGGACGCCGACGTCGACGCGATCACGGTGGGCACGGCGTTCCACTGGTTCGACGGCCCCGCCGCGCTGCGCGAGTTCCACCGCGTGCTGCGGCCGGGCGGCGCGCTCGGCCTCGTCTGGCTGCAGCGCGACGAGGCGGTGCCGTGGATGCGCGACCTGCTGGCGCTGGTCGACTCGTATCGCCCCGCTGACGCTCGGCGCTACGCGGAAACGCCCTGGGAGGCGGCGTTCGAGACCGCCGAGGGTCGTGCGCGCTTCACGCCGCTGGAGCACGCGACGATCGGCTTCACCTACGCCGTCGACCGCGCGACGGCGGTGCAGCGCACCGCCACCACCAGCTTCGTCGCCGCGATGCCGGAGCCGCAGCGCGCCGAGGTGCTCGCGCGCGTCACGGCCTTCCTCGACAGCCACCCGGACACCTCGGGCCTTGCCGAGATCCCGCTCCCGCACCAGGCGGAGGTGTATTGGTGTCGTCGGGTGGGGTGAGGTCGGCTAGAACAGGAAGTGCCGACTCCCGTCACGGCCGCCGATCGTCTGAGAAGCCGAGCATCCCACCGCCCCATGAAGCACACGTCGGAAGTGGCCTGCCGACCGTTGCCTTGGCAAAACAGCCGAGTACCTTGGCAAACTGATCTGGGGAGGTGCCTGCGCCCTGAAGGTCAGCGTGCCACCGTGCCTCGTGTCCCCCTTGATCCGTATAGGTGATGGTGAAGGTGAACTGGCTCGACTCCAAGCCGGTAACGATCCAAGGCTCCGGCTTTGAGCAGCCATTCAGCAATAGAACCGCCACCAAGGACGCTAGCGCGAGTTTCACGCTCGAATTCTACGGTAGTGATGGGCCCTTGAATCAATCAGGGAGGCTTGGCCTATAGGAACGTGTCTGACGTTGACGGGTTGGGCGTTCGAAGAGGTTGGGATTGAGGGCACCAGCCGAAATCAGTCTGGACGTTCTCGCCACCACAGAAGAGCCCCTACCTGCGCTAGGCGACTTGCGTGATCTTTCGCGATAGAACATCCGTTTGACATGACTCGCACGAACGTTCTACACTTCCTCGCTGCAACCCTGAGAAAGCGAGGCATCCGAGGTCGCCCGATTGCGCACCGACGGCCAGCGCGGGTACCCTGAGCGTCCTCCCACGGGCTGTGTCCCGTGGAAGCGAACAGGAATCCACGCCACAGTTCCACGTTTGGGCATGAACTCTCGCCCATTTGGGACAGGTACGTTGGTAAGTGACCGGTCGGCACCGCGTGCGTCCCGCAATATCAGGGGCGTCCCGGCTCCGACACGCCGAGAGGGTAATCCGTCGTGAAGGTGCTGTTTCTGGAGACCGTTGAAGGTTCGGGTTCCCGCGGCGAGGTGAAAACCGTAGCCAACGGATACGCTCGGAACTTCCTCTTGCCGAACGGCTATGCCGCTCCGGCAACGCCGGCCATCCTCAAGCGAGCGGAAGCGCTCGCGGCTGAGGAAGAGGTTCGGCAGCGGGATCTGGACGAGCGGGCTCAGGGGCTTGTCGGCAAGCTCCAGGGCAATCCGCTCGTATTCGCCGTTCGCGTCGGAGAGCAGGGACGTCTGTACGGTTCTGTCACAAATGCTGACGTCGCCCAGAAGGCTGGGGAGATTCTGGGCGAAGAACTGGACAGGCGTCGCGTACTGCTGCCCGAGGTGATCCGTCAGGTCGGGGTGTACACCGTGCCGCTGAGGCTGTCGCGTTCCGTGACAGGCGAGGTGCAGGTGGTCGTCGTGGATGCAGAGGCGCCGCAAGGCGTCGACGCAGCCGTGCAGGAGCTGCTGGCCCCGCCAGCCGTTGCTGAAGACACCATCGAGGTGAGCACCCAGACCGCCGACGCGGACACCGACAGCGCGTCGGAGTCGGGCTCATCTGTTTCTGACTCTGGTTCCGATGACGGGGCTGCCGAGGAGTAACCACTCCGCCGAAGTCGCGCACTTCGAATGGCCGTCTCGTGTATGCGAGGCGGCCTTCGTGTTTCTCGACACTTCACGGATCGACCTCGCTGCGGTGATGCCTCGATGGTGACCACCGGGCGACCCGCGCCGCTACGGCCGGAGCCGCGGCCCGCTGCCGGGCTGCCGCCGCACGACATCAGCGCCGAAGAGGCGGTGATCGCGGCGCTGCTCCTCGATGAGGACGCGTTCGCGCACGTTCTCCCGCTGCTGCAGCCGCAGGACTTCTTCCGTGAGCAGCACCAGTGGTGCTACGAGGCGTGCTCCGCGCTCTCCGAGCGTGGCGAGCCGATCACGATCCCCACGCTCGCGCACGAGCTCGACCGCGCCGGCCACCTCGACGCCATCGGTGGCGAGCCCGCGCTCGTCGAGATCGCGGGGCGCCACTTCACCGCGCAGGGCGTCGAGGCGCACGCGCGCATCGTCGCGCGCGACGCGCTCTATCGGCGCCTGATCCAGGCCGCCGGCCAGATCGCCGCGCTCGCGTACGAGGGCGGTCCGGACGCCTCGCGCGTGCTTTCCGCCGCCGAGGGGCTGCTGCTCGGCATCCGCAGCGCGGAGGGCGCGGGCGACTTCCAGCGCCTCCGCGACCTGCTCGACTCGTTCCTCGAAGACCCCGGCGAGGCGACGGACGGCGTGATGGTGCAGTCCGTGCGCTCCGGTTTCATGGATCTCGATCAGCTGCTCGCGGGTGGGTTTCAGCGCGGCGCGCTGATCGTGCTCGCCGCGCGCACCGGTGTCGGCAAGTCCTCGCTGCTGCTCAACTTCGCGCGCAACGCGGCGATCGGACAGCACGGCACCGTTGCCTTCTTCGCGCTCGAGATGTCGGCCGAGTCGCTCGCGCGCCGCCTGCTCTCCGCCGAGGCCGACGTCGAGGGCTCGCGGCTCGTCCTCGGCATGCACTCGGAGGCGGAGGAGGCGCGCATCATGCACGCCTCGGCACGCTTGCCGAGGCGAACATCTTCATCGATGACTCCGCGGTGCTCTCCGTGCCGGAGATCCGCGCGAAGTGTCGCCGTTTGCAGTCGGAGGTCGGCCTCGACCTCGTGATCGTTGACTACCTGCAGCTGCTGCACGGCACGCGCGTCGACACACGCGCGAACGAGGTGAGCGCGATCAGCCGCGCGCTGAAGGAGATGGCGCGCGAGCTCGACGTGCCGGTGATCGCTGCCGCGCAGCTCTCGCGTGCAGTGGAGACGCGCACGCCGCACATCCCGATGCTCTCCGACCTCCGCGAGTCCGGCTCGATCGAGCAGGACGCGGACATCGTCATGTTTATCTACCGCGAGGACGTCTACACCTCGCAGGACGACTGGCAGCAGCAGCACCCCGACTCGCCGGGTGGGCAGCACCCCACGGGCCTCGCGCAGCTCATCGTCGCGAAGCACCGCAACGGCCCGACCGACACCGTCACCGTCCGGTTCCGCAACAGCACCGCGTCCTTCCAGGACCTCGTGCTGCGCGAGCCGGAGTACTTCGGCTAGCCGCATGACCGCCGCGGCATCGATGCCGTTCGAGGGCTTCGTCGCCGGTGGCGTCGCCGTGACGCTGCCCGCGCAGCTGTTCACCGAGCTGCTGCCTGTCATCGACGACCCTGCCGAGCTGCGCGTCACGCTGTACGCGATGTACGCCATCGCCCGCGAGCGTGGTGCGCTGCGTGCCGTGCGCGCCTCGGCGTTGGCGGCGGAGACGCCGCTGCTGCGCGCACTCGACTCGCGCGATGCGGCCGCCGCGGCATCGATGGTGCGTGTGGCACTCGATGCGGCGTGCACGCGCGGTTCGCTGCTCGCGTGTGCGCTCGACGACGGCGACACGCTCGTGCTCGTGAACAACGAGGCAGGTCGACGCGCGCTGCCGCGCATCCAGTCGGGTGCGCTGGCCGTGCCCGGCGCGACGGCGAAGCGTGCGACGCCGAGCCTCGACCGCCCCGCGCGCCCGGCGCAGGTGTACGAGCAGGAGATCGGCACGCTCAGTCCGGCGATCGCGGATGCGATCGCACGCGCCAGCGAACGCTGGCCCGAGGAGTGGATCATCGAGGCGCTGCGCCTCGCTGCTGCGCGCAACGCGCGCTCGTGGCGGTACGCGGAGGCGGTTCTCGAACGCTGGGAGACGGAAGGCAAAGACGATGGAGCGACTGGAAGCGCTGTTGCGCGCCCAGATGCACGCGACCACGGCCCCTACGACCGGTTCATCCTCCGCTCGTAGCGCCGCGCGCGAGGAGGCACCGGTCTGCCCCGTCTGCGAGGGGGCGCGGTTCGTGCGCGTCACCGCGGATCCCGGCGACCCGAACTTCGGTCGCCCTCAACCATGCGAGTGCGTGCGTGCAGAGGATGACCGCACGCGCACCGATCGGCTGCTGCGCTTCTCGCGCCTGGGCGCGATGCAGCGGTTCACGTTCGACACGCTGCTGCCGCGCGGGCGCTCCACGAACGCGACTGCGCAGGAGCGCTACGCGCACGTCGTCGAGGCGGCGCACCGCTTCGCCGAGGATCCGCGTGGCTGGTTCGTGCTGACCGGCGTGCCCGGCAGCGGCAAGACGCACATCGCTGCCGCGATCGCCAACCGTGCGATCGAGCGCGGTACCGCCGCGCTCTTCCTCACCGTCGCCGATCTGCTCGACCAGCTGCGCGCCTCGTACGCCGACGATGCGGAGGTGCCGTACGAGCGGCTGCTGGAGCAGATTCGCACGGCGCCGCTCGTGATCCTCGATGACCTCGATGCGTACTCGGACACGCCGTGGGCCCGAGAGAAGTTCTACCAGGTCGTCTCGCACCGCTTCAGTGCGGCGCTCCCGACCGTCTTCACCTGCGACCGCGCGCCCGAGGAGATCGACGACCGCCTTGGCGCACGCCTCACCGACCCCGCGCTCTCGCAGGTCTTCGTGCTCGCGGAGCGCGAGCGGCCGCGCTACAGCCACATCGGCGGGATGACGCGCGAGCGCCTCGCGGCGTTCACGTTCGACACGTTCCGTCCCGGCGGGAAGTCGGTGCGCGGTCACGACGCCTCGCTGGAGGGCGCGTACCGCGAGGCGCGCACGTGGGCTGATCACCCGGAGGGCTGGCTCGTCTTCTTCGGGCAGAGCGGTCGAGGCAAGACGCACCTCGCGGGTGCGATCGCGAACCAGCGACTCGACCAGGGTGACAGCGTCTGCTTCGTGAACGTGCCGGACCTGCTCGATGAGCTGCGCGCCACCTTCGCGCCGGATGCGCCCCAGCGCTACGACGACCTGTTCACGCGCGTGCGCGAGGCGCCGGTGCTGATCCTCGACGACTTCGGCGCGCACCAGACCACGCCGTGGGCGCAGGAGAAGCTCTACCAGATCCTGAACTACCGCTACGAGGGCCGGATGCCGACCGTGATCACGACGAACACGGAGATGGCGAAGCTCGACCAGCGTATCGCCTCGCGCATCGGCGACCTGCGCAACTCGCGGCTGTACGAGATCACCGCGCCCGACTACCGGCTGGGCTGAGCGTCCTCGCTCGCCTCGCTGCCAGCGTCGCCGCCGAAGTCGCCGCGCTCCACCGCGCCCGCGAGCGTGAAGCACGCACCCGCTGCGATCGCGGGAATGAACAGCAGCAGCTCCATGACCGCGATGCCGAGCAGCGTGATCCCGGCAGGGTGCAGCCACAGCACGAATACGAGCGCCAGCACGGCACCGCCGAGCATGAGCACCATGCCGACGCTGTAGGGCCAGCGCCACGCGGCTGCTGCGATGGCCAGGATCAGCGCGACCTCTGGTACGTGCTGCACACCGCTGGGGTCGCCGCTCACCATCTCCGCGACGGCGAACACCAGCAGCAGCGCGGCAGGCACCGCGAGGCACACGATCCCCGCGATTCGCAGCCGTCGAGGTGACACGCGGCGCTACGCCTCGGGTGCGTCGACCGGCACGGGCGTCACGCCCTCCTGCCAGGTCGCGCCGTCCGGGCCGTACTCCTTCTTCCACACCGGCACCGTCTCCTTGATGCGGTCGACGGCGCGGAGGGCGGCGTCGAAGCCGTCCTTGCGGTGTGCCGAGGAGACGGCGACCAGCAGCGAGACGTCGCCGATCCCCATCGGCCCGGTGCGGTGGTGCGCGGCGATGTCGTAGACCTCGCGGTCGGCGTACTCGCGCAGCACCTCGGCGGCGACGGCGGCGAGCTGGCGCTCGGCCATCGGCGCGTACGCCTCGTACTCCAGGCTGAGCACGGCGTGGCCCTCGTGGTGGTTGCGCACGATGCCCTCGAACAGCACCACCGCGCCCGCCTCGTCGGTGCGCACCAGGTCGCGCAGCGCGTCGCGGTCGAGCACGTCGGGCGTGCAGAGGAAGTGCGGCGTCTCGCCTGTCGTCACGTTCGGCTCCTCGGCGCCCCCGGCGATCGGCGGGATCAGCGCGACGACGTCGCCGTCGCGGATCACCTGATCGCCGCTGCGTGTGTACTCCTCGTTCACCGCCACGGCGACGGCCTCGAGCAACGGTCGCAGCGCGGGCAGCGTCTCCGCGATGCGCGCGCGCACCTCGGCGACCGTCACCTGCTCGCCTGCGAACTCCAGGTCGAGGTCGCTCGCCCCGGCGGCCTCGCGCAGCGCGGCGAACAGCTTCAGGGTCACGCGCACGCTCGGCCTCCCCGCTCGATGTGCCTCCAGTATAGGCGCGCCCGAGGCGTGTCCCTCGGCCGCCGGCCGTGCCGCTATGCTCGCGCGCGATGGACGTGCGCCTCGCCCTCCGTGAGCTCACCGACGCGCTGCTGCCGGAGCGCTGCGTGGTGTGCGAGCGCTTCGGCGCGGCGCTGCACGAGGCGTGCGTGCCGACGCTTGCCGCAGCCGACGGCGCGCGCTGCGCCCGCTGCTGGGCGCCCTCGTCCGCCTCGCCCTGTGACGACTGCCTCGCTGTCCCACCCGCGTTCGAGGCGCTCCGTGCGCCGTACCGCTTCGAGGGCGCCGCGCGCCGGGCGCTGCTGGAGGCGAAGTTTCGCGGCGTGACGACGCTGCTCCCGCCCCTCGCGCGGGTGGCCGCCGAGGCCGTGCCGGGAGATTGGCGACCGAGCCTCGTCACCGCCGTGCCGCTGCACCGAGCGCGGCAGCGCACGCGCGGCTACAACCAGGCGGGCATCGCCGCCGAGGTCGTCGCGGAACGCCTCGCCGTCCCGTACCGCGCCGAGGTGCTGCGCCGCACCCGTGCGACCGCTCCGCAGGCGACGCTCGGCGCTGCCCGCCGCGCCTCGAACGTCGTCGCGGCGTTCGCCGCCTCCGGCGTGGCTGGCGAGCGCGTGCTGGTTGTCGACGACATCACGACGACCGGCGCGACGCTCGACGCGTGCGCCCGCGCGCTGCTCGATGCCGGGGCCGAGGCGGTGTTCGCGCTCGCCCTCGCCCGCGAGGATTAGCGGGGCGGCCTGCGCCTGATTCAGCCCTGCGCTACCATTTCCGCTCCGACATGACCGGCCGGAAGGCCGCCCACACTCGCGAGGCATTCCATGACCACCTCCGCCACCCACCTGAGCGCGCTCACCGCCGTTGACCCCGCCATCGCCGCCGCGATCGGCCGCGAGGAGGCCCGCGAGCGCAACACGCTGGAGATGATCGCCTCGGAGAACTTCACCTCCTCGGCGGTCATGGAGGCGGTCGGCTCCGTGCTCACCAACAAGTACGCGGAGGGCTACCCCGGCAACCGCTACTACGGCGGCTGCGAGGTCATCGACGAGATCGAGACGATCGCCATCCAGCGCGCGACCAGCCTCTATGGCATGGAGCACGCCAACGTGCAGCCGCACTCCGGCGCGCAGGCGAACATGGGCGTCTACATGGGCGTGCTGAAGCCCGGCGACACCGTGATGGGCCTGAAGCTCGACCAGGGCGGGCACCTGACACACGGGTCGAAGGTCAACTTCTCCGGCAAGCTCTACAACTTCGCGTCCTACGGCGTGGACCGCGAGACCGAGACGATGGACTACGAGCAGATGGCGACCCTCGCGCGCGAGGCGAAGCCGAAGATCATCGTCGTCGGCGCCACCGCCTACCCGCGCATCATCGACTTCCCCCGCGCCCGCGCGATCGCCGATGAGGTGGGCGCGCTGCTCATGGCCGACATGGCGCACATCGCGGGCCTCGTCGCGGCCGGGGTGCACCCCTCGCCCGCCGGGCACGCGCACATCCTCACCTCCAGCACCCACAAGACCCTGCGTGGCCCCCGAGGCGGCATGATCCTCTGCGACGCCTCGCTGGCGCGGCAGATCGACCGGGGCGTCTTCCCCGGCGCGCAGGGCGGCCCGCTCATGCACGTCGTCGCCGGCAAGGCCGTCGCCTTCCACGAGGCCGCGACCGAGGAGTTCCGCCGCTACGCCCGCGCGATCGTGGAGAACGCCCAGGTGCTGGCCGAAGTGCTGATGGATGCCGGCCTGCGCGTGGTCAGCGGTGGCACGGACAACCACCTGCTGCTGGTGGACGTGACCACGAAGGGCCTGAACGGCCAGACCGCCGAGGATGCCCTGTCGCGCTGCGGCATCGTCGTGAACAAGAACGCGATTCCCTACGACACGCTCCCGCCCAACGTCGCCTCCGGCATCCGCATCGGCACCCCCGCACTCACCTCGCGCGGTCTTGGCCCCGTCGAGATGCGCCGCGTGGGCGAGCTGATCGTCCGCGTCCTCGACGCCCCGGAGGACGCCGAGGTCACGAAGCAGGTCGCCGCCGCCGTCCGCGAGCTCTGCGACGCCTACCCGGCGCCCGGCGTGCCGGCGTAGGGGTACGCGGGAGGCGATCCCATGCAGGTGCTGAGGGTCTTGCTTCTGTGTGTCCCTGCGGTTCTCTTCGGATCCTGTGCCAGCGCGACCCGAGCAGACATTGACTCGCTGAACGCTCGGCTCGATAAGATCGAGGCGCGCCTTCCCGCCGAGCAGTACGCACCGACGCTGGTGGCGTTCCCGTTGGTTATTGCCAAGCCGCAACAGAACGCCTCGACGGTGCCCTTGGGCGCCCGGGTTCCGCTCTGCATCCGATTCCGCGTTGCCGACACGAGCCAGGAGATCTGTCACGACACCTACGTCGTTGCAGACTCCAAGATGGGTGAACCCGGGATGGCGGCCATCGCTGCAGAGTCAAAGCGCAAGGCGGACTGCTATGCGACCGCAAAGGTCGGCGACCGACTCCCTTCCTGCTGGCAGCCAAATTGACCTAGCCCAACCACCGCTGGCGGTGCGTTGACCCTGCTCTGAGGCGCTCCCTATACTTGCTGCCCCGAGCGGCCACGCCGCCCCGGATCCACTGAGCATCGTCGGCGCCGCCGCTGAGGCGGATGTCCACGGCCCGAGGCCCGACCTTGGGTCCCGACGGTAGGGAGTTGTCTTGAACGAATACGAGCTGCTGTACATCGTGAGTCCGCGCGTCCCCGCGGACGACGTCGCCAACGCCATCGAGCGCGTCAACGCGCTTGTCACGGTGCAGGGCGGCGAAGTGCTGTCCGTCGACAACTGGGGCCGGCGCCGCCTGGCGTACCCCATCCGCCAGTACTTCGAGGGCACCTACGTCCTGACCACCCTCAAGATGCCGCCGACCGGCGCCGTCGCGATCGAGTCCGGCCTCCGCCTCTCGGAGGAGGTCATCCGCCACCTGCTGATCGCCGGGATCATCCCGCGCACCAGCGGCGGTCGCCCGCGCGAAGAGCGCGATGAGCGTGACGAG